>CAYNPX010000134.1:0-5102 GCA_964399205.1 uncultured Butyricicoccus sp.
TTATTCCCCTTTTGACTCGTCCTGCTGCGTTTCCTTCGGCATTACCTTGATCTGCACGCCGCGGATGCGGTCAAACAAATGATATACCGAGAGCAGGACATACGGACACAGGATAATCAGCAGCAAGCCGCCGATCATGACGGTCAATATGTACCAGAGCATAAAGCTCACCATCAGGCTGAGCATTTCACCGTTATGTCCGCGGAATTTTCGCGCCGTCTGGCGGACTGCCGCCCAGCAGCCCAGCTCCGGCTGCTCCGTTATCAATGCATAGGCGCAATGATAGCGCATCACGGCGCTCAGATACGCGATCATCGCAATAATGATGATCTCGATGCACACAAACCAGCCGAAGCCGCCCGGCAGCACATAATAGTACAGTGCGAAGCCCGCGCCGCAGACAATCGCCAGCGGGATCGCCCACAGTACAGAAAACAGCAGGATCACCAGTGTCAGCCGGAGCGCGCGGAAATACAGGCGAAAGGAGGTCAGGCACATGGTCACTGTGCTCACAGATGGCCGCGCTCCCGCGCGCTGCAGCGCATAGAATTGTGTCAGACCGTAATACAACGGCTGAACGATAAAGAAATGCGCAAGCAGATACACACCGAGATAGGTCATCAGCTGCTGATCGCTCAGCTTGCTGATCGCCTCTGTATCCGTTCCGCCGCACACCGCTACCAGCGCCGCAGAGATCAGCACCACCGGCAGCAAATAAAGTGCCGTCGCGCCCAGTGTAGGCCACAGCATAGCAGCAATGTCCTTCTTTGCATCCAGCTTACTGCCATATACATTTTCTGCATGTTGCTTTTTCATGTTATGCCTCCTGTGCGCGACGGATGAATGCCTGTTTCGTCAGTGCAGCAGATATGCGCTGCTGTTTTCTTTATAGGTGGTTGTTTCCCCGTTGATCGTGACGGTTTTATACAGCGTTGCGTACTTATAGCTTCCGCTGGTATACGATTTGGCCGACAGCGATACCTTTGCCGTGCTGTCTGTCTTGGTGCCCACAATGGTACACGACAGCGCGCCGCCGCCAACGCTCATCTGGATCTTGATCGGATAATCCGTGTCGTTGACAAAGCGGAAGTCCTTCGAGCCCCAGTACACCGCGGCATCCTGCGATACCGGCGTATACGAAACCTGGAACTGATGGCAGGAACGCTCCGTAACCTCCAGGTTCGCACGCAGAACAGCCATATAGATGGTAGAGGAAACCTGGCAGACGCCGCCGCCAAGACCGCTGATCTCGTTGCCGTCCGAATAGATGATCGCGGAACGGAAGCCGCGGGCCGCGGTGCGCTCACCGACCGTGCCATTATAGGAAAATTCCTCGCCCGGGTTCAGAATCGTCTCATCACAATGCTGTGCTGCCAGACGCACATTCGTCGTGCGTCCGCTCTGACCGCTGTTATAATAGGTAGTGACCGATGCCAGTGTATCGCGGAACAGCACCGGCTCCAGATCAGCCTTGGTGATCGTCGCCTTGGTCAGTTCGATCGGGATCGAATAGCTCTGCTCGCTTGCGTCGCCAATGGCAGACGAAATGGTGCTTTCATCCACCTTGATGCCGTCAACCGCTTCGATCACGGTCTTCCCGTCGCTTTTGTCAACCGTCGCGTTCTTCGCGTCCGTGTTGACGTCCGCCGCAATTGCCGCCGCGTCCGGCTTCTCCTGATCGACAATATAGGTGTCGATGGTATATGGTTCCAGATTGACCGCGCTCACCTGCGCGGTGATATCGCTGACAACGGTGTCCGCATCAAAGGCAACGCCCTGCCTGCCGGTGTCAACCTCCAGCGTCTGCGCCGTCTTGTCTACTTCCCAGCTCGGCTGAATCGGGTCATATGTCAGCTCGGCCTTAATCGCTTCAACCTGCTGCTCGACAGCGCCATCCTTGATGGAAGCGTTCAGCGATATTTCCCAGCCGGAGAACATGCTGCTGAGCACTGTGCCGACGCGCTGGAAATAGTTTCCTTCCCGACCGATCAGATATGCCTGCTGCGCGGATGTCCGGCTATCCAGCGACTGCGCAACGTCCGCGATTTTGATCGTATAGTTTTCCTCTTTGTCCGCGACCAGATCCTTACCGGTCAGCGACAATTCTTCCGCAAATACGCCGTTCTGTACCTCGGACGCGATGTATTCCTGTGCTTCGTCCTGCGTCATACCGCCCAGCTTATATTCTCCCGCGACACACACGCCCGGAAAAATACCGCTGTATGTATAAACATACACGCTGAACGCGATCACAACCGCTGCCGCCGCGCCCAGCACGCCCAGCGCAATACGCTTGACCTTGCCCGCTTTCCGTTTCCTCTGCTCAACGGCAGGCTCAGCCGGCTGTTCTTCCTGCTGTTCTTCCTGCGGCGCATCGTCCGGTTCCTCTGCGTTTTCCTCCGGAATTTCGTCAGCCGGTTCCGGCACCGGTTCAGCAGCGGGAGCGGATTTCTGTTCCGGCGCCTCTGCGGGCTGTTCCGGCTGCGTTTCCGGCACTTCCGCCGCAGTATTGGTAACATGAACCGGCGCTGCCGCGACCCAGCTGCCGTCCTTCTGCTTCTTTTTCATCTCAAACGAAGCCGCATTCGCTTCGTCCTGTTCCGTAACTACAGGAAACCCTTTGGTGGATTCCTCCGCGCCGTTCTGCTCCGGTATCATATCAGACTGATTGGTATCTTTCATGCAGTCATTTCCTCCTGCTCATGTCGATAAACGAACTTCTCTTTCTTTTACGCCGAATATTTTATCCCACGCATTCACGATATGAATATCATAGTGCATCTCAGGAAAAATTACAATTACAAAACTGCAACAAATTTAGTACTATTTGGTGTATATTTTTATTTTTTCAGCAAAAGCAGCCACAAAAATGCACACTATCTTTATACATTAAAACGAAAAACGACAATATCGCCGTCACGCATCACATATTCCTTGCCTTCCGAACGGACAAGACCCTTTTCCTTTGCCGCCGTCATTGTGCCGCATGACATCAGATCGTCATACGAAACGACCTCCGCGCGGATAAAGCCGCGTTCAAAGTCCGTATGAATTTTTCCGGCTGCCTGCGGCGCTTTGGTGCCCTTTTTGATTGTCCATGCGCGCACCTCCTTGGGTCCTGCGGTCAGGAAGCTCATCAGACCCAGCAGATCATAGCAAACACGAATCAGACGGTCAAGACCGGACTCCTCCAGTCCCAGTTCGGACAGAAAAAGCTCCTTTTCTTCTTCCTCAAGTCCGGCAATGTCCTGCTCCAGCTGCGCGCAGATCGGCAATACCATCGCGCCTTCCGCATCCGCAATCCTGCGGACTGTTTCCAGGCGCACATTTTCTTCTTCATCGCCCGTAAAGCCGTTTTCATCGACATTCGCCGCGTAAATAACCGGCTTCGAGGACAACAGATCGACGGTTTCGATCAATTCCTTCTGTTCTTCAAATTCCGGAAAAGTGCGCGCGGTCTTTCCTTCCTCCAAATGCGCATACAGGCGTTCAAAAACAGCAATTTCCTCGTTGTATTTTTTATCGCCCTTCGCCAGCTTTCTGGAACGGTCGATGCGGCGTTCCAGCAGTTCCAGATCGGACAGGATCAGCTCCAGATTGATCGTCTCAATATCGCGCTGCGGGTCAATGCTGCCCTCAACATGGACGATATTCGGGTTATCGAAGCAGCGCACAACATGGACGATCGCGTCCACCTCGCGGATATGCGACAGGAATTTGTTTCCAAGACCTTCCCCCTTGGACGCGCCGCGCACCAGTCCCGCGATGTCGACAAATTCAACGACAGCCGGTATGGTTTTCGGCGGGTGATACATTTCCGTCAGCTTGTCCAGACGCTCATCCGGCACGCTGACCATACCCACGTTCGGGTCGATCGTGCAGAACGGATAGTTTGCCGATTCCGCACCGGCATTCGTGATGGCATTGAACAGTGTGCTCTTGCCGACATTCGGCAATCCGACAATACCAAGTTTCATGATATTCGCTCCTTTGGCGTTCCATCGGGCATGTGCCCGTTTGTTTTTTTAGCATACATTTTATAGTATACACCCGTTGTGTTTGCGTTGCAAGTATTCCGATGTGGTCAGTGTAACGGAATTGTAATGTTTTTTCCTCGAATTTTTGTATGCCGAAATTGTGTACTTTTTGTGAAAACACTCCTATAATAAAGCTATTCGATCTATTTTAACACAATCTATCATCGCATGACATTGGAGGTAGTCTATTATGCCTGCGTTTGTCTCTCACCACCGCTTTGCGGACGCCGCTCTCGCACAGGCGCAGCCCTATATCGTCAAGGCGGTTTCCGCCGCGCCGATGGCGTTTCGCTGGGGCGCCCAGGGACCGGATATCCTGTTTTATCATCAGCCGTTCATGGAAAACCGCGTTGTCCGTATGGGGCACTGCATTCATACTGCGCGCGTCGGCCGTATGTTCTCCGCGCTTGTCGCCGCGTGCGCCCGTCTCCATACGCCGGAAGCAACCGCGTATTTATTGGGCTTTTGCTGCCATTATGCGCTTGACAGCGCGGCGCATCCATTTGTAACATATATTTCCAATTATCGTCTTGAACCATTGTTCCCGCAGCTGTCGCTCAGCGCGCTGCACAATTTATGTGAAGCGGAACTCGACCGCGCACTGCTGGAACGGGAACGTCCCGGCGGCAATGCCGCTTTCCGTGCCGATCTTGCGCTGTCTCTCGATAAAAAAGCCGCAAATGCCATCGGCGCACTGCTCTCCGATGCAATATGGGAGGTCTATGGGACACGGCTCCCGCCGAAAACGATCAGGGCGTCCATGCGCTCCATGCTGCGCGTCCAGTACCTGCTGCATGACAAAACCGGACGCCGCGCTTCCGCCGCCCTTTGGCTCGAAAACCGTCTGGGCAGCGCCGGAGCCGTCTCCTCGCTCATCCGTCCGACCGAACCATTGGAGGCTGACTGTGTTAATCTCAGCCATCAGTCATGGATCGACGCGCAGACGCCATATGTGCGCCGCTATACCGATTATTTCCAAATCTTCCGGCAGGCGCAATTCAATGCCGCCCATCTGATGGACGTCTGCTACGATGCGGCGCAGTCGGGCACACCGCTGCCGCAGGA
>CAYNPX010000135.1:0-5086 GCA_964399205.1 uncultured Butyricicoccus sp.
TGTCGAAATCCCTGCATCATATGCATTGAGATTTCACTTTTTCTACAATCTGAGCGGGACATGTGAAATGTACACATGCCCCGCTTTTTGTGGTGCCGGGCGTTGTCTGAACGGTCAAAATTTTCGTACAGAACCTGTTATTGCTTTACCTGTTTCATGGACAAGCCGATGCGTTTCTTGTTTACGTCTACCGACAGGACGACTGCCTTGACGATATCACCGACGCGGACGACCTCAGACGGATGCTTTACAAATTTATCGCATAGCTGCGAGATGTGTACCAGACCATCCTCATGCACACCGATATCCACAAAGGCGCCGAAGTCACAGACATTTCGTACCGTACCGACGACCTGCATACCGGGCTGAAGCTGCTCCAGCGTCATGACATCCGCGCTGCGCAGAAGAGGCGCGGGTAATTCATCGCGCGGGTCGCGTCCGGGCTTCTGAAGCTCTGCGGCGATGTCGGTCAGCGTCGGGACGCCGATGCCGCAGCGCTGCGCAAGCGCAGCTTTGCCGGTCTGTTTGATGCGGCGGTTTAAATCGGAAAGCCGATGTGCACGGACATCTTCTTCTGTATAGCCGCACAGAGCCAACAGGTTTTTCGCTGCCGGATAGGACTCCGGATGCACGCCTGTGTGATCCAGCACTTCGCTGCTTTCCGCTACGCGCAGGAAGCCCGCGCACTGCTCATATGCCTTGGGACCGAGCTTGGATACCTTGAGCAGCTGCTTGCGGGAGGAAAACGCGCCGTTTTCCTCGCGGAAGGCGGTAATATTTTTGGCAATGGCAGGAGAGATACCGGAAATATGCTCCAGCAGCGAGGGAGACGCGGTATTCAGGTCAACGCCGACCGCATTGACACAGTCCTCCACAACGCCGTCCAGCGTTTGGGAAAGCCGCGCCTGCGGCATATCGTGCTGGTATTGTCCGACGCCGATCGCCTTCGGGTCGATCTTCACCAGCTCTGCCAGCGGGTCTTGCAGCCGGCGGGCAATGGAAACCGCGGAGCGCAGGGAAACATCATAGTCCGGAAATTCCTGCGCACCCAGCTTGGAAGCGGAGTAGACGGAAGCGCCCGCCTCGCTGACGACCATATAAGAGATCGGAAATCCGGTCTCACGGATAAAGCCGGTCAGAAATTGTTCGGATTCGCGGCTTGCCGTACCGTTTCCGAGCGCGACACAGGTGAAGTGATGCTTGTGGTACAGCGCGGTGAGGGTGCGCGCGGCTTCCTTTGTTTTGCTGTGCGGCGGCGTTGGATAAATGACGGCGGTGTCCAGCACTGCGCCGGTCTCATCGACGACTGCCAGCTTGCAGCCGGTGCGATATGCCGGATCGAAACCCAGGATAACCCTGTTTTTGATCGGCGGCTGCATGAGCAGCGGGCGCAGATTCAATGCGAATGTAGAAATCGCCTGCTCATTGGCGGCGTCCGTCAGTTCCTTGCGCAGTTCACGGCTGAGGGAGGGGAACAGCAGACGCTTCCATGCGTCTGCGCACATGGCGGATAATTCATCTGCATATGGATGCGGTTTGCGGAATACGGAGCGGGCAATCAGCTGTATCGCGGCATCCTCATCGCAGTCAATGTCGATTTTGAGCAGCTTTTCCCGTTCACCGCGGTTGAGAGCGAGAATCTGATGGCTTTGCAGACGGCGTACCGGACTGCGGAAATCTGCATATTGTGCATAGACAGTGGATTCGGCTTCTTTTCCGGTGGATACCAGTTCGCTTGTCGAACGGAGTAATGCGCGCAGGTGCGAACGCAGCGCGGCATTCATAGAGCAGTCCTCTGCGAGGATATCCAGCGCACCGTTACAGGCATCTGTTACAGTCTCTATGCCCGATTCAGCGGACAGATAGGGCTGCGCAAGCTGCTCGATGGATTCATTGCTGCCTTTGCGCAGGCTCTCAGCCAGCGGTTCGAGTCCCTTTTCGCGGGCAATGGAAGCGCGTGTACGGCGCTTGGGGCGGAACGGAAGATACAGGTCTTCGACTTCTGTCAGCGTTTCCGCCTGCACAATGGAGGTGCGGAGCGCAGCCGTCAGTTTCCCCTGCTCTTCGATGGCGTGCAGGACTTCCTCCTTCCGCGTTTCCAGACCGCGCAGATAAGCAAGGCGATCCGCCAGCTGGCGGATGACCTGATCGTCCATCGTTCCGTGCATCTCTTTGCGGTAGCGTGCGATAAACGGAACGGTATTGCCTTCATCCAACAGCGCGATGACATTTTCTACGTGGTCTGTGCGCAGATTCAGCTCCTGCGCCAGCTTTGCCGTTATATTCATAGATCGGATCCTTTCCATAAGCCTACAAAGTATACACATTGTACCAAATTTTTTAACCGGCTGCAAGAAAATCCGTTCGGCAGAAAAATTTGTAACAGCACGGTAAAACATGGTATACTACAGGTAAGAAAGGAAGTGGAATGCCATGAATCCAACCTATGAAAAACTGATGAAATGCTACGGCAGCCTGCGTACATTAACGGATTTCAAGCCGCAGCTGGCATTGGTGCTCGGTACAGGGCTGGGCAATTTTGCGAATACCATTCGCATTGTGCAGACAGTCGGCTATCATCAGATAGATACGTTTCCGGTCTCGACAGTAGAGGGACATAAGGGACAGTTCGTTTTCGGCTATGTGGATGCCGTGCCGGTTGTGATTATGCAGGGGCGTGTGCATTATTATGAAGGCTATGACATTCAGGATGTCGTGCTGCCCATTCGGCTGATGAAGCTGATGGGAGCGGAGATATTGATGGTGACCAATGCGTCCGGCGGTATTTGCGAGCGCTTTCAGGCCGGCGATTTGATGCTGATTACAGATCATATTTCCTCATTCATCCCGTCTCCGCTGCGCGGCGCGAATATAGAGCAGCTGGGCGTGCGTTTTCCGGATATGACGGATGCATATGACCCAAAACTGCGTGATATCATACGCAAAACGGCACAAAAGGAAAACATCCCGCTCCAGGAGGGCGTTTATATCCAGTTGCCCGGTCCTCAGTTTGAAACACCGGCGGAGATACGCATGGCGCGTGCGCTCGGCGCGGATGCGGTTGGCATGAGCACAGCCTGCGAGGTGATTGCGGCGCGTCATATGGGTATGCGCGTATGCGGCATTTCCTGCGTTTCCAATATGGCGGCGGGCATGACCGGCGGTCCGCTGCTGCATGAGGAGGTACAGCAGAACGCGGATCAGACAGCGCCGCGGTTTGAAAAGCTGGTAAGGCGTTCGATCGTTGCCATTTCCCGCAGCATGTAACGGCAGCGGGCAATCGGTGGATCAGCCTGCTCTTTTTCGCCCGGCAGCATAAGAAGGACGATCCGTCTGATGACACGCAAAAAAAGGAAGCGCATCTGTCGGGGATGGACAGATGCGCTTTTGCGCGGAGGGATGAACCGCGCAGAGAAAGGGGCAATGGAACGCAAGGCTCCAGAAAGAAACTCAATCAACAGCAATCGTTTTACGCAGCTTGGCACGCGCAACCGCCGCTGTATGCAGTGCATTGCCAATGCTTTTTGCTTCGTCGGCCGGCGTGCTTTCCGTCAGCCGCTCACTGAATCTGCGCGATAACGAATCCAGTGCAAAAACCATGTTTGCAATTTCCTCACGATAAAAGCCGTCATATACCTGCGACGCTACCTTCTGTTTTGCAGATGCCAATGCAGTACGCTTTAGCAGCGCCTGATTGGAGTTGGAGGGCTTGTTCTTCAGAGAAGTCTCCATTTCAGACAGACAGCGAAGCAGCATTTCAGATTCATCATGGGAAAGCGGTATTGTCAGTTGAAGCATACTGTAACACCTCCATTCAGAAAAAGATGTGAGACAAGATTGTTTGGTATGAAGGGAAAGAAAAGAGAGATGGGTGAAAGCGGGGAGGGAGAATGGGCTTTCACCCAGAGAATATCTGCCGATTTGCACTAATTGTAACATTGATCGCCAAAAAAAGCAATATTTTAACTTTTTTCACGTATAACAAACTTTAATTTGCGTGTTTGTGCAAAATGTGCAACAAATATCTCAAATGATACGCGAGAATAACTTGCTATAGGAAGTTCACGATGGATATAAAAGGTATAGACCAATTGTTTTTTTACAAATATTTTACATTTTATTTGAAGGGTTGGGACGGGAATGAAAACGGTATTTTTAGGCGATAGCATAACCGAAGGCTATGGCGTTTCGCAGGGAGCATGTTGGGTAGATGCCATGCCGGGGCACAATATCAATCATGGCATCAGCGGCGATACGACTGCCGGTATGCGCCGCCGGTTTGCCGCGCATGTGCTGCGCGAACAGCCTGACCGTGTGGTTATTATGGGCGGAATAAACGACCTGAGCGAAGGCGGCGCGCTGGAGCAGGTGAAAGAAAATCTCTCCTGCATGTATGCGCAGGCGCGAGAGGCCGGTATACGATTGGTTCCGGCAGTTTGTGTCATGCCCGACTTTGATGCGCTGCTGGAAAACGACTGGGCGGTGTTTTATCCGGGAATGATGCATTTGAAGGAAAATCTTGAAGCGCTGGCACAGTGGATTCGCGGCTATGCGCGGCAGCATCATTGCGTCTGTTTAGATTTTGCCCAGGAATTTCCGAATTATACATCGGATGGATATTGCCGGTATTTTTCTGACGGCGTGCATCCAAATGAACGCGGACACGCGATCATGGCAGATATTGCCTATCGGGTTTTGAATGCGGAGCCGGACGCGCAATAACATTATTTTACACACAGACATAGACATTTTACACGGGGATATGCGTGGAGTTTACATACGTTTGCTATGATACAGGTGGAATCAATCTTAAGTATACGAGGAGAGGTATCATGAACGACACGGTATTGCGCTACATTTCCTACGATAGAAACGGTAAAATGACGCTCGCTATCCCGACGATGCTGTTTGGCGGCTATGACAGGGAGCGAACCTGTGAAATGGTGAGAGAGCTGTCAGACTATTATAAAGTACGTATCATGCAGCTGATGGACGCGCTCGCGGAGAAGGAACGCGAGAATGAAGAGCTGCGCAAGAAGAACGCATAATCCTTTTTGACGCGCAGGTCGCCAAAAATGACGAGATT
>CAYNPX010000136.1:0-4968 GCA_964399205.1 uncultured Butyricicoccus sp.
GACAGGCTGTGAAGCAGGCGGTTCCGCCTGCTTCACTTGATTGTTACTTGATAATCTCCGTGATCTTAAACCTGACAACTGTCTCATTCGGCGCTTCTACCTCGACGATATCGCCAACCTTGTGACCCAGTACCGCCTTGCCAAACGGAGATTCATCCGAGATCTTGCCCTCGATCGGATCGGCCTCCTGCGAGCCGACAAAGTGATATTCCTCTTCTTCGTCAAACTCGATATCAATGACCTTGAACCGGCAGCCCGGAGAAACCTCATCCTTGGCATACATATCCTCTGTGATGACAACCGCGTTGGCAACAATGGTTTCCAGCTCGGCAATGCGGGACGCTACCTTGCCCTGCTCGTTTTTCGCCTCATCATACTCCGCGTTCTCCGACAGGTCGCCAAAGGAACGCGCTTCCTTGATCTGCTCCGCAACTTCCTTCATGCGGACAGTTTTTAAATATTCCAGTTCATCCTTCAGTCTATCCAGATTATCCTGTGTCAGCTTAAATTCCTGCTTCATGGAACAATTCCCCTCGATATCATTCAAATTTAGGGCGCACGGCGGACGTTTCCCCATGTCCCCAATATATGTTACATCTCATTATATAAATCCAACTGCCACATGTCAAGCACGTGTTTTGTGCAGCCGGTGAATTTTCACGGTTCCGCCTGCGCCTGCACCGCGGTAATCGCCGCCTGCAGCTGGTCATCCTCGCTGTCGGTGAGCACGGCGAAGCGCGCCTTCTTTTCATCGCTCAGCGCCGCCGCGACATCCGGCACAACGCCCTTTCCGATCAAGCTCTCGCCCTTCGGTGTGTAATAGCAATTGGTGGAGAGATTCAGGCAGCCGCCGTTGGACAGCGGGAAACTCTGCTGCGAGTAGCCCTTGCCGACCGTCTGTTCGCCAACGATCTCCGCCTTGCCGTATTCCTGCAATGCCGCCGCAAAAAATTCCGCCGCGCTGTACGACTCCGCGTTGACAATGACCGCCATCGGCAGATTGACCTCCGCCGCGTCCGAGGTGTATTCACTGACCTTGCCCTGCTTGCTTTCCAGCGAGATGATCCTGCCCTCCGGCAGCAACGGGTCGAGGCAGTTGATGAGCGCGCCCAGCTGCCCGCCGGGATTGTCACGCAAGTCAAAGATCAGCTTTTGCGCGCCGGCGTCCTGCATTTCCTGCAGCGCCTCGGCAAACTGCTCGTCCGTCTGGTCGGTAAAGCGTTCGATGCAGATATAGCCGATGTCATCCTCCAGCATCCGCGCGGTGACATGAATCTGCTCATAGTCCTGCCGGACGACCGCGATGTCCTCCTGCACGCCGGTCTGATACCGCCGGATGCCCAGCGTGACCGACTGCCCTTCCTCGCCGCGCACGGCTGTCACGGCCTCGTCATAGCCGCCCAGCTCGTCAATGGTCTTGCCGTCCACCGCGTAGATTTCATCATACGCGCCGATTCCGGCGGACTCTGCCGGCGATTGATGCGCGACGCTCTCTACCTTCAGTACATGGCTGCCGTCGTCCTTTTCCTGATAGCTGACCGTCACGCCGATACCGACAGTCGTCTCCGCGCTGGATTCCAGATAGCTTTCATAATATTCCTCTGTCATATAGGATGTCCAGCGGTCGCCCAGACCGTTGGCATAACCGGTCAGCATATAATCCTTCAATTCCGCCGAATCATACGCACCGACGAACTGATCGTCTACGATGCCCTGTACCTCCGCCAGCGCATCATACAGCTCACCCAGCTCACCTGCCGGATGAACCGCGCCATATACCACCAGTCCGGTCACCAGGCTGCATGTCGCAGCGGTCAGCGCGCCCAGCGCAAGCGCCCGCGGCAGCGATACCTTATCTTTCATATTCTCAGGCTTCCTTTCCGGGTCTGCGCAGACCCTATCAAAAAGAATACCGCAGGACAACGCCTGCGGCAACTGTATTTTACGATTATTTACAAAATAATCCGCAAGCTGTCACATGCCGCACATCAAAACAGCACAGACAGAGAACTGAGGATCATCAAAAGCGCCAAAACCAGCGCGACAATTGCGATCAGGCGTTTTGCAGTCGAGGATTTCATTTCCGTATTCACTCCCGTATCTTACGGCTGAACCCGTCCGGACTCGCGTGAAGCGAGGTACTTGCGTACCATCAGCGCGACCTTAAACACGATCGCATGGTCAAATTCGCGCAGATCCAGACCGGTGAGCTTCTTGATCTTCTCAAGACGGTAAACCAGTGTGTTTCTGTGCACGAACAGCTTGCGGGAAGTTTCAGACACGTTCAGGTTATTTTCAAAGAACTTCTGAATGGTAAACAATGTCTCCTGGTCGAGCGCGTCGATCGAGCCCTTGCGGAAGATTTCGCTCAGGAACATCTCGCACAGTGTGGTCGGCAGCTGATAGATCAGGCGGCCAAGACCGAGGTTTTCATAATTGATGATGGTCTTTTCGTCCTCAAAGACAACGCCGACCTCCAGCGCAACCTGCGCTTCCTTGAACGACTTGGCAATGTCCTTGAGCTGTGTGGAGATCGTGCCGATGCCGATGAGACATTTGACCTGAATCTCGTTTTCCAGCGTGTCCTCAATGCCCTTTGCGATTTTATACAGATCCTTGATTTCGGTGTTCGGCTTGACTTCCTTGACAAGCACGATGTCTGTCTCATTGATATGCAGGACAAAATCGCGCTGCTTATCCGGGAACTGGCTTTGGATGATATCGAGTGCGGCAACGTCAGCGTGCTCCTCCTGACGGATCAGGAAAACAGCGCGCGGTATTTCGCCTTCAAAATGCAATTCACGCGACTGGATATAAATATCACCCGGCAGGATGTTATCCAGAATGATATTTTTGACAAAGGTAGCCTTATCATGCTTTTCATCGTACAGCGCTTTGATATTGCTGATCGCAATCGTCACCATCGAGCAGATCGCGCGGGCGCTTTCGTCCTCGCCGTGCACGAATACGGCATATTCAAACCGGGTGGTGCGATCCGCAACCGGACGGTATGTATACCCGCCGAAACGGATCATATCGCCCACATAGGACAATTCCGCCGCTGCATCCTCCCGCATCTCGCCGATACGCTTGAGATCCGTACAGGCCACCACCGCACCACTGGCATTGATGATACCAATCGTACGGTCTACTGCTTCCTTCATCTGTAGAATAATCGACTGAAACATTCTTGATGCCATCTTTTTTCACCCTTCTTTACTTTCCAAACAATCTCGATATTTCCGCGCGCAGGCAGAAACATTACCAATTTCCCAAGCAGCTGTCCGCTGCCCACTTGTTCATTTTATCTATTATAACACAAACTGACAGAAATTTGTACAAAAATTTTTGTCTTTCTTTGTGAATTTTCCCCTATGTAACCTTGCGGCACTCTGTCAGCGATTTCCAGCCGCTTCCGCGCGCAGAGCAGCCAGCTCCTCCGGCGTCAGCGCGCGCCATTCCCCCGGCGCAAGGGACGGATCCAGCCGGACGGCGCCCTCAGATACCCGCGCCAGCTCCAGCACCGGCGCGCCCCGCGCCGCCAGCATCCGCCGCACCTGATGGTATTTGCCCTCGCAGACGGTGACAGCTACATATGATATCCCATTTTGTACGCTTCGGATAGTCAGCCTCGCCGGACGGCACACCGTTCCGTCGCGCAGTGTGATGCCCGCGGCAAACGCTTTTACATCCGCATCGCCCAGCACGCCGTCCGCCTTTGCCTCGTATTCCTTCTCGATGCCGCGCTTCGGTGAGGTGAGCGCATGTCCGAACGCGCCGTCATCCGTGAGCAGCAGCAGACCCGATGTCTCCTTATCCAGCCGACCGACCGGAAACACACCGCGCGCACGGTATGCCGCGGGCAGCAGGTCGAGAACGGTCCTGTGCTCCCGATCCTCCGTCGCGGAAACCACGCCCGTCGGCTTATGCAGCATGAGGTACACATGCGCCTGATACCCCACCTGTTTGCCGCGAAACGTCAGCCGCTGCACATCCGGATCGATCTTGCGCGCGGCATCCCGACAGGGGCTTCCATCCACCAGTATCGCGCCGCTTTTCGCCGCCGCTGCCGCCTCGCGGCGGGAACACAGCCCCATCGCTGTGAGCAGCCTGTCAATTCGTTGGACGCCCAAAGCGCCACACCTCCCGCGCCGCATTTTTCACTATTGTAACACTTTTGTGACATTTGCACAAGTATTATTTGCAAAATTACAAAAGCAGGCGCGATTTTCGCCTGCTTTCTGGGTAAAAGTAGCAACTCTCCGCCGGTTTTTCCGTCATTCCGTGTCGGCGCTGCCCGTATCCTTTGTGGATTCTGCCTGCTCCGGATGATCCATCAGCCCGCGTGTAAATCCGCCGTCTGTTTTCATCGAAAAAATATCGCCCGCAATGATGTTGCCGCGGTACACAAGCAGTTCCGCGACCACTTCCCCGTCGTCCGGATAGTTCGTCACGTTGTACGTGATCTGCCTGACGCGCTTGCCCTTATACTTTTCCAGTTCAAAGCCCTGCCGCGCCTGCAGGTCCGCATAGCTCTGGTATGTCTCGTCAAAATCGGACGGAATCACGACCTCGCGTATCTCACAGGAATTTACATCCACCTCCCAGCCGCACGCCTCCAGATAGGCAACGCGCTCGCTGTCGGTCAGCGCCGTTGTCGATACCGCTTCCTCTGTCTCATCGGCAGAGCCTGCCGCATGTACGCCCGATTGCGCGCTGAGCGCCGCGATATCATCCGCCAGTCCTGCCGCCGCACCCGCAGCCAGCAGGATCGCCGCCAGCGCCGCCGCGCCCAGCGCCAGCTTCCGCCTGGAAAGTTTTGCCGTTATGATAAACATGTTTCCCGCTCCCTCATCATCGTAGTCTGGTTGTATTGGTACAGACTATGCGCGGACGGACGGGAGTATGCACCGAAAAAACTGCACCGCAGGCGGCGCGCCCACGGTGCAGCGATTGATCTGATTCTTT
>CAYNPX010000137.1:0-4968 GCA_964399205.1 uncultured Butyricicoccus sp.
GAGTTCACGTTCATCATATCTGCGTTGGTCAATCCTCCGTGTAGTCTAATCCTTCAAAGAAATCATCATATGAACAGTTGTAAATCTTTCTCAACGCAATAATGACACTGGCACGGATATTCAGTTCACCAGATTCATACTTCGCATAGGTCGTGCGTCCGATGTCACAGCCATGCTGCTGTAGCTTTGCACACAGCTTTTCCTGAGAGATTCCGGCATCCGCACGTAAACGGCGCAGATTATCGCCCATATTTCTGTCACGTCTGATTTTCTGCTCCACGCTCTCACTCCCAGCTGTAGATTGACCAGTATTGGTTGCAACTACAGTTATTGTATGGTAAAATAAAGAGAAATATTGACCGCTATATTGGTCAAGTCTGGAATTGAAAAATGCTTTACGATATACAGCAATTAGAATTTCGGCTTTGCTGTTACTGACAAG
The DNA here is from genome assembly GCA_964399205.1 of uncultured Butyricicoccus sp. Lineage (GTDB taxonomy): Bacteria > Bacillota > Clostridia > Oscillospirales > Butyricicoccaceae > Butyricicoccus_A. Next base: position 443 of record CAYNPX010000137.1, read on the forward strand.
TAGGGGGTGGAATGCGGGCAGAAAATTAAAAATAATCCCGAATTATGCTATTGACAGCGGACAAGTGCTGTGATACTATATGTAAAGCCGCATTGAGCGGGTTGGGAAAGTGCGCCCGGTGCGCTGCCCGCAAGAGCGTGACTCTATCAAAGAAAGAGAGGTGCTACCGCAATGTATGCAATTTTAGTAACCGGTGGCAAGCAGTACAAGGTATCCGAAGGTGACGTAATTTACGTTGAGAAGCTCGGCGTAGAAGACGGCGCTTCCGTTACATTCGACAAGGTTCTCGCAGTTGGCGAAGGCGCTGACCTGAAAGTCGGCACTCCGTATGTTGAGGGCGCTACCGTAGCCGGCACAGTGGAAAAGACCGGCAAGCAGAAGAAGATTATCGTCTACAAGATGAAGCCGAAGAAGGGCTACCGTCGGAAGCAGGGTCACAGACAGCCGTATACCAAGGTAACCATCGGCGCAATCAACGCATAAGATGACAACCGCCCGTTTTTTTACAACAGGCAGCCGCATCGACGCAGTGGAGGTAACCGGACACGCGGGCTACGCGGAGGAAGGCGAGGACATTGTGTGCGCGGCGGTATCTGCAAACATGGACCTGACGAGCTGTCTGCTCAGCGACGTGATGGGACTGGAGATCAGGACCGAGGTCGACGAGGAGAACGCGCGTATCCGTATAACACTTCCGGCGCAGCTGGAGGAGGCGGATGAGGTTCAGGCACAGAACGCACTCGACGCCTTGATGCTGTATTTTATCAACCTCAAGGCAAGATATCAGGATTTTATCGAAGTAATGGAGGTGTAAGTCATGCTTCAGATCAGCTTACAGTTTTTCGCTCATAAAAAGGGCGTAGGTTCCACCAAGAACGGCCGTGATTCCGAGTCCAAGAGACTTGGCGTTAAGCGTGCGGATGGCCAGGTCGTACCGGCAGGCAACATTCTGGTTCGCCAGCGCGGCACCCATATCCATCCGGGCAAGAATGTCGGCATTGGTTCCGATGATACCCTTTTTGCAAAGGTTTCCGGCGTTGTTCGCTTTGAGCGCCTCGGCCGTGACCGCAAGCAGGTTTCCGTTTACGAAATCGAGCAGTAAGATACTCTTTGATGAGAAAGGCACCTCGGCATATTGTCTGGGGTGCTTTTTTATACAGGTATGGTCTGTGGAAAGGAAGGCTGTTATGCCACAATTTATTGATACCGCGAAGATTTGGATCCGTTCCGGCAAGGGCGGCGATGGCAAGGTATCGTTTCACCGTGAAAAATATATTGCTTCCGGCGGTCCGGACGGCGGTGACGGCGGACGGGGCGGTTCGATCGTCTTTCAGGTGGACGACAATTTGTCTACGCTGATGGATTTCCGATACAAGAAAAAATATACCGCGCCGGCGGGCGAGCCGGGCGGCAGCAGGCGATGCACCGGCAAGGACGGCAAGGATTTGGTCATTCGCGTGCCGCGCGGCACGATTCTGCGAGACGCGCAGACCGGTCAGGTCATCAAGGATTTATCCGATCAGGAGCCGTTTGTTGCAGCGCGCGGCGGCAAAGGCGGCTGGGGCAATACGCACTTTGCAACGCCGACCCGTCAGGCGCCGCGCTTTGCCAAGCCGGGACTTCCCGGACAGGAGCTGGAGGTTCGTCTGGAACTGAAACTGCTGGCGGATGTCGGACTGGTTGGCTTCCCGAATGTCGGCAAATCCACGCTGCTTTCGATGGCGTCCGCCGCCCGCCCGAAGATTGCGAATTATCACTTTACGACTCTGGTTCCCAATCTGGGCGTCGTGTCCGTCGGAGAGGGAGAATCCTTCGTCATGGCGGATATTCCGGGCATTATCGAGGGCGCTTCGGAGGGCGCCGGTCTGGGACATGCGTTCCTGCGCCATATTGACCGCTGCCGTCTGCTGCTGCATATTGTCGATGCCGCAGGCAGCGAAGGACGCGACCCGATTGACGATCTGGAAAAGATCAACAGTGAGCTGGGACAGTATTCGATGGATTTGGAAAAACGTCCGCAGATCATCGTTGCAAACAAGATCGACCTGCTGGGCGATGACCGTGAGCCGTTAGATGCAATTAAAAAATGGGCAGATGACCACGGTTTTGCCTATGCGGAAATGTCTGCGGCGACGAACAAGGGTGTGCGCGAGCTGATGAACCGGACATGGCACGAGCTTGAGAAACTGCCGCCAGTCATTGTTTATGAACAGGAGTTCGTTTTGGACGAAGCGTCCAAGCCGGTCACTGAAGCGGATATCGAATATTCGCGAAGCAATGAATATTATATTGTCTCCGGTGCATGGATTGAGCGGTTGTTTGCATCCATCAATTTTGACGATTATGAATCCAGACAGTATCTTGACCGCCGCTTACGTGCTGCTGGTGTGTTCGACAAGCTGGAGGAAATGGGCATCAAGGATGGCGATCCGGTCATTATTGATGAAATGGAATTTGAATACGAGCACTGACATATTACTACGACAGGTAAAGTAATTTTTGAAAAAATTCCCACTATCGGGAAATCTAAAGCCTATTCTGCGTAATACGGAGTTTTTTTCCAGCCCGTTCCGGCAGGAAGTGGAAAATAATATTGGTCGTCTGCCTGCATGGTCAGCGTCCATAGCTTTTCAGCCGGTGTTCCGGGCAAAAATGCGCGCGCCTGCACGGGTTTCACAACGACAGGAAGCGCACAGCTGTTTTTCATCTGCTTTAAAATCTGCCGCCCCTGCCTGTTCATGGCAAGCACGGTGAGAAAGCTGGGGGACAGGCTGGCAAGTGCGTCTGTAATGCCGAGATATGCGCACAGGGTCAGACGGCGGATGCGGCTGAGCGGATACCGGCGGGAACGCGCGTGCTCCCATAGCTCTGTCAGATTTGCGGCGTTCCGGCAGGCGGCGGAAAAACGGTTTTCCAGCCCTTCCGAAACGTCGGGGAGCGTGCGGAAATACGCTGGCGGCAGCCGCCGCAGATACCGGAGCGCAGCGTCGTCAAAGTCTGCCCAGCTATGGCGGCGGGCAGTTTTTCCGATTTCATGAGAGGAATCCGGCAATAAGGCAATCGCTGCCGCGTCGTCGCCGCTGTGAAACAGCGAACGGATATAGGACGCGGAAGGAATGTCGTCTACCGGTGCGCCGTCATGTGCCGCACCATAGCGCCGCACAGCAAGCGGCAGGATTGCAGGATTGATTTTGCGCAGTGCGCGGCAGTATTGCACTGCCAGTATATCATTCGGTGAATCCAGCAGGGATGCACAGTCGGGACAGAGCGCAGCTGCGGCGCGGGAGGCTGCCTGTGCATAGCTGATGCCGCTTGCCAGCTGTCTACGCAGCTGATCATCAAACGCAGCGGAATCCAAGCACGCGGCAAGCCGCATCAGGCTTTCCTCTGTACCGGTTTCGCAGCCGAAGGCTAAATGGGTCACACAGCCGAGCGCGGCTGCCAGCTGCACGCCGCCCTGTGCAAAGCCCTCGGCAGATGACAGCGCCGCTGTGATCGGCAGCTCGATGACAAGATCCGGACCGCCTGCCTTTACCGCACATTGTGCCCGCAGATATTTGTCCCACAGCGCCGGTTCGCCGCGTTGGACGTAATTTCCACTCATAATAGAAACGATCAGGCAGCCGGGTAAACGCCGCCGAACCTCTGTGATTTGATACAGATGCCCGGTGTGGAAGGGATTGTATTCTGAGATGATGGCGCAGACTTGCATGAATACCTCCGAATAATCCTTATGGAACGATTTCCATTTTTACCAGCTTGACAAGGAGGGAACCGCCCCAGTTGCGGATAAGCGTTTTGTATTCCTCTTTTTGTACCGTGCCGCCGGTTCCCAGCAGGGAATACACAACATTCGCTTCCCTTAATTTTTCATGCAGGTCGGTAAATCCGTTTCTTTCGTAAAACTGTTTGCGTCTTACGCGTTCCGCATAGTTTTCCGCGGTGGGCTCCAGCTGCTCAATCGCAAGGAAAATGCGGCGTCCGGCATATTTTTTCTTTAGTTCGCACAGCGCACGGCTGCCATAGCCTTTGCCGCGGCATTGTTCGGAAATGGCAAAATAAAATACATATGACAGATCGTCGTAATGCATCACATAAAAGAACCCGACCCAGGTGTCGCCGTCATAGATACTCCACCAGTCTACATTGCTGCGGTTTGCTTTACGTGAGAGAAGCCGGAACGGTGCGCGTTCGTCTGCCGGAAATGCATGGCGATACAGGCTGCGAATTTGTTTTCGTTCCGCTCTGCTTGAAACTTTTTTTAAAAGGATGTTCAAAACATTCTCTCCAATCTGATTTCATCAGGGAACCTCTGAATCAATCGTCTGCGGTTGGACGGCGGTTCTTTTTCGCCGAAATTCATTGCACAAACTGGAAATACATCAAGTATTCCAGTGTTTTCGCGCCTTTTTCTGACAAAAATCCCTCGCCGCCAGCTCTTGCCGATCGAATCAGCGCTTCCCCAGAATAGGTTTCTGATGATTATATCATTTCTGTAACGATTTTTCAAATGCGATTTATGGCGG
>CAYNPX010000138.1:0-4966 GCA_964399205.1 uncultured Butyricicoccus sp.
GGCGAATGATATATGCGGTCAAGGCGTATCGATAGCGGAGAGGTTTTGTATAATTTTGTCCAGAAGGTGATTCAATTCCTGATGTTCCTCTGCGGTCAGACCGGCGGTGAGTTCCTGAGACAGTTGAGCAAAAATTTGCTTGATATAATCTTGCAATTCTTGTCCGCGTTCTGTCAGACATAGCAGATAGCTGCGTCCGTCCGAACGATCCGGAAGACGGCGCACCAGATTTTTTCCAACCATCGTTTTCATCAGACTGGTGACAGACGGATTGCTGATGCCCAGATACAGTTCTATATCTTTTTGGTTGATATGCCTGTTACGGTTCTGCGACAGGAAATGTAGAACCAGCGCCTGCTGGACAGTGATGCCGTGTTGCCGGAGCAGGTGATTTGCGCGCAGAAAACTCTGATGGTCAGCGGCGTGCAGTTTGATGATGGTGGTATGCGGAATCGTATTGGAAAGGGAAACCATATGCGTTCCTCCTTAAAGTTTGATGAGGGAAATATGCTGATTTCAGTATAGTAGAATTGTTATCATTTGTCAATTTATGCGGTGTTAAAATTCGCGGAAATTTAAAGAAATAAAGGGAAACGCTTGTCCTTTGTTTGCCGATACGATATAATGATAAAAGAGAACATAAAGTAAAGGCAAAGGAGTACGAATGATGAAACTTAGAAAAGAAGATACGATGGTACTGGTTGTTGATTATCAGGAAAAACTGATGCCGGCAATGCATAACAAGGATGCTTTTATCCCGCGCAGCTGCATGTTGTTAAAGGGTCTGAAGGCAATGAATATTCCGGCTATCGCATCCGAGCAGTATCCAAAGGGGCTTGGCAGCACCGTTCCGGAGATAAAGGAAGCGCTTGGCGTTGTACCGTATCTGCCGAAAACGACCTTCAGCTGTATGGATGATGCGGGCATCCGCGCAGCGATCGAAGCAAGCGGCTGCAAGAATGTGTTGATCTGTGGCGCAGAAGCGCATATTTGTGTGCTCCAGACAGCGATGGATCTGATCGAAGCAGGAAAAATTCCGGTACTGGTAGAGGATTGCCTCGGCTCACGGTTTGCACACGATAAAGAGATCGGTCTGCTCCGTGCGCAGCAGGAGGGCGTACTGGTGACAACTGCGGAGGCTGTTCTGTTTGAACTGCTCGAAAAGGCTTCCGGTGCGGAATTTAAAACCATTTCCAAGCTGGTCAAGTAACTCGGTTATTTTGCACAAAAAAGAATAAAATGACTTCGCGGCTTACTGTCAATTTTTTTCCGGTTTTTTCTGATTTGTAACATCATACCAGCAAAACGCTGCAAATTCATCTGAAATCCGTCAGAAAATACATATACAAGTTGTAAAAATGATGATATAATGACACCGTTGAAACAAAAGCTACAAAAAAATATTTTTAGTTTTTTATATTTTTCTTGAGGTGAAATGGTATGCGTGACTGGTTAGTTGAACTGAGAAAAAGCAAAGGTCTGACACAGGAAGTAACTGCGCAGAAGGCTCATATTGCCCGCAGCTACTATACCCGTATTGAATTGGGTGACTATCGTCTGCCGGTAGGTACTGCGATGCGGATTGCAGAAGCGCTGGATTTCGATTGGGTTCGCTTTTACGAAACTCCGGCCGATTCCAAGTGAACGGAAAAGAACAGGTAAAAAGATAAATGATTGGACTGGGACAGGTAATCTGCCCCAGTTTTTTTGCATAAATGTAATTTGAAATAAGTATAAAATGATGTTATATAGGTATGAACTGGATGAAAAGACTGAAAAAATTCGCAAATTGCATGAAAACAAAATAAAACGGAAATATAGAGACAAAAATTGTACAAATATACAAATAAAATTGATGAAGCGGAGATTGACATTCCGGGAAGAAAAGAGTATACTTGGACTATGCTAACAAGGGCGTTGCAGGTTTGGTCTGCAACGCCCGTTTTTTTATCAATCTTGAGCATGAGCAGCGGGGAAACGCCTGCATCGTTTTTCCTGTCGGTTCTTCATATCCGGCGGAGAAACCTTTGTATCATGGAAACAAACTCTATTCCTCTATACACATCTTCAATCATCTTCACATTACACTACATTGCGCGGGAAAACCCGCAGGCTCAGCTCTGGATTGAAAAGACAGCGCAGATCGGTTGGTCTGCGCTTTTGTTTTGCTTTTATTCCGGAGAAAAACCATCACAAGGCTGCGCGTGGCTGCGTGCAAAATCAAATAAGCGCTGATAATTTAAAATACGGATGGTTTTTTCATGATGTGATACCAGTTGCAGCTTTTCCAGTTCGGACAGTGCGCGATATAGCGTTGCGCGGCTGATATTTAATCGGCGGGCAAGACCGGCAAAGCCATCCGGCAGCTTTAAGATATCATGCGTATGATTCCGCAAAAGATATAACGACAGGGCGACGCTGGGAGTGGCGGCGGTGAAATGCTCCAGGCGGCATAGCATGTTTTGCAGCCTGTCTGCGGAGAGCTTCATATAATTGCGCGATAAGACCGGATCGGTGTCAAGGGCGGGAAGCAGGATGGTTTTATCCAACGCTGTTACGGTACAGTTTGTCCGCGCGCGAATTTGAAGCGGGAGCAGCGGCCTGATTTGGGATAGCAAAGGCACGGGTTCAAAGAAATCGCCGCTCTTCAGCGTGGAAAAAAGAACTCCGCTTGGAGTGTATACGTCCAGATTGCCATCCAACAGGAAAACGACAGCGGGAGCCTGACCGGATGAGGGAAAGATCTGGCCTTTTAAGATACGGACCGGCGAGAGGGTCTGGACAAAAGAACGATAGATTTTGGCGTCGCATGTTGCAAAAAGAGCTGATCCCAGCAGCTTTTTTTCATATTTCGCATTTAGTGCGATTGGAATCCCCTCCTCCTGATCGACATCTGACCTCTGATATCCAAATTATAGACCTAATTCAGCATAACGTCAACCAGATTTTTACAATTTTGGATATAGAATGACAAAAAATTCTGACTGATCCGCGCGACCGGTGCCGCCGCAGATCCTTTTGTTTTTCCACAGGATAGAAATAAATTGACGTAGACAATGAAATTTCCCGCGTTATTATGAGAACAGAATCTCGGAAAGGGGGCAGCGAGTAACGATGCCGGAACAAAAAACAGAGCATTGCACCTGTCATGAAATGCAGGATATGCAGCAGATCGTCCAGCAGCATACGGTGCAGCTGGCGAAGCACGAAGAACGTCTGGGACGCGGCAATATTGAATTTGCAGTGATCTCAACCAAGCTGAATATTATCATGGCGATTTTAGCCGCAGTTGGTATCGCGGTCTGCGGCGCCGTCATATCTATTATATTGTAAAGGGAGGCGAGGAAATGGACAATCCGACGCATCATATCAGCGCGGACACCGTCGCGCGCACGATCGTGCTGGCGCTTGCGCTATTCAATCAGGCGCTTGCGATTGCGGGAAAGTCGACAATCTCATTTGCGGAGAACGATATTTATCAGCTGGTATCGCTCGGCTGGACTGTGGCAGCGTCTATTGCCGCATGGTGGAAAAACAACAGCTTTACCTGCACGGCATGTGAAGCGGATGCATGGATGAAAGCAAAGCTGGAGGAGAAGAACAATACAGCGAAATAAAAACAGAATGAGGTGAACACCATCGGATATTCCGTAAAATTCCAAACAGAAACCGGCTATAAGTCGATCCAATACGGACAGGGAACGATTTATTCTTCAGGCTGCGGTCCGGCAAGCCTGTGCAATGCACTGATGGCGCTGGGGATTGCGGACGTCAGCGTCCCGTCGATGTGCGCGCTGGCGGTATCGTGCGGCGCGCGTGTGAGCGGCGGTACGGTCATGGCAACACTGCTTCGGGCGGCGGCGCCGAAATATAACTTTCAATATTCCACGACGAGTAAAAATGCCGCGCTGCTGGCACATCTGCAGGCGGGCGGCGCGGCAATCCTGCACGCGGGCACAGCCTATCAGCTTTTTTCAACCGGCGGACATTTTGTCACCGCGGCTGCGGCAGACGGTCAGACGATTACCGTTCTGGACAGTTACTGGTACAGCGGGAAATATACAGCGTCTGCCATCCGGCGCAACTATGTTCATGTTGTGCAGAAGGGCGTAATAACGACCAGCCTGACACAGTGCGGGAAGGCGACGATTGACCGAAGCCCAAGCTATTATTTGATTTCACGCGCGGCAGCGGATAACAATTCATCCCAGGCCGTCAATCAGCTGAAAAACGAGGAGGAAAGTATGCAGTATTACAAAGAATTAGAGGATATTCCGGAATATTATCGGGAGGCTGTGAAAAAGCTGATGGATCGCGGCGCGATCGCCGGAACAGGCAGCGGACTGAATCTCAGCGAGGATCTGTGCCGTGCGTTTACGATCCTCGATCGGGCGGGACTGCTCTCGGAAAGCTGACCGGACGGACCCTTCTTTTCGCAAAAACTACCGGCGGAGGCGGCATTCTTGCCCATAAACCATTGTATTCCGTCGTCCAGTCGTGGTATAATGCTTGTATAATACGATAAGGCTGGATGAAAGGATTTTGACGATTTATGAAGCGAGTCATTACCTATGGTACATTTGATCTGCTCCATTACGGGCACATCAATCTGCTCAGACGCGCGAAGGCGCTGGGCGACTATTTGATTGTCGCGGTATCGACCGATGAATTTAACTGGAACGAAAAACAGAAAAAATGCTATTTTTCCTATGAGGAACGCAAGCAGCTGGTAGAAGCGATCCGGTATGTCGATCTGGTCATTCCGGAAGAAAACTGGGAGCAGAAGAAAACCGATGTACATGAATATCACGTGGATACGTTTGTGATTGGCGACGACTGGGAAGGCAAATTTGATTTTCTGAAGGATGAGGGCTGCGAGGTCGTCTATCTGCCGCGCACGCCGGAGATATCCACGACGAAGATCAAAAGCGAGCTGAATGTCAAAAAGTAAAAACAGACACAAAAG
>CAYNPX010000139.1:0-4879 GCA_964399205.1 uncultured Butyricicoccus sp.
ATTGGTTGTACCCAAGTCAATACCGATAATCTTACCCATGATAAATTCCTCCTATAAGATAGATATTTCTTTACAAAAATGAAGATTTAGGGAAGCGCTGATTCAATCGGCAAGAGTTGGCGGTGATGGATTTTTTGTCAGAAAAAGGCGCGGAAACGCAGGAATACTTGATGTATTTCCAGTTTGCGCAACGCATTTCTGGCGAAAAAGAACCGCCGTCCAACCGCAGACGATTGATTCAGAGGTTCCTCAGTTTGCGACCTTGACCATCGCGGTGCGGATGATCTTGTCGCCGTGGCGGAAGCCCTTCTGGAAGCATTCCACGATGCAGCTCTCACCGAGCGCTTCATCCTCCACATGCATCACCGCGTTGTGGATGGTCGGGTCGAAATCCGTCCCCGGCTGCGCCTCGATGACCTCCACGCCGAGCGACTCAAGCGCGGAATCAAACTGGCGGGCTGTCATTTCGACGCCCTTTTTATATTCTGTATCCGCTGTTTCCTGCGCCAGCGCCCGTTCCAGATTGTCATAAATCGGAAGGATGGCGTTCAGCGCCTTACCGGTCGCCTCCGAGCGGATCATGTCGCGCTCTCTGGCAACGCGCTTGCGGAAGTTGTCATATTCGGCCGCCATGCGCATATACCGGTCATTCAGCTCATCAACCTGCTTTTGCAGCTTTTCCTCCGGCGTTTCCTGCGGCTGTTCCGCCGCTTCTTCTGTCTTTGCTTCCTCTGCTTCCCCGGCAGCGGCAGCTTCTTCCTGCTGAACAGCTTCCTGCTCTGCGCTGTCTTTGGTTTCCATGATGATCCTCCTCCGAAGAGTTATTTTTCCTGTTTGTCCTCGTCATAAAAGGTTTCCGCGATCAGCCTGTTCAGTCCTTTGGAGAACAGCGCCAGCCGCGCGGACAGCTTTGCGTAATCCATACGTGTCGGACCGACGATACCGATCAGACCCTTGCCGACCGAGCCGATGTTATAGGTCGCGTATACCATGCTGGCATTCTGCATCGGTCCGCTGCCGTTTTCCGGTCCGATGGTAATGCGCACGCCGTCGATATCACGTGTAAAGGTGCGCAGCGCCGGCATATTGCTGCCGTCTGAAATAAAGTCCAGCAGCTCCTGCGCCTTGTGCACATCGCGGTATTCCGGATACGACAGCAGCTTGGACGCGCCCTGTAAAAATACCTTCTGCTCGCTCATCTCCTCAATGAACTCATCGAGGAACTGCGCCAGCGGGACAAGCAGCGCGGTGACGCCTGCGGCGCGTCGGACGATATCGAACCGTTCCGGTGTGATCGCGTCGATCGGGATGCCGGTGAGCGTCTGATTGAGCACATAGGTCAGCAGCTCCGCCTCATCGGCTGAAACCGGCGTTTCGGTGCGCAGCATTTTGTTTTTGACAACGCCGCTGTCCGTGACAACGACAATGACAAAATCCACCGCGCTGACCGGAATGATCTGGAACTTGCGGATGGTCATGCGCTGCAAATACGGCGTGACGGCAAGCGTCGTATACTCGGTCAGATTGGAGATCAGCTTTCCGGCCTCGGAAATCAGGCGATCCAGCTCCTTGACCTTGAGCTTCATCACCGCGTTGATGCGGTCGACATCTGCCGCGCTCAGATCCGGCAGCCCCATCAGCTCATCGACATACAGCCGATAGCCTGCCGGCGACGGGATGCGCCCCGCGGAGGTATGCGGCTTTTCCAAATAGCCCATTTCCTCCAGCTCGCTCATCTCGTTTCGGATCGTCGCGGAGGAAAAGCGCAGCTCCGGACGGCTTGCAATCGCCTTGGAACCGACCGGCTCCGCCGTGCGGATATAGTCGCTGATGATGGTCTTTAAAATCAGTTTTTTTCGTGCGGACAGCTCCACGGTCCTCACCTCCTGATGGTTTCCGGGTGCTTTGGCACTTTGTTATTTTGAGTGTTAGCACTCGAACCTCTTGAGTGCTAAATACAAGATACCACCTGCTCTCCCTGTTGTCAAGCAAAAGGCGAAGAAAATCTGTGAATAATTTGTAAATGCAGAAATTTGCTGTAAATCTGACCGTTTTTCCGCCGCTCCGCTGCGGAGTTTTGGTCATTTTTCCGGCACTTCCAGTATGTGCAGAAAAAAGTAAAATAGCCCCTCGCAGGAACGGAAAAAATTTAGTATACTGATTCCAGAAGGAGCTGAGAGATATGGAACGCACGACAAATATGACCGCCGGAAGCCCGACAAGGCTGATCCTGCGCTTTGCCTTTCCGCTGATCCTGACCAATCTCGGTCAGCAGCTGTATACCATTGTCGATGCCGTTATCGTCGGGCGCGGCGTCGGCGTGGAAGCGCTGGCGGCGCTGGGCGCTACCGACTGGCTGTACTGGATTGTCCTGTGGGCGGTGCAGGCGATGACGCAGGGCTTTGCCGTGCTGATTTCGCAGACGTTCGGCTCCGGCAACCGGAAGGATTTCCGCAAGGCGACCGCAATGTCCGTCTTATTATGCGCGGTCATCGGCGCGGTGCTGACCGTGGCGGGCATCACGCTTGCCCGTCCCATGCTGCGGCTTCTGGGAACGCCGGACACAATCCTTTCGGGCGCGTGCACTTATCTGACCGCGATGTATGCCGGCACGCTCATTGTCATGGCATATAATATGTCAGCCGGATTCCTGCGTTCCGTCGGGGACGGCAAAAGCCCGCTCATCGCAATGGGCATCGCCGGAACCGGCAATATTTTACTCGATCTGCTGTTTGTGCTCGTCTTTCGCTGGGGCATCATCGGCGCGGCGCTCGCAACGCTGCTCGCCCAGCTGATCGCGTTTGCGTACTGTCTGTCCGTCATACTGCGCATGTCCGTGTTTGCGCTGTCCCGCGCCGACTGGACGCCTGACGGCGCGGTCATACGGACGCTGTGCCGTCTGGGCATTCCGCTGGCGCTCGCGCAGATGATCGTCGTTGTCGGCGGGATCGTCGCGCAGTCCGCAATCAATACATATGGATACGTTGTCGTGGCGGGCTTCACCGCGACCAACAAGCTGCACGGGCTGCTCGACTGCTCCGCCACGGCGCTCGGCTCCGCAACGTCCATCTTCATCGGGCAGAACTGGGGCGCGAACCGCCTCGACCGCGTCAAAGCGGGGCTGCGGCGCGCCGTCATCATCGCTGTTGTCCTCGCCTGCGCTATCATGACCGCGATGATATTGTCCGGCAGGCAGGTTGTCAGCCTGTTTGTCTCCGCCAAAGCCGACCACGCCGCGCAGGTATTGGATACCGCGTATCAGTATCTGTTGATTCTGAGCGCGTTTCTGATCGCGGCGTATCTGATGAATGTCTACCGCTACGCATTGCAGGGTCTGGGCGACAGCATCGCGCCGATGCTGTCCGGCGTATTTGAATGCTTCGCGCGTTCTGGCGCGGCGCTGCTGCTGCCGCGGCTGGTCGGCGTGCACGGGCTGTTCTGTATGGACGGACTTGCATGGGTCGCCGCCGGCGTCTTTCAGATCGCCTGCTTTTATCTCGACCTGCGCCGCATCGAAGCGCAGGGACTTTCCTATCGCGGCGCGGGCGCGGGAATATAAAAACAGACAGCCGGTCATCCAGCTGTCTGCGATGTGTTTTGTATTACTGTTCCCACTGAACGAAGGTAACGGCGGGATTTCTGCTGTTACGTAAACTTTGTGCGCGGCTTCCCAAGTTATCGATAGCCTCTCCGAACGCCCAATACCGATGATATGGACCGATCATACCGTCATGAATCTGAAAATCTTTTTCTGAATCGCCAAACGTCGATGTTTCTATGATCCATAAATAATTATCAAACCCCTCCATATATGCCAAAACTGTGCCGTTGTGGAAATCGAGAAAGTGATTCGGCGCATAATCCGTAAACTGCTCCGCAACAGGAATCGGCTGTAAATTGTTTTGCAGATCAATGCTGTCGGCAATCGCTTCCAGCTGCTCCGCGTCTGTAATTTCCAGCTTTAAATAGCCGTCCGCCGCGTTTTCCGCATTAAATTTTGTCCAATAGGTGATGTGGTCGGTATCAAACGAGTATTTTGCAAGCGCCGCGCCAACCGGAATATCCGGCGTAGCAAAATCCTCCTCCTGCGGCGGCTGCGGCATGTCCCCGCCGTAGGTGCCCCAATTCGCCAGCTTTGCAGAGTATGCAAAAAGCGCATCGTAGTTCACAGCGTCTCCAACCGGCGTGTGGAACCAGCCACCCTCCTTGAAGTTATCGGTGGTACGCATTCGGATGTCACACAGCAGCTTTCCATTCGCGTCGTAAAATTCCCAAAAACACGACATACCCATACCAAGCGCGGGGTCAAGGCGATGGAATTTTTGATCGTTGAAGCAATTGATGATATACTCCATTGCGTCCGGGTCGGACAGGTAGACCTCATTGCCATTTCGTCCGTCTCTAATGTAAATATACGCCGTTTGTTCCGCTTCTGCGTCGGACAGCAGCGTGACCGGGCAGAAATACCAGATGAGCAGCAGGGCGGGAATCAGGCAAATCAGCAGCGTTTTTTTGCGTTGGCGGATAAAGGCGGGGAGCTTTTTCATTGTATTCTCCTTTCTCCCATGTATCGCTTTTCCTGTGAATATTTATTTTTCTATGGAACCCATATGCTTATTCCCATTCGGTCGGAAACGCTTTACATAGACGAATATGTTTCCGTCTCTGCTGTGCAGCCAATAATATATTGTTATTTATTGTAAGCAATTTTTGGACAAATATCAAGCGATTTATGAAGATTTTCCACAATTTTTCCTTCGTTTCCATGTCGAATCTTTTTTATTTTATTGCAATAAAAATTTGATTTTTAATCTGTCAGATACCCCATTGCACCGCGCGAATCGCTATGTTATACTAATATTTACGATAAAAACCAGCG
>CAYNPX010000140.1:0-4871 GCA_964399205.1 uncultured Butyricicoccus sp.
AGTCTGGAATGCAGATAGAATACATCGCCCGGATACGCCTCGCGTCCCGGCGGTCTGCGGATCAGCAGGGAGAGTGCGCGGTAAGCGACCGCGTGCTTGGACAGGTCGTCGTATACGACCAGGACGTCCTTGCCCTTATTCATGAAATATTCGCCCATCGCGCAGCCGGAATACGGCGCGATATACTGCAGCGGAGACAGCTCCGAAGCGGTTGCGGTGACGACAATGGTGTAATCCATCGCGCCCGCCTTGCTCAGATCCTCTACCAGCGTTGCGACGGTAGAGTTCTTCTGACCGATTGCGACATAGATGCAGATCACATCTTTGCCCTTCTGGTTGATAATGGTATCGGTCGTCAATGTGGTCTTGCCGGTCTGGCGGTCGCCGATGATCAGCTCACGCTGACCGCGTCCGATCGGGATCATGGAGTCGATCGCCTTGATGCCGGTCTGCAGCGGTACGTTGACCGGCTGGCGCTCGATGATGCCCGGCGCCGGAGACTCGATCGGACGTGTCTCTGTCGCCTCGATCGGACCCTTGCCGTCCACCGGCTGACCCAGTGCGTTTACAACGCGGCCAAGCAGCGATTCGCCGACCGGCACGGATACGACCTTGCCGGTGCGCTTTACGATATCGCCTTCCCGAACCCCTTTATCCGAACCCAACATAACGATGGATACCGAATTTTCTTCCAGGTTCATGGCCATGCCGTATTCGCCGTTGGCAAACTCGACCAGTTCGTTTGCCATTACCTTTTCCAGACCGTTTGCGCGGGCGATACCGTCGCCGATCAGTATAATCGTGCCGGTTTCGCTCTGCTCGATCTTTGTATCATAATTTTTAATCTGTGCCTTAATGACACTGCTGATTTCTTCAGGACGTAACTGCATAGTCTCACCAACTTTCTACTTTATGCGAGTGTGCGCAGCAGACGGCTGCGGATCGCATCCAGCTTATTCTTCACGGTGCCGTCCATCTGGAGTCCCTCCATTTGCAGACGGATGCCGCCCATGACTGACGGATCGACCTTCTTTTCCAGATGGATGGTCTTACCGGTCAGCTTACTGAGCTTGTCCGTAAGCTCGGACTCCTGCGCGGCGCCGAGCGCAACGGCGGATACCACCGTTACGGTTTCAATCCCGTTTTCCCAGTTATATTCCCTGCGGAACTGTTTGGCCGCATCCATGAACTCATGCGATGTGCCGTTTTCCACGAGAATCTTGAGAAAATTGAGCAGATAAATATGGATCTTCCCGCCGAAGGTTTCATCGATGATGCCGACGCGCTCCTCTTTTGTGAGGTTTGGCGTGCTCATCAGCGTCAAAAACTGCGGGTTCTCCTCGAAAGCCTGCCGAAGGGTCGTGATTTCGTCGAGCATCTGCTCTACGCTTTCGCATTCGACTGCAAGCTCGTACAGCGTTCTGCCGTATGCCTTTGCAATCTCTGTCATGAAGCCTCACCTACACCCTTGATAAATTCGGAGATCAGCGCCTCATGATCCTTTTCGTCGATCTCGCGCTCAACAACCTTGGTTGCGATATCGACGGCGATGCCGGAGATCTCGTCCTTGAGTTCGTTCATGGCTTTCTTCTTTTCCTGCTCGATCTGTACGTCTGCCTTCTCCAGCAGATGCGCTGCCTGCGCCTGCGCGTCGCGGATGATCTCCTCGCCGTTTGTCTGCGCCTTGCGGGTCGCGGACTTGACGATGTCGTTTGCCTCCGCCTTTGCGTCCGCGATGCGCTTCTCGTATTCATCGCGCAGCTCCTCCGCCTTGTTCAGCGCGGAATCCGCGTCGGCATAGCTTTTGTCGATGGCAGCCTGTCTTGCGTTCAGGACATTCTGTACGGGCTTGAAAAGAAAGTGTTTGAGCAGCAGGAACAGCAGCAGCAGGTTAATCAGCTGCGTGATAATTTCCCACGGGACAATGGAAACTAAATCTAATGTACCCAAATTCGTTCTCCTTTCTTAAAAATTCTCTCCCCGCCGCAATTTTTCCGCGGGAAGCCCGGCGTGATCAGAGCTTGCCGAGGAAAGGATTAACGAACATAAGGATCAGCGCGACAACGAAGCCGTACAGACCGGTGGTTTCCGCCAGTGCACAGCCAAGAATCAGGGTAGACGTAACCTTGCCCTGTGCTTCCGGCTGACGACCGATTGCTTCACATGCCTTGCCGGCAGCGTAGCCTTCACCAATACCAGGGCCGATGCCGGCGATCATTGCCAGGCCAGCGCCGATTGCAGATCCTGCAAGTACAATTGCTTTTTCCATAATAAATTCCTCCTGAGATGTTCTGAATGTTGAAAAATTTTTAATTTTTTTGCTTTTTATGATGCGGCGTTGTGCGCTCTCCAAAATGCTTTCCGCCGCAAAAGCAGGAGAAAATGACCCGCGCTTACTCCGTTGCAGCCGCGCTCGACACAAACTGCATGGTCAGCATACTGAAAATGTACGGCTGAACCGCGCCGGAGAATATCGTAAAGTATACGTTGAGTACCGCCGGGATGCCGATCTGAAGGATCGGGATCGAAGACAGCGAGCCTGGGAGCCAGAACAAAAGCAGCTGGCTGACTGCTCCAAGCGCTGCGTACAGCAGCAGTCCGATAACATAGCCGGATACAATATTTGCAAAGTGACGCAGTGACATTGATACCGGTGTTGCGATCTCACTGATGATATTCATCGGTGTCATAACGACAATCGGCTCCGTGAAGCCCTTGAGATATCCGCCAAATCCGTTCGCCTTGATCTTGTGGTACGTGATGAGGACAAAAACCACGATGCCCCACGCAAGGAACGTGTTCAGATCATTCGTCGGGGAATATGCACCGGTCAGACCCATATAGGAGCTGACAACCGACATCGAGAGGATTGCCGCGATGAACGGGACGAACTCGCCCCAGCCCTTGCCCATGTTGTTCTCAACGAGCTTGTTCGCCGCGTTTACGATCATCTCCGCCACGACCTGCCGCTTGGTCCGCGCGTGAACCTGCATTCCGTGCGTCAGCCAGATGCAGACCGCCACAACGATAACCATCGCGATCCACGTATTGACCAGGGTCTGGGTGATCGGGAAGTTAATGCCGGGTATGGTGTAATATATTTTGGCGCCAGTGATGGATACTTCCATGAATCATTCTTCCTCCTTTCGTTGAAAGATAGGCAATTTTACGATCGCAATGGTGATCCGCGGAAAAAACAATGGTATGATAACCGCAATCCAGTTAAAATATTCAACCTTAATTCCGACCAGCAATACCGCTACCAGTATCAGCAGGCGCTTGGTATACGAATTTTGCAATACCAGCTTCGCCTCCTGCGGCAGCTCCTTCTTTACGGATTTCTGTACCGCCAGAGCCATGATAAAGAAATTCAGGATGGCCCATCCGCCGCCCAGAAGATTGCCAAGCGGAACTGTGTAGTCAAATCTGCCAAGGAGCAGGAACACGATCTCCATGATGACGCTCATCGCCAGCACGCCGACTGCGATCCGCTTCGTCTCCTTTTTGACTGCCGGTTCAATCTTGATCTCACTCACCACCAATCCCGTAAAATTCACCTGTGACGGGCTCATTCCCGCGGCTTTCCGTTGCGCCTGGAGATCCATTTCCAGAATTTCCAAACGTTGGATATCGAGCCGCCCACACCGAAAATCAGGGCGAGAACCATGATCCAAAGTCCGAGATCCAGCCGATTCCTCAGCCAGTTCGCCGCGTACAGCGTGATGAGCGGCGGCATGGCGATGGAGAGTCCGAGCTGCGTCAGAAGCACAAGATTCTGCGCGCATTCACGAAGGATTTGACGCTTGTCCATCCTGTCCTCACGATCCTTTCTGTCTGCACGAAAACACGGGCACTTCTTCAGGCTTTCTTCATTATATCAATTCATACTCAAAAGTTCAACCGTCTTTTGTACGATTTCACGCGTCTCTCCGTGTCTAAAAAGAACATTTCTATCATTTTATACAAAGTCTTATCACAGACTTCACCAAAAAAGCACAAGCCCGAAACAGGATGCCGAATCCTCCGGCTTTCCTGCGTCCGGGCTGTGTGGCTTTTGTTTTAGAACACGCAGTATTTCTCCATGTAGGACTCCATCAGCGGCAGGATATCCGCGTATTTTTCCTGTTTCTGGAGATATTCGTGAATGTCGCGCACATCGATGAGCGAATGGACGCGGATGCCGAATTCCTCACCGACCTCCATAACGGCGGTCTTGCCCGCGGTCTGTCCGACCTCGCAGCGATTGACCGAAATAAACATATCCGTTACCTTGACGTCCGCCGCGCCGTACAGCACGGGGAGCGTTTCACGGATCGCCGTGCCTGCGGTGATGACGTCCTCGATAATGATGACGCGGTCGCCGTCCTGCGGCTGATAGCCGACCAGACTGCCGCCCTCGCCGTGATCCTTCGCCTCCTTGCGGTTGAAGAAAAACGGCTTGTCAATGCCGTAGTTGCGTGCCAGCGCGCCCGCAACCGAAGTTGCCAGCGGGATACCCTTGTACGCGGGACCGAACATCGCGTCAAATTCCTCGCCAATGGTTTCCTTTACCATTGCCGCGTAGAACTCGCCCAGTCTGGACGACTGCAAGCCGGTCTTGTAGTTGCCGGTGTTGACGAAGTACGGCGTGTTGCGTCCGCTCTTGGTGACGAAATCGCCGAAGCGCAGCACATCCGCGCGCATCATAAATTCAATAAATTCCTGTTTTGCCGGTGTCAGCATGGAAATCATCCCTTCTGATGTTTAGTATATCCAGTATACCAGAAATCCAATGCGGGGACAAGAAAAAACAGCCGGCTCAGCCTGTCGACAGGAGCCAAATGCAAGCATTTGGTTGAGATTATGCAGCCCGGTGCGCGCACGCGCATTCG
>CAYNPX010000141.1:0-4801 GCA_964399205.1 uncultured Butyricicoccus sp.
CTATTGCGTCCTCGAAATCAGACCACGCCTGTTCCGGCAACCCAAAGACAGCAAGATCGACATCACTGCGCGCCTGCTCATCTCCACGTGCGCGTGAACCGAACAGGACGATACGCTGCGCGCCAAACCGATATCCGATCGCCGCAATCTCCTGACAGAGAGCGCTTAACTTCGATTCCATATGCAAATCACCTCACATCGTTTCAAAAAGCACAAATTTGCTGACATGACGAAATCCCTTCATCCTGTGTTTCTGCAATCTGAAAGCCCCGATCGATTCGGTCGGGGCTTTGCTGTACATGTTTCAGTTCCTGCGCAATGTTCAGCTCTTGCGGTTGCGCTTCTGCCACTCGCGCGGCGGGATGCCGAATACCTTGTGGAAGGCACGCGAGAAATGCAGCTGATTCGGATAACCGACCGAACGGGCAATGGTTGCGATCGACGCCGCGCCGCGCTCCAGATAGCTGCACGCGATCTTCATGCGGTGGCGGATCAGGTACTCCTGCGTCGTCATGCCGGCGGTGTCGCGGAACAGCTTGCCCAGATAGCTGCGGTTCAGTCCGCAGTACTGCGCAACATCCTCGACGGAGATATCCTGCGGATATTTTGTCTCGATGAACCGGATCGACTTGTCGACATAATACTGCTGCAGGTTTTCCGGCTTTACCTGCTGCGGACGCGGTGTCTCGCGGAGCAAGGAATCAAGCAGCTCCAATGCGATGCCTGTCGCACGCAGTGCGCTGTATTCCTTCTGCGGGTCGGTCAGCAGTTCAAACGCGGCAGCGGTATCGCTGCCTGCCGGCAAGGACAGCACCGGCTTCTGCGGTGTCAGTCCCGCGCGGAGCAGGGTGGATACACATGCTTCGCCGCTGATCTCCATCCACTGGGCAGTTACCGTTTCTCCCGTCATGCCGGCGCAGTTTACGCACACGCCCGGAAAAAAGACGGTGATTGCGCCCGGTGCGATGGTATACTGCATGTTTCCGAGCTTGATCGTGCCTGCGCCTTCTGCGACATATGCCACGATTGCGTGCTCCGGCAGAAACGGAAGCTGCGTTTCGTCAGCACTGCTGGTATATCTCCCGTACTGACTCAGGGCAACTTCGGTAAAACCGGTCGATTCACAAAAACGATTTGTAATTTCAGCCATAAGAACTCTCTCCTTACTATTATGTTATCGGTGTGGGGGAACACCGGAATATATATAATTATTTGCTCCTTTTCTTTCTAATTATTTTCATTATACGTAAAAATAAAACATATTGCAAGAGAAAACGAAAAAATTTATATTTTTTTGAAAAAGCGGCAAAAATATATATGGGAATAAATGGAATCCTGCGTGCCTCCGGAAAAGAGAATCAAAATGTTACAACAAAATAAACAGGATGTTACAGTGAAAGCACCCTCCATCTACAGACGAAAGTGTATCTTTCTCATTAAAATGCTGTAAAAGAACCAGTTATTGCCACAGAAAATAACACATATGCACAAATATTTTCATTATGCAATTCGCCCGCATTCAATTGCGTGCACGTGCATAAGTGCAAAAGCCGGGAGATTCAAGCGGATATATTTTGAAAAAAATCACAAAAATTTTTAAAAAAATTTTTCGGACGCACGAATTATTTTTGAAATTTCAGCCGAAAGGTATTGCCTCAAATCTCCTGTTGTGATATTCTGAACAAGATGGGTGGTATTGCGCCCGGACACCGAAAAAACGGGTCTGGCACAAACTGCACCGGATGTTTTTTTCTTACTTTTTTCGGCACTGCCCGTATCAGCGCAGCTTGAACGGGACAGAGGCACAGGGGATCGCCGCCGGTTTCTCACATATCGGAGGTGGTTCGCATGAAAATCGGATTGATCGGCGCGGGCAAGGTCGGCACATCGCTGGGCAAATGGTTCGTACAGCATGGCATCGCCGTCACCGGCTATTACAGCCGCACCAGGCAGCACGCCGAACAGGCAGCAGAATTTACACACACACGGATTTTTTCCTCGCTGAAGGACATCACGGACGCGAGCGATACCCTGTTTGTGACCACGCCGGATGGCGTGATCGAACGTGTCTCGGAAGAGATCGCGGCGCTGCCGATCAAAAGTAAATGTATTTGCCATTGCAGCGGTGCGCTGCCCAGCTCGGTTCTTGCCGCGGCGGAGCAGCAGGGCGCACAGATATGCTCCGTGCATCCGCTGCTGGCAGTCAGCGACAGGTTCTCCTCCTGGCAGCAGCTGGAGGGCGCGTTCTTTACGCTGGAGGGCAGCGGCGCGGCGCAGATGGCGCCGCTGATGCGGCAGTGCGGCGCACAGACCGCGACCATCCGCGCGGAGGATAAGGCGCGCTACCATCTGGCGGCGTGCGTCGTGAGCAATCTGGCGGTGGGGCTGGCCGATTGGGGCATGTCCCTGCTGGAGCAGTGCGGCTTCACGGCGCAGCAGGCGCGGACAGCGCTCACGCCGCTCATCCTGGGCAATGCGCAGGCTGTCTGCGACAAAGGACCGAGAGAGGCGCTCACCGGTCCGGCGGAACGCGGGGATCTGGGAACCATCCAGTCGCATATGGCGTGCCTGAACCGGCAGGATCAGGCGCTCTATGCCCTGCTGACACGCAGGCTGTGCGATATCGCACGGCAGAAACATCCTGACAGAGATGATACCGCCCTCACAGCATATTTGGAGGGATTGTCATGAAAAACACAGTATTAACGTTCCAGCAGGCAAAAAAAGAAGGCAGAAAGCAGACCATGCTCACAGCATACGACTATTCGACGGCAAAGCTCATTGATGAGGCCGGCGTCAATTCCATCCTGGTCGGTGATTCTCTGGGTATGGTCTGTTTGGGTTATGAGGACACGCTGTCCGTCACAATGGAGGACATGATCCATCATACGGCGGCGGTTTCGCGCGGCGCAAAAAATGCGCTGGTCGTCGCGGACATGCCGTTCATGTCCTATCAGGCATCTGTCTATGACGCGGTTGTCAACGCGGGTCGCCTGATGAAGGAAGGTCGTGCGCACGCGGTCAAGCTGGAGGGCGGCGCAACGGTCTGCGAGCAGATTCGCGCGATCGTCAACGCATCTATTCCGGTTTGCGCGCACATCGGCATGACGCCGCAGTCGGTCAACACGTTCGGCGGCTTTAAGGTACAGGGCAAGGGTCAGCAGGCGGCACAACGCATTCTGGATGATGCCCGCCGCGTGCAGGAAGCGGGCGCATATGCCGTTGTGCTGGAATGTGTGCCGGCGGCGCTGGCAAAGAAGATCACCGAAGTGCTGGATATCCCGACCATCGGCATCGGCGCGGGTCCGGACTGCGACGCGCAGGTTCTGGTCTATCAGGATATGATCGCCATGTTCTCCGACTTCACGCCGAAGTTCGCAAAGACCTTCGCCAACGCCGGCGCAGTCATGACCGAGGGCTTCAAGAGCTACATCCGGGAAGTCGAGGAGGGCACGTTCCCGTCGAAGGAACACACCTTTAAGATGGATGAATCTATTATCGATACATTACACTGAATAAAAGGAAGTATGAACCAATGAATATTGTCAAGACAATCGACGAGGTGCGTGCGCAGGTGCGCGCATGGCGCAGGGAGGGTCTGACCGTCGGTCTTGTGCCGACGATGGGCTATCTGCATGAAGGTCATCAGAGCCTGATCGCGCACAGCGTAGCGGACAACGACCGCACGGTTGTTTCCGACTTTGTAAACCCGCTTCAGTTCGGACCGAGCGAAGACCTTGCAACCTACCCGCGTGATATTGACCGCGACGCCGCGCTGTGCGAGGCCACCGGCGCAGACCTCATCTTCCATCCGGAGGTTGAGGAAATGTACGCGCCGGATTTCTGCACCTATGTCGACATGGAACACCTGACCAAGGGTCTGTGCGGCGCATCCCGCCCGATCCATTTCCGCGGCGTGTGTACGGTGGTCAGCAAGCTGTTCCATATCGTTCAGCCGGATCGCGCGTATTTCGGACAGAAGGACGCACAGCAGCTGGCAGTCATCCGCCGTATGGTGCGTGACCTGAACATGCCGCTGGAGATCATCGGCTGTCCGATCATCCGCGAGGCGGACGGTCTGGCAAAAAGCTCGCGCAATACATATCTGAGCGCGGAAGAACGGCAGGCCGCGCTGTGTCTGTCCCGCGCACTGAACAAGGGCAGAGCCGCGATTGAAGCGGGCGAAACGGATGCCGCAAAGGCAAAGGCAATTATCACCGCGGAGATCGAGGCGGAGCCGCTGGCTCGTATTGATTATGTTGAAATTGTTGACTGGAACAATCTGGATCCGGTTGACAGCACCGCAGGATCGATTCTGGCGGCAGTCGCGGTATACATCGGCAAGACCCGCCTGATTGACAACTTTATCATCGAGCGATGACCTGATTTCGGAGGACAAGCATGACCATTCAAATGCTCAAGGGCAAAATCCACCGTGCTGTCGTAACGCAGGCAGAGCTGAATTATGTCGGTTCCATTACGGTTGACAGTGAACTGTTGAATACAGCTGGTATTTTAGAATATGAAAAAGTACAGATTGTAGATATCAACAACGGCAACCGCTTTGAAACCTACACGATTGCGGGCGAAGCCGGCAGCGGCATGATCTGTCTGAACGGCGCGGCGGCGCGCTGCGTATCGGAGGGCGACCGCATCATCATCATGTCGTATGCGGATCTGACGCCGGAGGAAGCGAAAACCCACAGGCCGAAGGTCGTCTTTGTGGACGACAACAACGCCGTTTCCCGTGTGACACACTATGAAAAGTGCGGCGCATTGTATGATGAGGAACGGCTGTAAA
>CAYNPX010000142.1:0-4783 GCA_964399205.1 uncultured Butyricicoccus sp.
AGCACGTCGGATACCTCGTTGATCGTGATAAATGCGTTTTTGTCGATCTCGGTGACGATGCGCTTGAGCCTCGTGATCTGGAAGCGGTTGACGACGAAGAACACGATTGTGCTCTCCTTGCCGGAATAATAGCCGCGCGCGTCGATATGCGTGATGCCCGTGCCAAATGTCTCGGACAGCGCGTCGCTGATTTCATCCGCCCGCGATGTGACAATCATGGCGGATTTTGCCTTATCCAGACCTTCCGCAATGAAGTCGATTGCCTTGACCGCAACGCAGTAGGTCACGATGGAATACATCGACAGCGTCCAGCTCTGGAAAATACAGCCGATCAGCGTGTACAGGCAGATATTATAGATCATGATAAACGTGCCGACCGTCAGCCCCAGCTGCTTGGAGAAAATAACGGCGAGCACCTCAATGCCGTCAATCGCGCCGCCGAAGCGCACGGACAGTCCGCTGCCGATGCCGCAGATCAGACCGCCGAACAGCGCGCACAGCAGAACGTCATCCCCCGCAAACGGGGAACCGCCGCTCACGTCGATCGGCAGCACATCCTCGATCAAAAGCGAGGTCAGCGAAAAGATGATAACGGCGAACACCGAATAAATGGTAAACGCCGAACCCTGCCTGCGCAGACCGAACAAAAACAGCGGCACATTCAAAACGACAAGGAACAGGGAAAAGGAAAACTGCTCCGGCGTGACCTGGTACAGCAGCATGGAGGTGCCGGAAATGCCGCTGTCATACAAATGCGCCGGCGCCAGAAACATCGTGACGCCGATCGCGCTGATGATACCGGCGACGATCATCAAAACAAAGCTCTGTACGCTGAGCGTTTCTTTTTTCTTCTTTGGTCTGGACGGGGCAGCTTCCGCGCCGGCGTCTGCGGGCGGCTGCTGCAATGCGGTGTCCTTCGGGACTGTGTTGCTCATGACGTGTCATTCTCCTCCCAATGCTGCATTCGATTTCTTTTTACTGATTTACCTTTATCTTTATCTTATCAGATGCCGGATGTAAAAAAAATATTCAATTTGCCCAAAACGCGGCTTTTCGCGCAATCTTAACACAGAAAAAACGCACGCACGCAAATATCCGCATCCGGTTCGTCATTTTCACGTTTTTTTCTATTCTTCTCCATCTGCGCTTGCAAATTATGCCCTGTCTGCGGTATTCTTATAGCGTATAGCGTTAAATAATCTATAGGAAAGGAAGCGAGTCCCTTGAACGATTCCCACGGGCGCACGCGCTCCACGCGGGAGCTGATGCGCCGCTTTATCCCTTATTTCCGTCCCTATCTGCCGGTCTTGTTTTTTGACCTGTTCTGCGCCGCGCTGACCACGATCTGTGAGCTTGCATTGCCGGTCATCGTGCGATATGTGACCAATCTGGCGCAATACCGCCTGTCCGCGCTGACAGTCTCCCTCATTGCCCGCCTGGGTCTGCTGTATCTGGCGCTGCGCATCATCGACACCGCAGGCTCCTATTTCATGGCAAATATCGGACATGTCATGGGCGCGCGCATTGAGACGGACATGCGCCGCGAGCTGTTTGCACATTTACAGACGTTGTCCTTCCGCTATTACGCCAATGCCAAGGTCGGTCAGCTGATGGCGCGCATCACCTCCGACCTGTTCGACGTCACAGAATTTGCCCACCACTGCCCGGAAGAATTTTTTATCGCCGGCGTCAAGATCGCGGTATCATTCGTCATCCTGCTGACGGTCAATATTCCGCTGACGCTGCTCACCTTTGCTGTACTGCCGGTGATGCTGATCTGCTGCTATAAATTCAACCGCCGGATGCGCGAGACCTTCAAGCAGTCGCGCTGGCAGGTCGGTGAGATCAACGCGCAGGTAGAGGATTCCCTGCTCGGTATCCGTGTGGTCAAGTCGTTTGCGCAGGAACAGACCGAGCTGCGCAAATTTGAGGAAGGCAACCAACGGTGGCTTGCGCTGAAAAAACTGAATTATTTTTGGATGGGCGGATTTCAGGCGACCACACGCGGCTTTGACGGGCTGATGAATCTGGTCGTACTCGTGTTCGGCAGTCTGTTCCTGCTGCGCGGCGCCATCGTCCCTGGTGACTTCGTCGCCTACCTGCTGTATGTCCAGACGCTGCTCGCCTCCATCCGCCGTATCGTCGAATTTATGGAGCAGTTCCAGCGCGGCATGACCGGTATCGACCGTTTTCTCGAGGTCATGGACGAGCAGCCGGACATCGTCAACGCGCCGGATGCCGTCGACTGTGACGCCGTGCGCGGCGAGATCGAATTCGACGATGTCTCGTTCTCATATGAGAACGACGCCGGCGAGGTACTCGGACATATCAATCTGCATGTCCGCGCCGGTGAAAATATTGCAATCGTCGGTCCATCCGGCGGCGGTAAAACTACTCTTTGTAATTTAATACCTCGTTTTTACGATGTGTCAAGTGGTGCTGTCAAGCTGGACGGTGTGGATGTCCGCAATATCCGCTTGCAGTCGCTGCGTTCCCACATCGGTGTCGTGCAGCAGGACAACTATCTGTTCTCCGGTACCGTGCTGCACAACATCGAATACGGCAAGCCGGGCGCTTCGCGCGGGGAGATCGTTCGTGCTGCCAAACTCGCCGGTGCACATGAATTTATCTCTTCCCTGCCGGACGGCTACGATACATTTATCGGTGAGCGCGGCGTCAAGCTGTCCGGCGGACAGAAGCAGCGCATCTCCATCGCCCGTGTATTCCTCAAGGACCCGCCGGTTTTGATTCTCGACGAAGCCACCAGCGCGCTGGACAATGAAAGCGAACGCCTCGTCCAGCAATCGTTGGAAAAGCTGGCGCATGGCAGGACGGTATTCACAATCGCCCACCGCCTGACCACCATCCGCGGCGCGGATACCATCATCGTGCTGACCGCAGACGGCATCGCCGAACAGGGTTCCCACGAGGAATTGATTGCAAAAGGAGGAATATATAAAGAATTATACAGTATGTATTCTGACATGCGGTGATTTCCCTATCGTTTTGTCGGAAACTATCGATATCTGTTTTCCGCTCTTTTTCGTCATTTCGTACAAATCAGAATAGAAAATTTTGTATAAAATATCCATCGTTTTCCTGCAAAAACCTGTAGAACTTTACTCTATCCATTTGTTTTGCGGTGTGCTACAATCACAGTCGAACTGAAAAGGATTACCTGTTGGGTAACTCCTGATTATTTTCTGGTTCCAACACATCTCTCACAACAATGCGTTAGGGGTAATGAAACATGATGACCGACATGACGAAGGGTTCGCCGTTCAAAATCCTGCTGAAATTTGTCATTCCGCTGCTGCTCAGCATGGTATTCCAGCAGATGTACAATCTTGCCGACAGTGTGATCGCCGGACGCTTTCTCGGCGTCGAGGCGCTTGCCGCGACCGGCGCGGCCTATCCGATCACGGTGCTGTTTATCGCTGTGGCGACCGGCGCAAGCGTCGGCTGTTCGGTCGTCATTTCCCAGCTGTTCGGCGCGCATGACACCGTGCGGATGCGCTCGGCTGTCAGTACCGCAGTCATCACGCTGGTCGCGCTGGCGCTGGCGCTGACCGCGGCCGGTGAAGCTGTCTGCCCCGCGCTCATGCGCCTGATCAGCACGCCGAAGGACATCTTCGAGCCGACGATGGTTTATCTGCGCATCTACATCGCCGGACTGCTGTTCCTCTTCTTATATAACACGGCGACCGCGATTTTCAACGGTCTGGGCGACAGCCGCACGCCGCTGTATTTCCTCGCGTTCTCCACGACGTTCAACGTCATTCTGGACGTGCTGTTTGTCAGCACATTCGACATGGGCATTGCGGGCGTCGGGCTGGCGACGCTGATTGCGCAGGGCATCTCCTCGCTGCTGGCGATTGTGACGCTTGTGCGCCGCCTGTCCCGCATTCCGGTCAGCGGCACGCCCGCGCGCTTTGATACACACCTGCTGCGCCGCATGAGCCTGATCGCCATTCCGTCTATCTGTCAGCAGTCGTTCGTCTCGGTCGGCGTATTCTGCGTACAGGGTCTTGTCAACCCGCTCGGCGCGTTCACGGTTGCGGGCTTTTCCGCCGCGCTCAAGGTGAGCACGTTTGCGATTATGGTTATGAACGCGCTGCCGAACGCGCTGTCCAGCTTTGCGGCGCAGAACATCGGCGCACAGGACATCCCGCGTGTCCGCCAAGGCGTGCGCGCGTGCATCCTGATGTCGGAGACGGTCATCGGCTGTATCATCGTGCTGTTCTTCGCCGCGGGCGAACCGATCCTCCAGCTGTTCCTCGGCTCCTCTGTCAATGGTCCGGTCATCAGCGTCGGGCTGGAATATCTGCTCATTGTCGCGCCGTTTTATCCGCTGGTCGGCATCAAGAACTGCTGTGACAGCGCCCTGCGCGGCGGCGGCGCGATGGGACCGTTCATGGTGACTACGCTGGCAGACCTCGCGCTGCGCGTCGCGCTGGCATATGCGCTGGTCCCGCTGCTCGGCTTCGCCGGCGTATGCTACGCATATCCGCTCGGCTGGATCATCGGCACGTCGATCTCCGTGATCTTCTACATCACCGATATCTGGGTGCCGAAATACATCCGTCAGGCAAAGCGTGCCGGTTATGTCATCCGGCCGATCAAACGCAGGGCTGCCGCGCCGCAGGAGGAGCAGACGCTCCCGGCGCCGGCAAAGCGCCCTGTGCGCCGCCATCATCTTCACCTGCCAAAGGTAAAGCATGGATAAACCTTGCTCGATCCTCCCTTATAGAAAGACCCGCCGGAACTGCCATCCGGCGGGTCT
>CAYNPX010000143.1:0-4748 GCA_964399205.1 uncultured Butyricicoccus sp.
TTGTCAGGAACATGATATGGAATCACGTTACTTCATTTTTGGTACTTTCAGTATAGCATATGTCCGAAGAAAAATCAAGCAAAAAATATGCAGGACAAAATTATCCGCGTTTCTTCACACCATGTTCACATAATTAACGTAAAATAAAAGCATGAGAATGCAAAACAGGAAGGAGCACGACCCATGTTCACAATTTTAATAGCAGATGATGAGGAACGGATCCGCCGGCTGGTATCTGATTTTCTGCGGCGGGATGGGTATACCGTCCTGCAGGCGGCGGACGGCGGGCAGGCAATGGAGTTGATCGATCAGAGGCTCGGTTCGATTGATCTGATTATTCTCGATGTGATGATGCCGGTATATGACGGCTGGAGTGTGCTGCGTCATATCCGCGAAAAAAATAAAGAGGTGCCGGTCATGATGCTGACCGCGCGCACGGAGGAGAAGGACGAGGTGTTCGGCTTTGACCTCGGTGCGGATGATTATATCACCAAGCCGTTTTCACCGATTGTGCTTTCCGCGCGGGTGCGCGCGATTGAAAAGCGCCGCCATCAGCACGATCAGGAGGTATTTCAGACAGGCGATCTGACCATCAATGAAGTGCGGCGGGAGGTCTGCATTGCCGGAAAAACCATCGACCTGACGCCGAAGGAATATGAACTGCTCATTTATTTTAAGAACAACCAGAATATTGCAGTCTCGCGGGAAAACATCCTCAACGCGGTATGGGGCTATGACTATTTCGGCGATCTGCGCACGGTGGATACGCATATCAAAAAGCTGCGCGCCAAGCTCGGTCCGTGCGGCACGATGATCGAAACCGTGCGCGGCTTCGGCTATCGGTTTGAGGGTGCAAAGACGTGAAGGAGAAGGAAAAGCGGCGCGGCATCCATTCGCTGCGCGTCCGCTTTCTGGGGGCAATCGCGCTGGCAGCTGCGATTTTCATCGCGGTTATGCTCGTATTAAATCTGCTGTTCTTTCAAAAATATTACCTGATGCAGAAGCAGCGGCATCTGGTTCATGTCTATCAGAATATCAACAGTTCGTATAATGGAAATATTACTATACTGCAAGACGAATTGCAGCAGATCGAGACAAATAACAATATCCGTATAAAAATAATCGGAAAATACGGACAGGATATCTATGACACGATGTTTTCCCATGATCGGGACACCGACTGGTTCAATTCGTTCACGCAGCAGCCGTATGGACAGACGATGTATATCTACAACAGCGAGGAACTGGAGAAAAACGGGTACACGTTTTTGATCTCTGATCCGATGGATGGCGAAAATGAGGACTATCTGTCCATGCTGGGCAGGCTGGACACCGGCGATTTTGTTATCCTGCGCATTCCGACCGCCGCGCTGACCGAAAACAAATCGGTAAACTTTGTTTTCCTGATGATATCCGGCGCTGCCGCGCTGCTGGTGTGTCTGGTTGCGGGCTATTTTATCAGCAGCAAATTCACACGTCCCATTGAGGAAATGACAGAGGTGGCAGATTCGGTTGCCCGTCTGGATTTTTCCAAAAAATACACCGGTCAGTATCACGATGAAATCGGTACGCTGGGGCACAGCGTCAATCAGATGTCGGATTATCTGGAATCCGCGATTCATGACATGCAGCAGATGAACGGGCAGTTGCAGCGCGAAATCGAGGAAAAGCAGCGCATTGACGACATGCGCAAGGAATTTATCATCAATGTCTCGCATGACCTGAAAACGCCGATCGCGCTCATCCAGGGCTATGCGGAGGGTCTGCGCGTCGGCATCAACGAGTCGGAGGAGGACAAGAATTACTACTGCGATATCATCATTGACGAAGCGAAGCGCATGAACCATCTGGTGCGGCAGCTGCTCGACCTGTCGCGCATCGAGCTGGGCAATACCGTTCCCAATCTGACGGAATTTGACGCATACGAGCTTGCGGAGGCGGTCGTGGGCAAGACGCAGGTCATGTGGCAGGAAAAGCGGCAGGCTGTCGACCTGTCCGGCATCGGGGAGCAGCGGCTCTGCGCGGATTACGACATGCTGGAGCGCGCGCTGCTCAATTACATGACCAACGCGATCGACCACACGCCGGAGGGCGGACGGATCTGGCTGTACACGGCGGAGGATACGAAGCATGTCGTGCTTGCCGTGCGCAATGAGGGCAGCGCGCTTGCCGAAGCAGAGATGGATAAGATATGGGACAAATTTTATAAGCTGGATAAGGCGCGCACCCGCGTGAGCGGCGGCGGCTCCGGCATCGGTCTGTCCATCGTCAAGGCGATCATGACGGCGCATCACGGCGGCTGCGGCGTGCGCAACGTCGAAGGCGGCGTGGAATTTTACCTGTCGCTGCCAAAATCACAGAATATGGCCGAACTTTCATGAAAATCGGCAGATTGCCACTTGGTACGGATGAAACTGTATGCTATACTGGTTATACTGATAAAGATAAGATATGATAAAAGGAGTATGCACGATAACTATGGAATTTCGTGATTTGGGCATTGACGCCGAGCTGCTGCACGCGCTCGACGATGCCGGCTATACCATTCCGACGCCGATTCAGGAAAAAGCGATTCCTGCCGCGATGCAGGGGCGCGATGTGCTGGGGCTGGCGCAGACCGGCACGGGCAAGACCTGCGCGTTTGCGATCCCGATTTTGCAAAAACTGAAAAACGAGGAGCGGCTGCCCGGCTTCCCGCCGATCCGTTCGCTCATCCTGACGCCGACCCGCGAACTGGCGATTCAGATCTATGACAGCTTTGTTACATATGCGAAATATACCGATATCCGCTGCGCGCTGGTGTATGGCGGCGTGTCGCAGTATAATCAGACGGAGGCGCTGAGCGCGGGCGTCGATGTGCTGGTGGCGACGCCGGGACGACTCAACGACCTGTGCGGACAGGGGTATATCGATCTGGAGGATATCGAGCTGTTCGTGCTGGATGAAGCGGATCGTATGCTGGATATGGGTTTTATCGACGATGTAGAGCGCATCATCAAGCGCATGGGCGACCGCAGGATGCAGACGTTGCTTTTCTCCGCGACGATGCCGAAGTCGGTGCAAAAGCTGGTGCGCCGCCTGCTGCGGGAGGATTTTGAAAAGGCAGAGGTCACGCCGCCGTCCACGACGGTGGAAGCGATCGACCAGTCGGTATATTTTGTCGACCGCGAGAATAAGAAAAAGCTGCTGCTGTATACGCTGCGCGATCCGGCGCTTGACCGCGCGCTGATCTTCGTGCGCACCAAGACCGGCGCGGACAGGGTGGCGCATGAGCTGAACCGGTCGCACGTCGGAGCAAGCGCGATTCACGGCGACAAATCGCAGATCGACCGGCAGAATGCGCTCAACCGCTTTAAGGAAGGGAAGATCCGTATCCTGGTGGCGACGGATATCGCCGCGCGCGGGCTGGATATCAGCGAACTGTCGCATGTCATCAATTATGACGTGCCGAATGAGCCGGAAAACTATGTCCACCGCATCGGGCGCACCGGTCGCGCCGGACACGGCGGCATTGCCATCACGTTCTGCCAGGCGGACGAGGTGCCGTATCTGCGCCGCATTGAAAAGCTGATCGACAGGGAAATCCCTGTGCGCGATGACAATCCGTATCCGATGCAGGAAAAGCCGCATGAGGGACGCTCCGGCGGACGTTCGCGTTCGCACAGAGGCGGACGCGGCAGGCGCGGGTTACAGAACAACAAGCCGCAGCTGCCCGCGGCGGAACAGGAAACTGCCGCGCCGCAGCAGGAAAAAACAGCGCGCCGTCCGAGACGCCGCAGAAGAAAGCCCGGACAGGCAAATCAGGAAAATTCCTGACGGAAAAATATACTCCGGTAAGATTCAGAAAAAAATCCCGCAGGGAAGGCGTTTTCCCGCGGGATTTCGTTGGTTTTCAGGCAAAACGGCCGCAAAGACGCAGTTGACAAAGGTGCGCCGCGCGCCTATTATATCGGATAAGACACTCACGGATTTTGATAGATCAAAGGAGGAATTCCAACCTTGTCTACCCCTACCATTACAGAGACAGCGATCTCTGCGCTGACACATCCGATTTCCGCGCTGGATGACCAGCCGGCCTTATCCGCCGCCGACCTCAAAGCATATTTTGACGCGGACCCGCAGCAGCTGTGCGATGCGCACAACAGCCTGATTTCCGCCCTGACCGCGCCTGCGGCGGCAGCCTCGATCGGGTTCCAATCGACCTCCGGCGTTTCCGCGAGTACGCTGCAGGATGCCGTGGTCAATGTACAGGCGCAGCTGCGCGACGTTTCCAGCGGTTCCGTGCCGGACAGCTCGATCACGGTGAGCAAGCTGGACGCCAGCTTACAGAACCGGCTCAATGCAATCGATTCCCTGCAATCGATGGTGCTCGATTTGCAGCAGACGGTGGAAACCATCCGCCCGTGCAGCGCACAGTATCCATTGATGATCCTTGCGCTTTCAGAGGGCTGCCCGCAGGAATTGACGGATGAAATCGCAACCGCCGCGCTCGGCGGATATTCGACAGATGTTTATGATCTGGGCGCCCAGCTGGGCTGGCTGTGCAGATTCAAAAACACGGTTCTGCCGTCAAAGACATTCCTCAGCAAACAGACGTTTACGGATATTTTGGAGGATACCAATACGCTGCGTGAGATCGCCGGTCTGACGCCGGTGTATCAGCTCGTCACGATGTCCTCCGCGCTGGTCACGGATTACCTCGCCGCGCTGGGCGGAGAGGCATAGCGTGAATCTACATAAGACTCGCT
>CAYNPX010000144.1:0-4719 GCA_964399205.1 uncultured Butyricicoccus sp.
TACTTTGCGTATTCGACCGCGCGCGTTTCGCGGATCATGTTGATCTTGATCTGACCGGGATATTCCAGCTCGTTCTCGATCTTTTTTGCGATATCGCGGGACAGCAGCAGCATCTTGGAATCGGATACCTGCTCCGGATTGACGATGATACGGATTTCACGCCCCGCCTGGATTGCATACGAGCTGGAGACGCCCGGAGTCGTGTTTGCGATCTCCTCCAGTTTTTCCAGACGCTTGATGTACGCTTCCAGATTCTCGCGGCGCGCACCGGGGCGGGCTGCGGAAATGGCATCCGCCGCCTGAACCAGGCAGGCAACGATGGTCTTTGCTTCGACATCGCCGTGATGCGCCTGTACAGCGTGGATGACGTCCGCGTTTTCGCGGTAACGCTTGCAGAGGTCAACGCCGATATCTACATGCGAGCCTTCCATTTCGCGGTCGATCGCCTTGCCGATATCGTGCAGCAGACCGGCGCGCTTTGCCTGTGCGGCATCTACGCCAAGCTCCGCGGCGAGGATGCCGGCAATGTGGGATACTTCAATGGAATGCTGCAGGACATTCTGTCCGTAGCTGGTGCGGTAACGCATACGACCGAGCAGCTTAATCAGTTCGGGATGCAGACCGTGCACGCCGGTTTCCAGTACGGCGCGTTCGCCCTCCTGCTTGATGGTCTGTTCCACCTCACGGCGGCTCTTTTCGACCATTTCTTCAATGCGTGCCGGATGGATACGGCCGTCGATGATGAGCTTTTCCAGCGCCAGACGCGCAATCTCACGGCGAACCGGATCGAAGCATGACAGCGTGATCGCCTCCGGCGTATCGTCGATAATCAGATCGACGCCGGTCAGGGTTTCCAGCGTGCGGATGTTGCGCCCTTCGCGTCCAATGATACGGCCCTTCATCTCGTCATTTGGCAGCGGGACAACGGATACCGTTGCTTCTGCGACATGGTCTGCCGCGCAGCGCTGGATGGCGGATGAAATGATCTCCCGCGCGTATTTATCCGCATCGTCCTTGGTCTGCTGCTGGATCTCACGCAGCTTGCGCGCGGCGTCATGCTGCGCTTCCTGCTCGATGGAGTTGACAAGATAATCCCTGGCTTCTTCTCTGGTCAGACCGGAAATACTTTCCAGCTGCTGCAATTGCTGCTGCTTGTACTTTTCGGCTTCCTCGCGGCTTTTCTGGACATTTGCCAGCCGGCGGGTCAGTTCTTCGTTTTTCTTGTCCGCTGCATCCGTTTTGCGGTCCAGCGTTTCTTCCTTCTGTGTCAGACGACGTTCGGTTTTTTGGATTTCACCGCGGCGCTCACGAATCTCCCGTTCGAGATCGGCGCGGTTTTTATGAATTTCTTCTTTGGCTTCGAGAACAGCTTCTCTTTTTTTGCTCTCAGCCGCCTTGATCGAATCATTAATAATACGCTTGGCTTCTTCCTCGGCACTGCCGATCTCTTTTTCCGCGATTTTCTTGCGGTAGAGGAAGCCCGCGAAAGCTCCTGCTAATATACCAACGATTGCGGCAATTATAATACCAATCATTCTTCTGAGACACACCTCCTGTTTTTGTGATTTCTTCTAAATAATACTGAATTTTGAAGGGGATACCTGTGCGGATGAACGGTAGATCGCAGACATTCCCGCACAAAGGCAGTATAATCTATTGTAATCTCAAATCAAAATATTGTCAACAGGCGCCGGACGGACAGAATTTGCCGCGGGAATCAAACGGTGTTACAATTTTGTCAGCTTCTGACAGGAAAATGCAAATTTTTTACCACTTATTGTAAGCTCCGATTCCCACTATATTTTTTTGGCAAACCATAGTATAATAAATACGACACCTGGAACGGGAGGAATAAAATGAATCAATTGATACACAGGCGCGAGGACAACGGCCTGGTTTACTATACCTGCGACGCGATTTCGACACCGCATTTGTTCACGACCAGATTTGGCGGTGTCAGCACGGGATACCTGCGCTCCATGAACCTCGGCTTTCATCGCGGCGATGCGCGGGAGAATGTCATCCGGAATTATGAAATACTCGCCGCGCACTTCGGCGTGCCGCGGGCGCGCATGACCATGACGAAGCAGGTACACGGCGACACTGTCCGCGTTGTGGACGAGGACACGGCGGGCATGGGTCAGAGCCAGCCGATGCGCTGGCAGACGGACGCGATCATCACCAATCTGCCCGGTGTACCGCTGTGCGGCTATTACGCGGACTGTGTGGTGACGCTTTTACACGATCCGGTCAGCCGCTGTGTCGGCGTGTGCCATTCCGGCTGGCGCGGGACAGCGAATGGCATCCTCACAAAGACCGTGGAAAAAATGCAGGCGGAATACGGCGCGGATCCGGCGAACATCGAGGCGGTGATCGGACCGTCCATCCGCCAGTGCTGCTTTGAGACAGATATGGATGTGCCGGACGCGATGCGGCGCGACATGGGAGAAGCGGTCGAGCCGTTCATCCGGCCGCGCGGAAAGAAATATTTTATCGACCTGCAGGGCATCAACCGAATGCGGCTGGAGCGGGCAGGCGTCAGAAAGATCGTAGACAGCGGCCTGTGCACCAAATGTATGCGGGATGAATTCTGGTCGCACCGTGTGACCGGCGACAGACGCGGCGTACAGGCAGGCGTGATTATGCTGGAGGCGAAGGAATAAATGAATGGGAAACGGGGAACAACGGTTCTGCTGCTGAGCGCTGTCCTGCTGGGGATGCTGGCGGGCTGCGGCGCTTCGGAGACGGACAGCGGCAGCGGCTCCGCCGGCTCCGGACAGGCTGTCACGCAGGCAGCTGATGTCAAGGCGGTGGATTCCTTTACACTTGCGTACAACGAGGCGGACGGGCTGGATCCGCTTGTGTGCGCCACACCGGAAAACCGGCTGATCGTTCAGCTGTGCTTTGAGCGGTTGTTTGTGCTGGACAATGATTTCCAGCCGCAGAAGGAACTGTGTGATACCATTGAGCAGACCGGAGAGCGAAGCTATACGCTGACCATCCGTTCCGGCGTGAAATTCCATTCCGGACAGGAGGTCACGCCGGAGGATGTCGTGTATTCGCTGAACAACGCGCGGCTGCGGGAGGATTCGATCTATAAAGAACAGCTGTCGGGCATTTCCTCCGTCAAATACAGCGGGGATGAGATCAGGCTGCGGCTGTACCAGAGCAACGCGAACATTGCCGCTTTGCTGGATGTGCCCATCTTCCGCGCGGGCACGGAGGAGGACAGCTGTCCGGACGGATCCGGTCCCTATCAGCTCGTTGCGACGGATACGGAGCCGCGGCTCATCCCGTTTGAACAATGGAGCGGCGGCAGGGTCGGATTCTGCGAGTCGATCACACTGCGCACCGTCTCAGACAGCGCGGACGCAGCCAGCCTGCTGAGCAGCGGCGAGCTGTCCATGCTGTTACAGCAGGACGCGGAGGAGGAAACGGTGCAGGGCGCAAAATATACAGCCAGCGTACCGACGACAAAGCTGCACTATCTCGGCGTGAACTGCGACAGGGAGCCGCTGGATAAGGAGGAGGTACGGACGGCGCTCTCCATGCTGCTCGACCGCGACAGCATTGTAAAGACCTGCTTTACCGGACGCGCGGACGCTGCCGCTGTGCCGCTTGTCCCGGTGCCGGAGGATGCGGACATCCCGTCTTTTGATGTGGAGGACGCGCTGGAGCTGCTGGAGGGAGCCGGTATTTATGACCGCGATGGCGACGGCTATCTGGATGTCAGCCGCGGCGAGCCGTTTCAGCTGGAGATTATTTATAATGAGCAGTACGGCACCAAGGGCGCGGTATTGCAGCAGTATGCCAGTACATTAAATAAGGTTGGAATTGCAGTGACCGTCACGCCGCTCAGCTTTGCGGACTGTAAAAAGGCGCTGCGGCAGGAGACATTCCAGCTGTACTACGGCGAATACGCGATGGATGCGGATTTTGATCTTTCGTCCCTCATCGGCGATGAAGGGGAGCGCAATTTCAGCGGCTATTACAACGGCGAGATGGAGCAGGCAATGCGGGATATGGCTTCCGCCTCCGCGGAGGAGAAGGAGCAGGCGTGCAGAGAATATGCCGAATGCTTTGCCGAACAGACACCGATCATCCCGATTGCGTTTGAGCGTGCGCAGATTGCGTCCGCAGGAGAGCTGCCGGAGCAGCTTGACCCGTGGCCGGATGATATTTTCCACGGCATTGAGACGTGGTCGGCATCGTAAAGGGGAAGGGGAACAGAATGGAAAACAGATATCCCGTTGCGCTGCTGTACCGCACGCCCGAATTGATTGTGAACCGTCTGACGCCGCCGCTGCGGGACAACGGGATTTCCGTTCGGGTGATACGGAAGGAGCAGTATCCGGTCCCGCTGGACGTGCTGCTCGGACTGCGGCAGCCGGATAAGCTGCTGCCGGGGCTGGGCATTGAGCTGGCGGAGCCGATGCTGATCCTGCACGGTCTTTCCTCCGCGCAGGTCGATACTGTCTTGCAGCTTTTGCGGGAGCACAGCGTCCGGATCGACCTGAAGGCGGTGACAACGCCGACCAACCTTTCGTGGACGTCGCTGCAAATCTATGCGGAGCTGCGCAGAGAACGCGAAGCCTATCAAAAGAAAAGCAAAAGCCCGACGGGGAAACCGTCGGGCTGAGCCTGTCGACAAAAGTCGACAGGAGCCAAATGCAAGCATTTGGTTGAAATTATGCAGCCCGGTGCGCGCACGCGCATTCG
>CAYNPX010000145.1:0-4525 GCA_964399205.1 uncultured Butyricicoccus sp.
ACACCGACAGGATGCCTGCCGGTGTATTTTTTTCTTCATAGATGCGGTAAGTGCGTGCGGTAATGCCGCAGCTTGCGCTCATTTTCCGGTTGACATGCCTGCTCCAGCCGTCTGAATATTATGAGACAATATGAAACATTTTAGCGCGAAAGAAAAGGCCGCAGGACTTTCGTCCTGCGGCCCGGCTTTTACAGCCTAACGGTTTTGACCGGATGATCACTTGCAGTATCTCTGGATATGTTTTGCGGTCTCTTCAGCAGCGGTCTTGATGCACTCGTCGGTGCTCAATTCGTAGTAATCCGGACGGAATACTTCCATGGTGATGAAGCCGTTCTCGAAGTCGTAGCCGATCTTACGGAGAGTATCAGCAAAACGCTTGTGATCCAGGCAGCCACGCGGATCAGACGGCCACAGACGCTTCGCATCGGTGTTGTAAGCAGCACCGGCCGGAACATCTTCTGTGTCGTTCAAATGCCATACGAAAATCTTGGAGCCGTCAGCTTCTTCCAGCTTGGACCAGTCAGAACGCATACCATTGAAGTGGTACTGGTCAAGGGTAACACCCATCAGCGGGGAGTCAACCAGCTTAACGATTTCGTAAGCGTCGTCAAAGGTGTTGATGGACATGGACGGAGCGCCGCAGAATTCCAGGGACAGCTTCAGACCAGTCGGCTCACACTTCTTAATCATTTCCTTCAGGACAGCAACTGCCTCGTCACGGATTTCCTGACGGGTAGCTTCGATGCCGCGCTCAGCCAGATCGCAGGACGGAACAACAACTACCATGTGGCAGTCCAGAGCCGCGCACTTAGCGATGATGTCATCCAGCTCAGCCATAACAGCGTCCTTCTCTTCCTGTGTGGACTTCATGTTGAAGAAGCACAGAGCATTGTAGGACAGCGGAACAATATCGTTTTCCTTCATGAAAGCGTTCAGCTCTTCCAGCGTGCCGCCTTCATCCAGGTACTTAGCCAGACAGTCAAAACGGATATCAATACCCTTGATGCCATACTTTGCGCAAGCCTTCAGGTCAGCCATCAGAGACTGATCCGCACAACCGCGGTTGCCATCCCAAGTGCAACCTTCGTTAAAACCCATCTTAAGCATGATGTGTAATCTCCTTTGTCAAGTTTTCATTGTGTACCAGATGGGGCATACACCCCACCTGATATTTGAAAGGTTAAGTAAAACGTAAAATAACCAGCGAATTACTTTTTGTTTATTACTTCTTGTAGAAGTCCGGAGTGCCGCCGGTAACGACCTTCTCAACAACACCGGAAGTCTGGGACTTAACCAGAGCGTCAGCGGTGATAGAAGCAACATAGCCATCCCAAGCGGAAGAACCGCCGGTCTCGCCCTTCAGTGCATGGTCAACCCAGTCCTGAATCTCTACATCGTAGGAATCCATGAAGCGGAGAATCCAGTTGTCCTCGATCTTGGTGGAAACATTGTTCGCGTAACGAACGGTCGGGAAGGACGGGCACGGCAGATTGATAACG
Source organism: uncultured Butyricicoccus sp. (assembly GCA_964399205.1). Classification (GTDB taxonomy): domain Bacteria; phylum Bacillota; class Clostridia; order Oscillospirales; family Butyricicoccaceae; genus Butyricicoccus_A. The sequence goes on from CAYNPX010000145.1 coordinate 1,500, forward strand.
CCGTTCTCACAAACAACTTCGCAGTTGATGTCGTAGCCGAAGCCGCAGTTTACGTTGACTTCGAGGATGGTAACGATGCCGGTCTTGGTCTTCATAATCATGACCTGCGGATCCTGCAGACCCTCGTGAGCCTTAGAGGTAACCTTCGGCATGATGCACTGTACCTCGTCCCACTCATCGTTAATCAGCCACGGCAGAACGTCGATCTCGTGGATTGCAGTATCGGTAACAGCCATAGCGGTGGTGTAATCCGGAGCTACGCCGTCAGCGCGATGGGTACACTTCAATACCAGCGGAGCGCCAAACTTGCCTTCGTCGATCAGAGCCTTCACCTGATTGTAGCCGCGGTCATAACGGCGCATGAAACCAACCTGTACCAGATGCTTGCCGGAAGCCATCTCAGCGTCAACGATTTCCTTGCACTCAGCAGCGGTGTTGGTCAGAGGCTTCTCAGTGAATACCGGCTTGCCAGCAGCGATAGCCTGCAGAACCGGATCCTTGTGGAAAGCGCCCGGAGTGGTAACAACGACTGCGTTTACGTCCGGATCGTTGATTGCTTTTGCAGAATCGGTGTAAACCTTGGTGCCCGGGCCAGCGATCTCAGCCGCAGCCTTTGCGCCTGCTTCAAATACATCGCATACGGCAACTACAGAAGCGCCCTTGATTCTGTTCTGAATACGGTCGATGTGCTGCTTGCCAATCATGCCACAGCCAATCAAAGCAATTTTCAGTTCATCCATGTCAAAAACCTCCAAAATCAAAATTCTCATGACCGGCTGTTACACCGGTCCGTTCTTGTTGTTGTGACTATAGTATATCGTATTTTTTTGTGTAAATCAATGCATAATTTTTATAAAAAGAGATTTGGATTGTATAAAAACACCAGACAACCTCAAAAAATTGACATTTTCACCTGTAAAAAAGGCAAAAAACCATTAGAAAATGGGAAAAACTGAATTATTTCGCCTCAAAAAATATTTTATGGTATGCGTTCACGAGAACGCATACCATAAAAAACAACAAATTGAAAAAGACAGAATATGACAGTTTGATGACAAAGCGACAAGAAAATCCGCCCCGGCAGCAGCTGCTGCGCAGGACGGTCGCGCTCAAACATTGTATTTGTTTCGGATGGAAATATCGGTGAATAAATACGGTTTTTCTGGCTTTACGCCGGAAAAAAGGTAGTTAAACAGGATCATAACCGGTTGATAACCCTGTGTATGCGCATCTTGCCCGATTAAGAAGTCTATACGACTGTCAAGCAAATTTCTGATGTTGTTTGGTACCAGGTCATAACAGATCACACGCACGCTGCCGCGTTTGCCCGTGCGTGCCAGCGCACGGCATACGCCGGTCTGTCCGCCGGCGGCCATATAAACAGCGGTCAGGTCGGGATGCTCCGCCAATGTTTTTTCCGTCAGTTCCTGTGTCAACGCCTCGTTGTCCTGGCAATACACTGTCGGCAGCACATGTATCTCTGGGAAACTCTTTTCGATTTCATCACAGAAGCCCTTGATTCGCTGCGTATGCGAGAGGTTGTTTTGATAACCGGAAATAGGGAGGACGATTCCGCTGTAGCCCATGACAATGCTCAGCAATCCGGCGCAGGTGCGTCCGGCCTGTTCGCTGTTTTGACCGACAAAGCATAACCGCTCGGTATCTGCGATATCCACATTGAAGGTGACAACGGGGATGTTGGCGGCAATCAGCTCGTTTATGCGATTGCGCATCCGCGCATCATCCGCCGGCGCAATCGCAAGCCCGTTAATGCCTTCCCCGACCAGCTCGTCTATCATTTTAAGCTGCGCTTCGACATCCAGACCGACACCGGAGCGTGTCAGCACCTCCGCGCCAAACGCGGCAATTTCCTTTGTAGCGTCTTCGACACCGGACAGAAGCAGATGCATGAATGGCGTTTCGGTTGCCTGCGCGATAACACCAATCTTTACAGGGCGCTTTGCCATGGCGAGCGCCTTTCCGGCGCGGTTTGGCTGGTAGCCCAGTTCATCTGCAATTTTTTTGATTCGCTCTGCGACTTCGGGCTTGATCCGCCCACGGTTATAAAGCGCACGATCCACGGTTCCGCGGGATACGCCTGCAATTTCTGCAATTTGTTTCAGCGTAACAGCCATTCAAACCACCTCATCATGAACTACTGAACAATGCGCCGTCAAGGCGCTGCAGCCGGAATGCAATTATTCAAAATATTGTAATTTGCAGGAGAAGATTATATATGCAAAATGCCATATGGCGGGTACAGATGTGTCTGCCCGGTGCGGAGACGCAAAAGCTGATTTGCTCCTGTTTTGGAATGCAAACGGGGAGTAAGCAGGAAAAAACAAGAGGATAGACAAGCCGTTTGGTCGTATAGACATATATAGCTGAAATTCCGTGCCGATTTTTGTGCAAAATATATCTTATTTATAAACTTACCATAATTGATGTAATTTTGCAAGATTTTTCTTGTTCAATTTTGATAATTCGCACTTTTGATTCAAACGATTCCGTTTTACGTCAGGCGGAACGGCAGAATAGAAAGGGGATTTTTTATTATAGACTTTTGCGTTATGATTTGCTATAATAGATGCATCTTGCCGCAGGAGGAGAAGCGCAAATGAAAAAACGACACGTTGGAATGCTTGTACTTGCAGTTATGGCAGCACTGATGCTGTGTGCTTGCACGCAGAGCACATATTCACAAGAGGACATTGGCGATCCGCCGGATGTGATCGACGAAACGACCATTCTGGGCAGATGGTATTTTGAAGGACATGAACAGGCGTACATTGATTTTTATGAGGATGGCACCTATGCGACCAACAATGAGGGGACAGAAGGAAACGGCACCTACACACTCAGCGATGATTTTATGACCATCCATTTGAAGGAAAATACAACCACCATTGATGAGGATGTCTCTGTAAAATATGGCGATGATATTCTGTATTTTATCTGGAAGAGCAGCCGGGAACAGATATTTACCCGTGATATTATAGAAGAGGACGATTGATTCCGTTGCCTGT
>CAYNPX010000146.1:0-4462 GCA_964399205.1 uncultured Butyricicoccus sp.
TTATTTTATTTTCACATCACCAGCAGGCTGCCGGACAGCGGTGCGAGTTTCACCCTGCCGTTGACAGGCGATGCATTTGTCACGCCGGAGCCGGAATAGCGCGAATCATCTGTATTGATCAGCTCTGTCCATTGTCCGCTCAGTTCCGGCAGCTGTACATGCACAGGATGCAGCCCGAAATTCATCACGCAGGCGACCATCTGTTGTCCATCTGCGGACCGGCGGGCGAACGCGAATACCGTCTGCGGACTGCCCGGCGTAGTCAGCCAGCGGAACGCGCGCGAGTCATATTCCGTGTCATACAGCGCGCGACAGGCGCCGCCGATCTTTTGCAGGTCGCGGCAGAAGCGATTGAACGAATCATGCATCGGATAGGTCATGAGGTTCCAGCCGAGCGCTTTTTTCTCATCCCATTCGCGGAATTCCGCCAGTTCATTGCCCATGAAATTGAGCACCTTGCCCGGATGTGCGCACATATACAGATACAGCAGGCGCGCCTGGCTGAATTTCTGCTCATAGTCGCCCCACATTTTATCCACAATGGTGTGCTTGCCGTGCACAACCTCGTCGTGCGACAGCGGCAGGATAAACAGGTCGTTATAAAAATACGCCATAGAGAACATCAATAGATGCCGCGCATGGCAGCGGTCGTTTGGATGCAGCGACAGGTATTCCAGCGTGTCGTTCATCCAGCCCAGATCCCACTTGTAGTCAAAGCCCAGACCGCCATACTGCGGCGGGGCGGTTACTTTTATGTAATTGGAAGAATCCTCCGCGATGAGCAGGACATCCGGATAGGTCTGCTGGAGATAGTAATTGGTGCTGCGCATGAACCACATGCCCGCGTCGTTCTCTCGGTCATCCGGATTGCCGTTATGATAAATCAGCTGGGAAACCGCGTCATAGCGCAGACCGTCGATATGATAATAATTGATCCAGAAATCAAACGATGACTTCATAAAGGACAGCACATGCGGCTTGGTATAATCGAACAGGACAGAACCCCATTCGGTGTAGCGGTCCTCCTCATTGGCGGACTCATAGACAAAGCCGCCGTCAAACTGGTGCAGACCGAAGAAATCCGTGACAAAATGCAGCGGGACAACATCGAGAATGACGCCGATCTGTGCCTGATGGCAGCGATCGATCAGTTCCATCAGTTCCTCCGGCTTTCCATACCGGCTGGTCGCGGAAAAATAACCGGTCGCCTGATAGCCCCATGAGCCGTCAAACGGATGCTCGGTCAGCGGCATCAGCTCAATATGGGAAAAGCCCTGTTCCTTGACATATGGAATGAGCTGGTCGGCAAGCTCCCGATAGGTCAGCATCCGACCAAATTCCCGTTCTTCTTCTGTGGGAGCGGTTTCCTTGTCTGTCTCTGACCGTTTCCATGAGCCTGCGTGCACCTCATAAATGCTCATCGGGCTGTTATACAGCTTATAATCTTTTCCGCGCTCTGCCATCCATGCGCTGTCATGCCACTGGTAAGTGTCCAGGTTCCAGATACGCGATGCGCTGGACGGGCGCAGCTCCGAATAAAAGGCGAACGGGTCCGCCCGGTCGACAACATTGCCCTCCTGCGTGACGGTGCGGTATTTATAAAGCGCGCCGAGCGGCAGATCGCGGCAGAAAATCGTCCATGTGCCGTCCGCGTGGCGCTCCATCGGCCAGCCTTCCCAGTTGTTAAAATCACCGATCAGCTTCATGTCTGCGGCATAAGGGGCATATACACGAAATTCAATGCCGTCCTGTTCATATTTCCGCGTCGGATGCGCGCCGAAAACACGGTAGCCCTCCGCACTTTGTCCACGAAGATACTGTCGGATGATTTTGTCTGTATGCATAAAAACGCGCCTCCCGCAGAAAATAGAATATCGGCGCCGCAGCCCGTCAGACGCGGCGCAGCCTTCTCTATTATAGCATTGTTACAAATTTGGCGCAATCATAAAAGACAGAAATCACAATAAAGGACAATTTAACGCAATATGTTGGAATACGTAAATTGTGTGAATTATGGGAAATCAAGTGACAAATACGTGCGGATGCGGTATAATGACAGAGAATAAAAGTCTGTTTTATGGCGTATCCGGCGGTCGGATATGCCTGTGACAGAAGGGAGGACAGCCATGCTGAAATATAAGCGGGTCGGGTGTGTCCTGCTGGCGTGTGCGCTGGTGGGTGCCACACTTGTTTTTGACGTACCGGAGACAATGGCACAGGCTGTAGTCACAGAACAGGAAAGCGGCACGCCGGTGATCGAGCTGCTGCCCGATCAGCCGGTGACATATACATTAAAAGTAAAGCAAACCCTGCAGCTCAAGGCACAGACCGCACAGCAGGACGAAAGTACGCAGACCGGCAGCGGCGCGGCGGCGGATGACAGCATCCGCTGGGCGTCGGAAGACGAAGCGGTTGCGACTGTGGATCAAAATGGTCTGGTCACTGCGGTGGCGGAAGGACAGACGATAATCCACGGCGCGTCTGCAAACGGCGGCATCCTGACATGCAAACTGACGGTTTCGGGCTATCTCGTCACCGGTATTACGCTGAATAAAAAGACCGTTTCGATGACGCCGGGGGAACAGACCGTGATCCGCGCGACCGTGCTGCCGGAGGGGAGCGGCGCGGCTGTGACATGGGAATCGGATAATAAAGCGGTTGCAACCGTCGACACATCCGGTCGTGTGACTGCGGTGAAGGCGGGTACAGCGGTGATTACCGCCTCCGCCGATGATGTCACGGCAAGCTGTACGGTCAATGTCACGGAGACAGCATTGAATGATCCGGATTCGTCCGCCGATACCAATACGAATAACAGTACAAGCAGTTCAACAGGCAGTACGACGGGCGGCACGACCGGAACCGGCGGTACACTGTACACGCCCGGGACGAGCGTTTCATCGTCTGTCATCAAGACCTATGAAATGCCCGATCACATCCCGACAGCCGCGTTTCTGACGGTGGACAGCGATATGGGCGCCAACACGACGACGATGCTGGCACAGTTCGGGCAGTACGGCGTCAGCGCGACGTTCTTCGTACCGGTCGGTGATCTGTATGCTGCGGACGACCTGCTGCGGCAGATCGCCGGAGAAGGGCACGCCATCGGTCTGCTGCTCACACCGGAGCAGGCAAAGGACCCGGCCGCCGCAGTCAGCCTGATGAATACGGCAAACGAACAGCTGTCGGTCATCACCGGCACACCGTCCCGTCTGGTGCGCATACAGGGCGGCAGCGCGGGCAGTATGACAAAGGACGGTCTGGCAGTGCTGGAGGCGGGCGGTTATCGTCTGTGGGACTGGAGCAGCGCGCCGGCAAGCTATGACGCGGCGGTCAGCGCACTGGATACGACCGGCAGCGTCGCGCTGCGGCTGGACAGCAGCACGGATGCCGCGGCGACCTTGCAGCAGCTGTTGCCGTACATCAAATATTGCGGCATTCCGGCAAAAAGCCTGAGCGCAGGCGATACGCCGATCTGCCAGCTCTCGTAAGCTATAAAAAAAGAAAACAAAGCGGTGGTGCCGGAAAAATCTGGTTCTGCCGCTTTTCGCATGGGGAAAAAGCTGGTATACTATATATATTATATCAGGCATAGACAAAACCGGACAGGAGGAGAAAGGCATGGACAGCGGAAAATTACTGACGGACCGCGTCGCGGATGATATCGTGCGCACAATCATCGGCAGGGAATTGAAGCCGGGGGATAAGCTGCCAAATGAATTCGAGCTGGCATCGAAGCTGGGCGTCGGGCGCAGCACGGTGCGCGAGGCGATCAAGATACTGGTCAGCCGCAATGTGGTGGAGATCCGCCGCGGCGCAGGCACGTTTGTCTCCGCGCGCAGCGGCGTCAGTGAAGACCCGCTCGGACTGCAATTCATAGAGGACACGACGCGCGTGGCGACTGACCTGCTCCAGCTGCGGTTTTTGCTTGAGCCGCGGCTTGCGTCGCTTGCGGCGGGAAACAGCACGCCGGAGCAGATCGCGGAAATGATGCAATTGTGCGATGCATGTGAGCGGAAGATGCTGACCGGTGAAAACTTCGCGGAGGAAAATACCGCTTTTCACGCGGCGATCGCGCGCGCCTCCGGCAATGTCGTCGTGCCCAACCTCGCCGTTATCCTGTGCGGACCGCCGTCCATGATGCCGGGAACACCGGATGAGGAGATGCGGCGGGAACTGGCGCGTACCCATCGGGAACTACTGTCCGCCATCGCGGCGCGCGACGGCATGGCGGCATACGACGCGATGCTGCTGCATCTGGCACAGTGCCGCCGGAGTATCGCGGAGCAGTCGCTGCGGTGACTGCGGGGAACAGGCACAGCAAAACTGCCAAAATACGGAAATTTTCTTGTGCAACCCGCCGAAAGCGTCAAAATTGGCAAAATATAGGTTGACTTTCCGCGTCCGACGTGGTATTCTAATCAAGCGCTCGACGAGAGGGCATGAAAAAAACGGAATGATT
>CAYNPX010000147.1:0-4418 GCA_964399205.1 uncultured Butyricicoccus sp.
GGGAGAGGCATGAGTGCCTCTCCCTTCAGTCTGTAGAAAAAGTGAAATCTCATCTCACGATCCGGATAACTCTCTCAACTCCAGATACACGATTTCCGTAGGATTGAAAAGCCTCGGTATTAGACTCGCCGTGTTCGACAGTCCTCTCGATACGACCAGCGAACCGTACCCTCCTTGATACGCGCCGCTGGTGTATTTCGGAAACCATCCCTGTCCGGGAGAGAAAAGCCCCTGTCCAAATACTCTCATCTGCCCGCCGTGGGCATGGCCGGAAAGAACCAGGTCTATTCTTCGGTTGATGAGATAAGGCTCCCGCAAGCTCCAATACTCCGGATGATGGCAAAGCAGTATCTTGTATCCTTCCGCTTTCTCAAACTCGGTCAGCCACATCGAATTTGTATTTAAACATTCCTGATGGGAATGGCGCGGTCTGTGTGGGTACCGGTTCTCTATCCCGCCGTCATCTATCTCCCGCAGCTGCTGAAAATATGTAACAATGGCGGATGTAAGACCGCCGATTATGATCTTCTTCCCATCCTTCCCGGTGTGAACAACATATCTGTTATCCAAAATAACTGCGCCCGTGGAGGTCAGAATTTCCAGATCCTCACTGCTGATCAGCCACTCATGATTTCCGAGGGAGATATAGGTTGGAGCAACGCTCGCACAGCCTGATACCAATTGCATCACATTCTCCTGGCTTCTCACAATCAGGTTATCATCCTCCGGTCTGCGACCGAGAAACAGATCCCCGGCGAAACAAATCAAATCCGGGCGATGTGTTTTCAGAGAATGCAGGATGGGAGCCGGATCGGTGTTGTGTGCATCCGACAGCAAGGCGATGGTGAGATGAAAAGGGGCGTGAAGTTTATATGCCGTTTCTTTCATCCTTCAACACCCCCTCACTTAACTTGTCCCGGCAAGCCGGGCGATGGACTATCTTGCCCACTCGCTCTGCTGCCAACGCCAGGAGTCCCGACACATATCCTGTAAGCTCTTTTCCGCTCTCCAGCCAAGTATCTCCGCAGCTTTCTGTGTGTCCGCATAGCAGGTGGCAATATCTCCGGCGCGCCGCTCTACGATTTCATAAGGAATTTTCACACCGTTTGCTTTCTCAAAAGCACTCACAATGTCCAGTACGCTGTAGCCGACACCGGTGCCAAGGTTGAAAATCTCATAGCCGGTATGTTTCCTGCTATAATCATATGCGGCCACATGACCTTTAGCCAGATCGACCACATGAATATAATCCCGAACACCGGTACCGTCATGCGTCGGATAGTCATTGCCAAATACAGAAAGATGATCTCGGATACCTGCCGCAACCTGCGTGATGTAGGGCATCAGATTATTTGGGATTCCATGCGGCTTTTCTCCAATCATTCCGGATTCATGCGCACCAATTGGATTGAAATAACGCAGCGACATAATCGACAGAGCCGGATCTGCTGCAGCCGCATCCTTCAAAATCTGCTCGATCATATACTTTGTCCAGCCGTAGGGATTTGTGCAGCCCAGTTCTTTCGCATCTTCGGTAAACGGGACGTCATCCGAGGTTCCATAGACCGTGGCGGATGAACTGAAAATAAACCGCTTGCAGTTATATTTCTCCATGACTTCCAGCAAGGTCAAGGTGGTGTCCAGATTGTTTCGGTAATATGCAATTGGCTTTTTCACCGATTCACCGACGGCCTTATAGCCCGCAAAGTGAATGACTGCATCGATATTATGGCGGCAAAAGATTTCATCCATCGCAGCTCTGTCCGCCGCATTCGCTTCATAGAATACTGGACGAATTCCGGTGATCGTTTCAATACGGTCAATAACAGATGCCTCACTATTGTAGAGGTTATCCGCGATAATAACTTCGTGATGTTTTTGCAATAACTCAACCGCTGTATGGGAACCAATAAAACCGGTTCCTCCTGTAAGTAAAACTGTAGACATAATGCCACTTGCTCCTTTGTACTTTCATGCCTTTTTTGCATGGCCACCGGTATATGATATGTCAGCTTAGCTTGCATACAACGCATCCAGCTGCTGTTGCAGCTGGTCAATCTGCTCCTGCAGCGCCGCCTTCTGCGCTTCCAGTTCTGCCGTCAGCGCGGATAGCTCATCCTCGTCTCTTACATGCTGAATGCGGGCGGAGGAAAAATCCGTGGCCAGCAGATCCCCCGACTTGATATAATCAGAAATGCACGACAGAATATTTGTAAACTGCGTTTCCTCCCAGATATCGTCTTTCTGAATATCGTCTTCCTGACGGAAGCTGATGGTAAACGCGAGATTTCCTTTCTGATGAATCAAACGCGCAATCTCATCCTTCACACCGGAATAATTCCACGTCTTGCTTCCCGGACGCCATATCGCCGCGCTCAGGTTGGAATCTGTCTCATCCTCTGCCGTCGTTATGAGCGGCAGGGATTCCTCGCCGTGATGGACAGCCGTTTTTATGCCATATTCCTCAAGAATCGCATCCATCTTGGAAGAATAGCTTTCCGCCGCAAAATACAGCGTATCCGGCATTTCCAACCCTGCGTTTTGCAGCTTCCCCTGCATCACTGTGAGCCATGTGCGCAGGTTATCCTTTCCATCCCAGTTCAGACAATAACTCCATCCCGCGTTCAGCAGCTCGTCAAATTGGCTCCGCGTTATGTTGCCCTCCGTGCCGAAAAAATCCGTGTCTGACAGCGCAAGTACGCCCGGTATGTCCTCCATCAGCGGATAGGCGTCCGTATATAGCGCTTCGTCCAATTCGACGAACACGAGCTGCACCGACGCCGTCCCTTTCATCTTGATTTCATATTCTTCTTCCAAATCCTTCATTTGATTTTCCAGATCGTTGATTTGCAGCCGCAGAGGGCGCGCCTCAATATCGATATCTGCATTGTGTGCGGATTGCTGCATGTCGTTCTGCCACATGCTCCAAACGCCGCCCGCCAGGACTGCCGACAGCAAAATACATGCAATGATAGAAATTTTTTTCAACATTTTCCTCATCCTTATTATTACGGGACGGCATCCATTGTGCGATAGAATATCGTCACCCGAGCTGATTGACCGGCGTTTGTCATTTGACACCATTCTATATGGCGGAAATGTCCGACGCGCACCATGAGAAGATGCCGGTACGCACGGCATATGCTCTGGACAGGCATCCTGCCCAGAGTGAAGGCTTCCATCTCGTTTGTTTCTCACTTTTATACAAATTTATATAAAAATGACCGTTTTTAGTATATCATCATATTATGGAATAGTCAATCATTCTGTGCAATATGTAAAATATTTCATATGGAAAGCGCTGTATCATTCCCGGCGTTCCGCAGCGCCGCGCATCAATGCTCCGGCTTTTCTCCGATCGTCAGAAAACGATTCATAGAACACGGGAACCGTTTTTCAGAGGCACGCTTAAAACAGCAATGCGTAGTATTCTTCAAACGTATGGCGCACGTTATTCACATGGGTGCGCATACATTCCTCTGCGGCGGCGGCATCTTTGTTCCGAATCGCATCCAGTATCATCTGGTGTTCCTTTAATGATTGGGCAGCTCTCCCGGGAACCAGAATCGTCTTCGCGTTATATTTTCTCATCTGGCTTTTTAATTTGGTCAATAAGTCTGTCGCCATTTTGTTCGGACATACGTCATAAATCAGGGCATGAAATTCCTGATTGAGTGCCGAATAGTTCAGCAGATCAGCATTTTCGCGTCTGCGCTTCATATCAGTCAGCAATGATTCCAGTTTGCACACTTCATCTTCCGTAAATCGGGGTACGGCAATTCTGACAATAAATCCTTCCAGTTCAGCCCTGAGTTCCAGAAAATCTAAAATCTCTGCCTTGGAGTAATTGCGTACCTTCGCCCCCTTGTTTGGTTCGATACTCACAAGAGAATCTTTCTCCAGCATGAGCAGCGCTTTTTTGATTGTATTACGGCTAACAGAATATTCTGCCGCCAGTTCAATCTCCGGTAAACTTTCCGCCGGCGAATAGTAGCCCTGTTCAATGCGTTCCCGGAGCTTTTCATATACCATCGTTGTCTGATTTATACTGGCCATTACCATTCCTCCTTGTTCTGGATTGTAGAACAAAGTCTTTTAACAATATTATAGTATGATGACAGGCATCTGTCAACATTCAAGAGAGTATGTGCGTTATGCATAAAATATGGTCAGTAAAGTTGTGCTTTTTCACAGTTTTTATAAAAGGGGTTGACAAAATTTGTGCTTTCTTTTATAATTTAAGCATGATCAATATTGTTCAACAATATTGAAGTCTGAAATGAAATACGTAAAGGAGAACAGTAGTATGGATTACAAAGAACTCATTCAAGGAGCCTACGATCTGCACGTGCACTCCGCACCTGATGTCCTGCCCCGCAAGATGGATGATATCGACATGGCCGAACGCATCCGGAACA
>CAYNPX010000148.1:0-2685 GCA_964399205.1 uncultured Butyricicoccus sp.
TATTGCAGGATTTGTGCCAAAAAGTAAATCAGGAGACAGCGGTCTGTCTCCTGACGTGAGAATGTTGCATTTGATGGAATCAGAATCGGAAATCGCGCTGACCCTCGTGGATATTTTCGATATATTCCGAAGCCTTCCGGCGGACGGTTTCGTTTGGAATGGTAAGCAGCTCCTTACGGATGAGCGCTTCACCGATCGCCTTGGTATCCGGAGATGCGTAATCCTCCAGATATTCCTTGAGCGTCATCAGCGCGTTCGGATGGCAGCAGTTGACAATCTGCTTGCTCTTGAGCAGTGACATAAAGCGGTCGCCCGTGCGTCCGGCACGATAACATGCCGTGCAGAAGCTCGGCACATAGCCCAGATCCATCAGCCAGTGAACGACTTCGTCGAGCGTGCGGCGGTCGCTGACATCAAACTGCGCGGAGTTTTCCTCCTCCGGTTCCTCCTCGACATAACCGCCGACACTGGTGCGGGAACCGCCACTGATCTGGGAAATACCGAGGTTGAGTACGCGCTCGCGGGATTCACGGCTCTCGCGGGTGGAAACGATCATACCGGTATACGGTACGGCAATGCGGATGCAGGCGACGATCTTTGCGAACATGTCGTCAGAGATGCCGTTGTCGAAAACATCCGGATCGATATCATCCGCACGGCGTACACGCGGGACGCTGATGGTGTGCGGACCGACGCCCTTGTATGCTTCCAGATGCTCCGCGTGCATGATGATACCGGTAAAATCATAGCGGTAGTTGTTCAGACCGAACAGCACACCCAGTCCGACGTCGTCGATGCCGCCTTCCATCGCGCGATCCATCGCTTCGGTGTGGTAAGCGTAGTTGTGCTTCGGTCCGGTCGGATGCAGTTTTTCATAGGACTCCTTGTTGTATGTTTCCTGGAACAGGATATACGTACCGATGCCCGCGTCCTTGAGCCTGGTGTAATTTTCAACGGTCGTAGCGGCGATGTTGACGTTTACGCGGCGGATGGCGCCGTTTTTATGCTTGATGCTGTAGATCGTCTGAATGGATTCGAGGATGTATTCCAGCGGATTGTTGACCGGATCCTCACCGGCTTCGATGGCAAGACGCTTGTGTCCCATATCCTGCAGCGCGGTGACCTCGGCGATGATTTCCTCCTGCGTCAGCTTTTTGCGCGCGATGTGCTTGTTCCTTGCGTGATATGGGCAGTATTCGCAGCCATTGACGCAATAGTTGGACAGATACAGCGGTGCAAACATGACAATGCGGTTGCCATAAAACTCCTGCTTGATCTGGCGGGCGAGCGCATAGATTTCTTCGTTTTTATCTTCCAGATCACAGTCCAAAAGGACGAGCGCTTCTTTGTGGGATACGCCCTTCATCTCGCGTGCCTTGTTCAGAATGCGGTCGATAAGCTCGCGGTTATGCTTGTTTTCTTCCGCGTAGGCAAGACAGGCGCGAATTTCTTCATCATTGATAAATTCCTCTGCTTTTGGGGACATAACATTGTACATGAATGGTTACCTCCTGATATTTTTTATGGTAGTGGGCAGCTCAGAGTTTGGAGTAGACCGCCTTGGCGGTCACGCCGTCCAGCATACCGAGCTTGCCGGACATGGCGCTGATTGTACTGGCGGGGGCATCGACAGCGATACTGATGAGCGAGATATTGCGCTTCTCATAGGGAATACCCATGCGGCCGATGATATATTGCCTGTACTCGTGTAAAATCTGATTCAGCCGGTCGATATGCGCGGGATTTTCCACAACAATAGCCAGAATGGCGACGCGCGTTTGTTCCATATGTTTTTCTTCCTTTCCGGATAAATAAAACATCCCCGCGCCGAAACGCAGGGATGCGGATAAGACGAAACCAGACAGAGGAATACAATATCCCCTGTTTATGACATGTCTTTTCCGTCAGGAATCGCTCCTTGCGGGTCAGTACACTTGCAAAGTACGGTTTGCGGTAAGAGGGATATGCCTCTATCCGGTCACCTCACTACTGTCAGTATACCACCACAGACAGAAAAGAGCAATAGATTTTGTCGGTAACTTATGGCAGGATTGTCACTTTTGTGCCAACCTTGCAGTACTTCCATAAAATGTCCATGACGGCATTGTTTACCGCCACACAGCCGGTCGTCCAGTCGGTCTGACCGCCGAGGTTGCCCTTCTGACCGTGGATCATGATCTGACCGCCGAGTTTGGTATACCAGTCCGGCTCTTGACCGGCGTTCAGCTGAGAAATGATTTCGTTATACTCGTCCTGCGTAATCAGACCGGTATCCAGACCGCGTTTTGCGTCCGTTGCGTTGGGGTAATTCAGTCCGAGCGAAAGATAGTATTTGCTCTCACTGTTGAGCACACAGATGGTGTATTCCCCTTCCGGTGTACGCTTGTCGCCCTCCTGCTGTTTCGCGCCGGAAGCAGAGCCGCAGCCGACAGAATATTGTGCAATGATGCTTTCCCCGTTGTACAGGGTCAGTACGTGGTCGGTTTTGTTGACAACGATGGACACATCCTGCGCTTGTTCCGGTGTAAGGGAGGGCTGTACGATCGGCAGCTCCTGATGCACCATCCATACATGTCCGTCAATCTCCTGCTGGACAGGCTGCTCTGCCGCCGCTGATTCGGTCGGCTGCTGCGTATCCTCCTGCTCCGCGGTCGTTGATTCGGTCGGCTGCTGCGCATCCTCCTG
>CAYNPX010000148.1:2785-4351 GCA_964399205.1 uncultured Butyricicoccus sp.
ATCCTCCTGTTCCGATGCGTCAGCGGGTGCGGACGTATCTGCGGATTGGGAGGATTCCGGTTCCTCAGCGGCGGCAGGCTGGAATACCGCGTGGCAAAATACAGCGACAGAGGACACAACAGCTGTACAGCAGGCAACGAGTAACACAGTCTTGATCCTGTGAAGAGTACGTTTCTGTTTTCTCATTCTGTAAAAATCTCCAATCTCGATATCGGGGTATGTCAAAAAACGGAATCTGATTTTTCTGCAAGCACGAGCGGTTTTCTCGCGTTTAGACATACCGGCGTTTTGATGTGTTTTATTCATTATAAAACGGACTCGCGCATCCGTCAATTCACAAAATGAACAAAGCGTTACAAAATTATTACAAAACGGTTAAATTAGGGAAACATTGATTCAATCGGCAGGAACCGCCGTTCGGACGCGGCGATTGAATCAGAGATTCCTCAGGCGAAATCAAGCTGGAGATCACAGCGAGTGCGTTCGGCAACCGCAGAGATAAACGCGCGGTTTGTGGGGCGGCGCGCAAAGCGAAAATTCGGAAAATTTTCATCGCAGCGTTCCCAGGCGATCAGGATACCATTGCGGATATCGCGTTCCACACTGGTCCATGTGGTCGAGTTGGCTTTGGCAACAGAAGGATATACGACTTTGGTGACAGAAGGCGTTGGCACGCCGCTCCGCAGCGTCAGCATGATGCAGTCGCGCACATAATAATACCCCAGCACATGTGTCGGGAATTGCAGATCGTTCAATATCTTTGTGATATACCGCAGGATCTCGTTGTCTGTTGGTCTGTGCGTGGTTGCCTGGCTGTTTGTGATGCAGGAGGAAATCAGCTGGACAACCGTTTCGGCGTGAATTGGCTTGCGCAGGAAATGGCTGACACCGAGCCGCGTGCATTCCGCAGCCATTTCCGCAGAAGCGAAGGAAGAAATGACAAAGATACGCGGACGCTGATTTACAGGCAGTTTATTCAGTTGGTTCAGCAGGACGAGCGCGTTTGTGCCGGACAGCATGGGATCCAGAAGAAGAACATCCGGATGTTCACGCTGTACAGCCTCGAGCAGCCGGTCACAGCTCCGGTACACACCGGTAACAGAAAAGCCGCGCGACGGATGAAGTATGTCGCACATCAGACGGACAAACAGGGCATCTTCATCTGCGATCATAACTCGAATCGTGGTTTGCATGACGGGATCACTCCTTTTTCGGTCAACAATAGTATACAATTTGATGGGGAGTATATCAATTCGAGAAATTCACAAAATGTGCGCCGAGAACCATTCGGCGCATGAAAAAATCGACAGCTTTCGACAAAACAATAACAAGAAAAAAAGAAGAATAAAAGGGAAAAATGACAAATATTTGACAATAGTTGAACAAAAATACACTTTTGTAGAATTTTAACAAAGAGAAAATTCGACTTATTACGACATGACAGGAGATACAGACGCAAAAAAAAAGCAGGTCTCCGCGCATTTTCGCGGGAGACCTGCCCGGATTGTAGAAAAAAGTGAAATCTCAACGCATAGGATGCAGGGATTTCGGCATGAGCTGTCAGCG
>CAYNPX010000149.1:0-4328 GCA_964399205.1 uncultured Butyricicoccus sp.
AATCTATGTACATAAGAAATATATCCATGGACAAGCAGTGGACAGGAGGTTTACCAAGGCAAAACGGAGAGAAAAATAAAAAGCCGAGAAAGGAAAAAAGCGGAAGAAAAACGCCGGTTTGCGCTGCGGCAGCAGAGGAAAAAGGAAAAGCATAAGGGCAGGGGAAAGGCAAAACGGGACGGCAGTTTATATCAGGTCGCAGCCATGACCCTGAATGCAAATCTATGTACTCATATCTTCACGTATTTCCAAATGTTATAAGTACTTTAATATGATGATGACAATTACCTTTTTCCCGGTAAGCACTCACTGCTTCCTTATAAGGAAAGACTCCGGTAATCATAGATTTCAAATCTAATCTGGGAGCCAGATTCAGAGCTTTAACAAATGCATCTCCTGATGGATAAACAGCCTGTATGGTTGCATCTTTGTAATAAAGGTTCAAGGTAGAGATAGGTAAACGATAATCGGACTCGTAGATTGATAAAAGAACCAGAGAGCCTCCACGTGCGAGCAGATTGAACGCGGTTGTGACACATTCAGAATTTCCGGATGCTTCAAGCACCGCGTCAAAGCCGACCCCATGGGTATAATCCATTAATTGATAATACAGATCTTCGGATCGCGGGTCTACGGCGAGTGCAGCTCCTAATTTAAGCGCAAGTTCTCGTTTGCTTTCGTTTGGGTCAATAACCGCCACGCCCTCTATGGGATTGCAAAGAGCCGCCTGTAACGCGAGCAGCCCCATGGCACCACCGCCGATAATGAGTAGCTTTTTATTATATCCGATCTGCGCTTTTTCCAAAGCACGCAGAGATACGGATAGAGGTTCGATCAGACAGCCTTCCTCTAAGCTGACTGTTTCAGGAAGCCGGTAGACCATCGTCTGATCTAAAACCGCGTATTCTGTCATAAATGTTGCTTCAATTCTATTCATATTGCTACAGAACTGGCGAAGTCCCTTTTTACAGTTTTCACAGTAACCGCAGGAAAAATACGGGCTAAGTGTTACCCGGTCTCCGGGATGGATGCCTTTCACATTTTTTCCGGTCTTTACTACGATTCCGGAAGCTTCATGTCCGAGATTGAAATCTTCCATTCCGGGGAATTTTCCGTTATAAACAGACATTTCGTAGCCGCAGATAGAACAGTATGCGATTTTGACCTTTACATCGTTGTCCGACAGAATCTGCGCTTCCGGAACATCAACGATGATAATTTTCCCGTTTCTGAATTTAACGTTTTTCATACTCGTCTTCCCCAATTTGAAATCCTCTCGGCGTTTTTCCGGTAATGCGCTTAAACGCCTGACTGAAGTATTTTTCGTTTTCAAAGCCCACAGCCTGCGCTACTTCATAGATTTTTTTTCTTTCTTTCAGTAATTCTTTTGCCCGTTCTATTTTAATTTCACTACGAATCTGTACAAAAGTTTTCTGTGTTTCCTGACGGAAAAGAGAACTGAGATAAGCGGAATTTACATGGAGCAGATCCGCCATTGTTGTCAATGAAACATCCTCGGAAATATTCTCTTTCAGATAGGCGATTGCTTTTTCTACATAAGGATTGTAGGAGCTTTTTTTTCGCGCAATTGCGTCAAGTATGTTTTGCAATACCTGTTTCATTTCCCGTTTGGCGTCCTGAATATCGGAAAAAGCATTTGTATCCAGTGTAAATGCATATGTATCAATGGACAGATGATTTTCCTTTATTTTGAGGTTGTACCAGAAAACCAGCTGATTCCAGATGTATAAATAAGTATTATAAGACAGGCATTGTGTTGCAATTTGGAAAAGGCGATCTACATTATTCAATAATTCGTCTGAATTCAGATCTTTATAACTATGTTCCAGCGCTTCCAGTTCTTCCTGAATCTCCTGGTAAGAGGTTTCTACGGTATTGTTTTGCAAATATGATTCTGAAATAATCACATCCGGATTAACGAAAAAATGATAGCGAACCAGCTTGTCCAGTGTTCGATATTGGGCGGGCAGTTCTTTCAGCATTATTTTTTTGTCTGTACACTGCAATAGACATTGCCCGCAACCTTTTTGATAACTTTCCCTTTGGATCTGTTTTCCGATTGTACGGATAATTGTCATGGGCTGCGTGTGATTATCCGACGGCAGATCAAACCAGATACACAGTTCGTTCAATTGGATTGCGAAGATATTTCCTCCGTTGTAGATTTCCAGATAGAGCTTCAATGCCTGCTGGAGCTGTTTCATCTGTTCTATATTCTGGTAAGAAACGAATGATTTATTTTTGGAAGAGGACAATCTTGCAATGATAAGATATCCCTTTGTGCATTGCAAGATAGGAGAATGATAATCGTCTTCTGTCAGCTGACCGCCGATAATTCTGGCAAAGAGCTGGTTTTCTTCCATTTGAGAATAATAGTCATGATTTTTGTATATGTCTCCGGGGAAAATCTCATTCATTTGATGCTGCAGCTTTGCTTCAGCACTGTGAAGCGCATCCAGAAGAAGATTTTCTGTTAAATTATTTTCGTCCAGTCGGGCACAGATACGGGAATTTTTATATTCTACCATGTCAAAAGAGTTGTCTTTTAACAGAATATATACCGCATGAACTCCGTTCTCCGTGAGAATACGTATAAAATCCCGAATCCCGACAAAGTACATTTTTTCTTCCACAATGATAATATCCGGCTTTAATTCAGGAGCGATGGAAAGTACATCAATGCAGATGGAAAACTGCCCCTTTAGCATGTATTGATCTGGATTGGCCAGGATTACTCCCTTAATCGTTTGTTGATGTTCTGATTTAGAGGAGACAGAAATAACAGAATACATATCATTTCCCTCATTACAATGAAAGTTTTTTAAATTTCCCGACGCAAAAGCATAATTTTACGGAGACAGGGGTATTCGGCGGTTACAAACTGTCTGTAGCATCTGCCCAATGCCACAGGCGAAACAGTTCCTGATCGGTACAGGCGGATTTCCGTCCGGGGACGGCACTGTATCCGCTGCCGGTCTGCTCAATGGCTGCGCAGAGCCGAGCGAGGCAATTCAGAAAATCAAGGTTACCTATCGAGTTTCGCTCTCCGATAGGGTATTTACAATTTCTGGTTCAATAAAGAAACATATTTTTTAGATTATACTCTTTTTTTTAGATGCCTGTCAATCATCGGGAAAGAGTAATTTTTTTCTCCAAAATTTCAAAACCGTTTACACAAGAGAAAAGGTTGTAAATAGTTACAAAAAATTATAACATTTAAGCATCAACTTATGAAAAATATACGAAAGGAGAACTACAGATGAAAGCATTACTTTACACAGCAGCCAATGAAGTTCAGATCGGAGAACTGCCGGAACCTCAGTTGAAACCGGGCACAGTGAAGATGCAAATCGATTATTGCGCGATCTGTGCGACAGACGTCCATATTGTGACACATGGACTTTATGGACTTCCTACTCCATGGCCTCTCGGACATGAGGGAAGCGGTCATATTGTTGAGGTCAGCCAGGAAGCAGCCGCTGAAGGATGGAAAGTCGGAGATAAAATAGCCGCTGCAAGCATGGGTATCTGCGGGAAATGCGACAATTGTAAACGAGGAGACGATGTCCATTGCCTGAACCCGTACAGTGCGCCAATGCTGACAGAATACGCGGTGCTGCCGACGAACATGATCTATCGGATTCCGGAAAATGAGGATCCAAAGAACTATTGTATTGCGGAGCCGTGCGCGTCAGCAATGCGCGGAATCGATATTGCGGATATCAAGATAGGCGACACAGTGCTGATTTCCGGTGTAGGCGGCATTGGAGCGATTCTTTTGAATATGCTTTTGGATCGCGGGGCTACCCGTGTGACGGCCATCGACATCAATGAAGATAAGCTGGCGCGCGCAAAAGCCATGGGAGCAAAATATGTGATCAATTCGTTAAAAGAGGATATTGTGGAACGAGCTATGGAGATTACGGACGGACGTGGATATGATGTGATCATTGAGGCATCCGGAGCACCTGCGGCCGCTCCACCACTGCTGAAGTGTATTGCAAATAAAGGCAAGGTCGTATACTTTGCAGTGTTCCCGATGGATTATGAGCTTCCGGTAAATCTTTACGAAATGTACAGCAAGGAAGCAAGCCTCCACACCGTATTTACTACCGTTTACAATTATCCGAGAGTTATGGAACTGATTCCGCAGCTGCAGTTGGATCAGATTCTTGGACCGGTCTATCAGCTGGATGATGCGGTGGACGCGTTCTGGACCTATCAAAAATCCATTTATCCAAAGATCGTCGTAAAATGCAGTGATATCTGACATATTAAAGATAAGGAGGAGAAGCTATGAAAAGTAT
>CAYNPX010000150.1:0-4280 GCA_964399205.1 uncultured Butyricicoccus sp.
TATCCTGATTGATATCTTATTCTTAAAATATCTGGAATACCGCAACAGAAAGGAGCAGACAGATGCAGCTGGAAACACTGGTACAACAGAATTATGACCGCATGAGCACAAGTGACCATATGATCTGGCAATATATCAGCAGCCACAGACAGGAATGCCGGCATATGTCCCTGCATCAGCTTGCAGATGCCTGTCAGGTCTCCCATACCACCGTTTTGCGGTTTATCCAGCTGCTGGGGATGGAGGGTTTTGGCGAATTTAAAGTATTCCTCAAATGGGAGGAACAGCGCAAGCCGGTAATGGATACCTATACCATCGAGCGCAGCAGCTTTGACCTGACACGTACCATCAGCATGATCGAACATGCAGATTGTACGCAATTGTTTGACGCGATGGAGAAGGCACAGCGGATTTATGCTTATGGCAGCGGTTCGGTACAGAAGGCTGCGGCACGGATGCTGAAAAACTATCTGATTGTAGGGGAAAAGCTTGTCAATGTTATTGAAGGCAGAGAGGAACGCCAGATGGCGCTGCGCACCATGCAGCCGGGAGATGTGGTACTTTTATATTCTGTTTCCGGTAATAATCCGCAGATGATTGAATATGCCACGCAGATGAAGGAACGGGGCATGATTCTTGTGGCAATCTGTCAGGATGGTGCAAATCATCTTGCCAAGCTGTGTGATTTTAAGCTGCCGTTTTATACCCAGAAATTTGAAATAGGGCGGTACACCATACCATATCATAGTGCAGCCGGTATGTTTATTATTTCGGAGCTGCTGGCGTTGAAATATGTTGTGTATTGTGCGGCAAAAGGCCGTGATTGAATCAATAGAGAAATGGCTCCCGGATGATAATAGTCCGGGAGCCATTTTGCTGAAAGATATGAAAAAGATGAATCTACATAACAGATGATTATGCTGACAGATACTGCATGCGCATACTTGCAGATTCGGCACGGCAGCATTATTTCTGATAGAGAAAACGTTCTCCAAGTGCTGGAATATGCCATTTCCGGGAAGGATTGACTTCCATAAAAGTTCTCGCGAAAGCAATCGGGTCGGCGGTATTCCCCATTAGCATGTCAAAATGTGTCGGAATCGTTATGTCCGCATCGAGAATATCTGCAAGCTTTGCAGCCTCAAACGGATTCAGGTTACCAATACAGTTTCGTTTGGTACGGAAATAATCGCTGCCGTTGATTGGCGGAAAAAACAGCTGTGGGGAAGGAAGCATAGACAATTCTGCAATCAGCTGGTCGGTCAGATAGGTATCACCCGGATGCAGCAATTGAATGCCGCCCATTTGCAGGGAAAAGCACAGTGAAGTATGATTCCCGTTTTCATCGGTTTGATGAACAGGATGGGCCGCACAGACAGCCTGCAGGGATATACCGGGCAGAGCAAGCGTCTGACCCGCATTGATTGGAATGATGCGGGAATCGTCTATGCCAAGCTGCTGCAGATCAGCTACACAGCCTGCAGGGACGATAAAACGGGTATCGGGATTTCCTGCTGCAATCCCTCTGATGGTATTTGGAGCCAGGTGGTCAGAGTGATTGTGTGTGCATATGACGTAATTTGCCTGCACTTGTTCCGGCGCAAATGGTGCGGGATACAGGAGGTTAGAATTTCCGTCCGCACCGTAGTGCTCTGTTAAAATAGGATCAATATAAACAGTTGCAGTGTTTTTAAAAACGAACCCGCACTGTCCAAGATACCAGACTGCGATTTGGTTGTTGCCTAGACAGGTCTCTGCAATTTCATTCAGCAGAGCAGTGCCTTGACGATGCCATGAACAGACCATAAGCGATCACTTCCTCGTATAATAAAGTTGTATTTTGGATTGCGAATGAAAAGCAGCTAAGATACAATGCAAGTAGCGGATAGAGGTCGGAGTTCACCTCCTTGGGTTTTGTACCCGTAACAAAGGGTGCCGCCTCTACCTTTGCGGAAGTCTACGAATAAGCTGGATGTTGGTTACTCTCCGTATATCAAACGAGGCTGTAGTCTGCAAAGTGTTTCAGAGGACTATCCGCGAAAGAGATATGGAGGTATTACATATGCTTATCTGTGGAATTGATATTGGGAAAAATCATCACGAAGCGTGTATCATTGATGAAACTGGCAAACAGTTAGCCCGGACTCTACGCTTTCCAAATACTACTGATGGAGCCAACACACTACTAGATTATTTTCACGGATGCAATCCGGAAAAACAAACTTTGATTGTAGGTATGGAAGCTACAGGTCATTACTGGTTAAGCTTGTATTGTTTCCTGTTCGATCAGGGCTTTCAGGTCAATGTCATCAATCCGATACAATCAGACGCCGTAAGGAATCTTTTTTTGCGAAAAACAAAGAATGATTCCAAAGACAGCTTTTTGATTGCCGAGACAATCCGCATTGGTCGTTTTAGTAATACCGAACTTGCTGATGAGGATATCCTTTCTCTGCGCCAGCTTTGTCGGCATCGTATGGATCTAGTTGATTACATAGCTGATCAAAAGCGAAAGATCATTGGTGTTATGGACCGTGTCTTTCCCGAATACCAACATTTCTTCTCAGATATGTTCGGAAAAACCTCAAAAGAACTACTTGATGTTGCTGTTACACCAGAGGAATTGCTGGAAATTCCTACAGATGAATTGTCTTCCATTCTCAGAAAAGCCAGTCGTGGACGGGTTGGTGTTGCCAAAGCAGAAGAAATTCGTGATGCCGCTAAAAACTCTTTTGGCATTACTATCGCAACGTCTGCTTTTGCCATGCAGCTTCGTCAGTTGCTGGAAATGATTGATCTTCTGGAGCGTCAGCTTGATGAACTGGATTTTGAGATTGAGCAATATATGAACAAACTTAATACCTGTATTACTACTTGTCCTAGTGTGGGCAAAGTTCTGGGCGCTATAATTCTCAGTGAGATTGGAGACATCTCACGTTTTCCTGAACCAAAGAAACTTGTAGCTTTTGTCGGCATTGATCCTTCCGTTCATCAATCCGGAGAATTCACCGGAACACAGAACAAAATGTCCAAACGCGGTTCTCCTCGGCTACGCCGTGCTATATGGCTCGCTGCTAATGTTGCAGCTTTCCACGATCCTGTTCTTTCTGCGTTCTATCAGAAGAAACGGGTTGAAGGGAAGCATCATTACACCGCTTTAGGTGCGGTTGCTAGAAAGCTAACTCTTATAATTTACGCTGTATTGCGCGACAACAAACCATACGTTCCCATTTGCTGATATTTGCTGATATATACTTAAATCTCCTCTAAGGCTGTCTCTTGATAGCCTTTTTGTCCTCCACATCTCTATATTCCTGCCTATAATAATTTTTTCTTACTTGCTATTGACTTTCTATAGCTGGTCTGTTTGTTTTTTGATAGTCGCTGTTTTCTTAGATCAGTTGGTTTCTCCGCATCTTTCGGAATCATCCATGATCGGCCAAAACGCTCTATACCTTCAATACGTCCATCTTCACAAAGCCTTTGAACACGACGCTCTGATATTTCCCATTTTGAGGCAACTTCTCTAACAGATATAAAGTCCATATCGTCCTCCAAAAGTACGATATCCGTATGAAATATACAGACATTTTATATAGAGTTGTTTATTTTCCGTTTATCTGGCATAACTCATAATTTTTGCAATGTTTCCTTATAAGCTACTGCCATTGTTCCCACCTTCTTTATATGCGTTTTCATATGTCTTCCGGCAGATAGTTTGGAATGATTGCACACAATTGTTTTGATACTACCATGAGCATAGCAGAAAGAAAATCATAATTCAAGCCACAAACAAAGAGCGCCATAGATAAATCGAAACTCTCTGGTGCTCATTCAATAGTTTTTGTAAACTATGATTGATGTTAGAATATAAATAGTACAAGCCAAAATGAGCATTCTCAAATATACAAATCATGATACAATAGATGTATCTGATGAAGGAGGATCATTCAATCTGATGTATACCAGACTGAAAAATTTGGAAATTTCAATGGAATCACGAAAATATATGTAATTTACTCTTGACTATATGGGAGGATCTCACATGACAAACCATTCAAACTTGATGCAGTTCAGTACTACGAAGATCACAAGGATATGGGTGTACATGGATGTGCAGAAAATCTTGGAATCGGGTACAGCACTCTTATCAAGTGGCTGAGAGATCTCCATGAATCCGGTGATATTCCTGTTCGAGGTTCTGGCAATTATGTTTCCGATGAACAGAAAGAGATCGCCAGACTCAAATGTAAACTATGTGATGTACTGGATGTACTAAA
>CAYNPX010000151.1:0-2970 GCA_964399205.1 uncultured Butyricicoccus sp.
GCAAATGCTGTGGTGGCCATCCCAACCATCATAGCCAACGCTAACAGGAGACTGGCAAGTTTCTTTAATTGTTTCATTTACGTTACTTCCTTTCATTTTAGATTGAAAAATGTTTGTAAGTTGTTGTGCATCAGAACGATGCTACATCCCCCAAGATGAAAAGTCCCCCTTTCTTCGTTTATTGTTATACAACAGGAGAATTCCCGCGCCGGTCAGCAGCAGTAATCCTTCTAAGGTATACGAACTGGTACCGGAGCCGCCCGTTACCGGCAGCTCATAGCCTCTCTCATAGAAGCCTGTATCGTGATATTGGGATTCATACAGATTGCCCTGTATATCCTCTTCCTGCGGCATTGTAATATTCAGTATCACGGCCTGATCCAGCGTATCGCTGTCGTCCGCATAAGCTGCAATGCCGTCCGAATCCTGCGTATCGTCTCCGCCACGGTTGGAAGGGGAGACAACCAGCGATGAAATCTTTGTTGCATCGCCGTCTGTGAACCGCACGGCAAAGGTTCCGGCGGGCAGGTCGGTAAATTTATACTGACCCACTGCGTAATCCGTTGCGGCGGTGGAATCGCTTTCCAGAACGCTGATTTGCTTTCCGGTTTCGATCTCGATCGGCGTGCCTGTGTCGGGATAGCAATACGGTTCATAATCATCCTCGTTCGCGGCGTCGCCGTCGTCTTTCAGCTTCAGCAGCGTAACCTTCACGCCGGAAAGATTACGGCTCGCGGCTTCGTTCTGAATCCCATCGCCATCATCGTCCATCCATGTCAGACCTTCCAGAGTGCGCTCTACCGCAGGTGTATCGGTCGTGTCAGTCGGACTGTCGTCCTTGTCGTCATCAGCATGATTATCAGCCTCATCGGAAGTCAGCGGGGTATCATCCGTTTCTTCCTGAGCGGGCAGAGCATCAACTTGAGTAGTGTCCTCATTGTCCTGAACCTGCTCGTCTGCGGGAATATTACAGTCTGACGTGTGCGTATGCTCTTCCAGACCGCACGTCAGTTTCCATGTGCCATAACATAGGGCAGTGTGCTGATGATCCTCGCGGCAGGTCAGGCTTTCTGTGTCCGCCGCCACTTCCACGGTTTTATAACAGCTATCGCTGTGCTTGTGTTCCAGCACCTGCCGCTTGCCGCAAATCAGGTTGCCGTTTTTATCGTAGCAATCAAAGTCATGCTCATGCAGAATGATTTCCTCTTTCCCGCACACAAGCTGCGGCTCTCCGGATGTCTCCGTCAGCCCACAGGTCAAAACCGTCTCCCACGCGTAACAGGAATCCGTATGCTGGTGATCTTCACTGTCGTCTGTGCAAATCAGGTCGCCGCGTTCCTGTGTATAGCAGGCGTCTGTGTGCGTATGGGCAGGTTCCGCCGCTGCATAGCAGCTTGCGTCATGGGTGTGTGGCTTGATTTCCGGCAGTTGGCACCACAGGTTCCCGTCCTTGTCATAGCAGGAGCTGTCATGCTCATGCACCACAAAGTCGGCATAACCGCACACCAGATTTCCATCCTCATCCCGACAGTTTTCATCGTGCTGATGAATACCCAGAGATTCCAGGGTACATACCGGTTTTTTGTACGCAACGGAAGTCACCTGTGTATAGCACTCCTCGCTGTGGGTATGCTCCGGAATCTGGCACGATTCTTTTTCCAGTGTGATCGCCGGAAGAATCAGTGCATAAGTGGTACAGAATACAACCACAGAGGCAAGACAAACAATAACCTTCTGCCATCGTTTTTGGAGCCGATGCGTTTTCATGTATCCGGAGACTTTCTCCGGTTCCTTGCCTTTCATACGACATCACCCACCCTTCTACTTCAACGTTCCGAAATCGGTCAGAGGCCAGACCCGAAAGATTATTTTTCCAACGATTTGCTCGTCTGCCACGCAGCCCACTGTGCTGCTGCGGGAGTCCACCGAGGTACTGCGGCGATCGCCCAGACAGAAGATTCGTCCCTCCGGAACTTGATAGGGCAGCTCCAGGTCACATTCACCCAGCGCCTTTTCCGTCAGATACGGCTCGTCGAGCAATTCGCCATCTATATATACGTTTCCATCCTCATCAATGTCCACCCATTGACCGGGACCGGCGATATATCGCTTTACCAGGAGCTTGTTACCCAGATAGAAGCACACCACATCTCCTGTTTCAAATTTTGTCCCTTTCACGGAAAGCACAATGTCTCCTTCTTTCAGGGTGGGCACCATGGAACTGCCATAAATCTGTAAAACCGGTAGAACCAGTACGGCGATAAGCACCGCAACAGCAGCTACCACGACCAGCGTATAAATCGTGCTGCGAAGCACCCGACCATATCTCCGGTTGTTCCGCTCTCTATGTAATTCAGCCTGAACCTGTTCAACCGTGAGCGGCTCCGTAACGGCTGTTTCCTTTGTCTCCTTTTGTTTCATGCCCGACCTCCCCTTTATTGGGCTGAGGCGGGGCGCTCTGAATTTCCTCTCTCCTGAAAATGCGCCGTGATCTTTTCCTCTGCCTGTTTTTTGTCTGAATCGGCTTCGTTCCGTTTCATCCGGCTGTATTCATCCGCCTCGGTGCGGATTTTTTGGCTGTATGCGTCCGCCTTGTCACAGATTTCCTGCGCTTTTTCTCTCGCACTGGCTTCCATCTGCCGGCAAAGCATCTCCTGATTGCCGCTTAGCTGCTTGATATTATCCAGATATTGCGCAGCGGCGGCTTGTGCCGCGTCGAATACGCCATTTAAAGTCAAAGCCGCTTCCGCAATGGAACCGGCTTCTTTGACAGCAATTTCTTTGGACGCAAGCTGTTCTTCCAGCGACTGGATCTTCTTTTTCAGCGATTCGTTTTCCTCCGTCGCTTCCAAGAGGAGTTCCAGAAGCTCCTGCCGATTCATTCGCTTCAGCTCTTTGGTCCTGTTCATTCTGTTTCTGCCTCCATGCGCTCCGGCATCGGTTCACCTTGCTTAAAGATATATTATAGAT
>CAYNPX010000151.1:3070-4269 GCA_964399205.1 uncultured Butyricicoccus sp.
GAAATTATCGATGTCAAACAGACGGAATTTAGAAATAATGGAGAAAAACGGACATACCGATGCACTTTTTTGATAAAATGCTTTCATTTTTCCGCGATATGGTATATAATGTTCCAGAAATATGATGAAAAATACCTGAATATTTAAGGGACGGGAAATTGATATCTGTGCGTTTATCCTTACATATGCATCTATAGTATAAAATCGGTTGTACCATAGAAAACGATATCATTTAATGTACAAATTATCCAGCATATGGAAGTTTAGCAGACGGCAGTTTTACATAAAAAGGATTTTGTTCAATCTGACGGGAATCCTCGGAAGAAACAAATGAGACAATTCGATTTCTCGATAATCATCTTGTTATTTCTGCAATACAGTATATAATTAAACCCAAAATACGGTACAAAATACCTGATAAAAAATGAAAACTTATCTATGCATATGGTGTATATGCATAGGCATTTATGAATCAAAATTCGCCGCTGGAAGGTGATGTCATTTAATGTATAAATTATGCAGTACCCAAAAATCTCAGGAACGGCAATCCCGCATAGAACAGGAGCTGCTGAATATGATGGGGAAACAGCCTTATAAAGATATCACCATCAGTGCGCTTTGCATCCGTGCGGATATTCCCCGCAAGACATTTTATCGCTACTTTGATTCAAAAGATGATGTGCTGCACGCCCTGATCGATCACACGGAGGAACAATATCTGTATGCGAGTCTGGACTCGGACAACACACTCTTCAGTAAGCTCTATATTATGTTTTCATATTGGTATGATAACAGGGAATTTCTGGACGCGATTGTGAAAAATCAGATAGAAAAACTCTGGTATGTCCGGGCGATAGACATTATGACGAGAGAGGGAATTGGAAAGAAGTATACCCAACAGCTCAGGAACGATTTTGATTACAACCTGATTACGATATTTACGGTTTCCGGTACCTTGAGCTGCATCCTGTATGTTCACAAAGAAGGCTGGCTTCATTCTCCACAGGAACTGGCAAATATCGTCAGCGGTTTCCTGATCTCGCCGCCGTATCGTGAGTGAGAAATCGTTCCCAAATCGAGAATTTTTATGGCTGAGGAGAGGAGTGAACGATGCTGATTGACTTACACACACATATTCTGCCCGATCTGGATGATGGAGCGGAAGATGAAGATACAGCATTTCAAATGCTTCGCCAGTC
>CAYNPX010000152.1:0-4262 GCA_964399205.1 uncultured Butyricicoccus sp.
AAACTTTTTAAATTTTAAAAAAATTTTGCGAAAAAAAGAGGATTTTTCATTTTTATCTGGTATTGTATTTATAAGCAGATTTTTTCGGATTACATAGATGCACGGGAGGTGTGCTATGCGGGAGGATCAGGAACGGCTGGAGCGGCAGGTGCTTGCTCCATGGGCGACACTGGCGGCGGACAGCCGCGGACGGCAGCGGGAAATTCCGGAATGCCCGCGGCGCACCTGCTTCCAGCGGGATCGTGACCGTATCGTCCACTGCAAGGCGTTCCGCAGGCTGGGAAACAAAACGCAGGTGTTTATCTCGCCGGAGGGCGACCATTACCGTGACCGGCTGACGCATACGCTGGAGGTGGCGCAGATCGCGCGCACAGTCGCGCGAAGCCTGCGGCTCAATGAGGATCTCACAGAAGCGATTGCGCTGGGGCATGACCTCGGTCACACGCCATTCGGGCATGTCGGTGAACGGACGCTTGACCGGCTGTGCAGGGCTGCCAGACCGGAGGGGGACGTCCGCTTCCGGCACAACGAGCAGAGCCTGCGGGTGGTGGATTATCTGGAGCGCGACGGCGAAGGGCTGAACCTGACGCAGGAGGTGCGCGACGGCATTGTCTGCCATACCGGAACGGCTCATGCCGCGACACCGGAGGGACGCATCGTCCATTTTGCGGATCGGATCGCCTACGTCAACCATGATATTGACGACGCGGTGCGGGCGGGGCTGATCGTACCGGAGGATCTGCCGCGTGAGGCAGTCCGCGTGCTCGGTGATACGCACGGCGACCGTATTGACACGATGGTGGCGGACATGGTGCGCTATGGGGAGCAGGAGCATGAGATCGGCATGTACGGCGAAGTGCACGATGCGATGATGGCGCTGCGTTCGTATCTGTTTGACGCGGTATATACGCTGCAATCGCAGGAGGAACGCATCGATTGCGTGCTCACAGCGCTGTTTCAATACTATTTGCGGCATCTGGAGCAGCTTCCGGCGCTGTACAGGAAACGGATCGGGACGGACGGAGAGCACCGCGCGGTGTGCGACTATATCGCGGGTATGACCGACCGGTTCGCGGTGGAGATGTACACGGAATTGTTTATTCCGAGAAGCTGGAATATCAAGTGACCGCTGGACGGGAAAGGAGCATATATGGCGATTGATGAGCGGTTTATTGACGAGCTGAATGCCAGATGCGATATTGTCGATATCGTTTCGCGTTATGTATCGCTCAAAAAAAGCGGAAGCAATTATTTCGGCATCTGCCCGTTCCACAATGAAAAGACCGCCTCGTTTTCGGTCGCGCCGGACAAGCAGATCTTTTACTGCTTCGGCTGCGGCGCCGGCGGCGGACCGATCCGGTTCATTATGAATATAGAAGGACTGGAATTTCAGGACGCGGTGCGGTATCTGGCAAAGCAGTACAACATGACTGTGCCGGAGACGAATGCAAACCCAAAGGAATGGCACAGGCGTGAGCGCATACTGGAGACGCTCAAGGACGCGGCGCGGTTCTTTTATGCGCAGCTGCACAGTCCGGCCGGCGCGCAGGCGCTGGCGTATTTCCGGCGGCGGCAGCTGTCCAGGCGCACGCTGAATCAATTTGGACTGGGATTCGCGCCCGACTCGTTTCACGCCCTGCTGGACGCCATGACGGAAAAGGGCTATTCCAAGGAGGAACTGGAAACCGCCGGACTGATTGCGCGCAGTGAAAAAGGTACATACTACGACAAGTTCCGGAACCGCGTCATGTTCCCGATTATCGACATACGCGGCGATGTGATCGGCTTTGGCGGGCGCGTCATGGACGACAGCAAGCCGAAGTACCTCAATTCGCCGGAAACGACGGTATTCAACAAACGGCGCAACCTGTTTGCGATGAATATTGCAAAAAAGACCAAAAGCGAGTATTTTTTGCTGGCGGAGGGCTATATGGATGTCATTGCGCTGCATCAGGCGGGCTTTGACTGCGCGGTAGCTTCGCTCGGCACATCGCTGACGGACGAACAGGCGCGGCTGCTGACGCGCTATACCAAGACGGTGATCGTCTGCTATGACGCGGATTCCGCCGGACAGGCGGCATCGCAGCGTGCCATTGATAT
Organism: uncultured Butyricicoccus sp.; assembly: GCA_964399205.1. Classification (GTDB taxonomy): domain Bacteria; phylum Bacillota; class Clostridia; order Oscillospirales; family Butyricicoccaceae; genus Butyricicoccus_A. The sequence continues at coordinate 2,101 of CAYNPX010000152.1, forward strand.
TTTGAAAAAAGCCGGACTGCGCGTGCGCATCCTGCGCATACCCGGCGCAAAAGACCCGGACGAATTTATCAAGGAAAAGGGCGCGGAGGCGTTCCGCAAGCTCATCGAGCGGTCGGACAACGACGTCCGCTACCGCATTGAGGCGGCGCGGGAGAAATATGATTTTACCGAGGACGACCAGCGCATCCTGTTCCTGCGCGAGGCAGCCGGAATTATCGCGGCGCTGGAAAATTCGGTGGAGCGCGATGTATATACGGCGTCTACGGCGAAGCTGGCAGGCGTGACGCAGACCGCCTTTGCGCAGGAGGTCGCGCAGGCGCTGACCCGACAGGCACGTCAGCGCAGGCAGCAGATGCACCGCGAGGTGCGTGCGCCGGCGCGGGCAGCACAGCCGCGGGAGCGCAGGATACACTATGACAATGTAAAATCCGCACGCGCGGAGGAAGGGCTGCTTGCCCTGCTGTTTTCCGACAGCTCGTTGCTGGAGGAAATGCGGGATAAAATCGCGCCGGAGGATTTTTCCGCCCCTGTATTGGGCAAAATCTATGGATATGCGATCGAGTTATATGACAGCGGACGGAATGTCACCGTTTCCGCGCTGGAGGGAAGGCTTGCGCCGGAGGAAATCGAGCTGCTGGTTTCCGCGATGCGGACAGCCGTACCGCCCGACCGGCGCATACAGGCAATGGAGGATTACATTGATATTATCGCGGAGCAAAAGGCTGCGCGAGATGCGCCCGGGGAAACCGGAGAGGATCCGCTGCTGCGCAAGGCGCAGCTGCAGCGCAGGACCAAACGGTTTGACAATGGGTCGACGGGATAGAAGAAAGCCTGCCGGATAGGCGGGACAGCGGCAGCGCGCAGCTGCTGCGCATAGATACACCTGATTACACATTTTGGAGGCTTAAAGAATGACACAGGACATGGATGCAAAAAAGCAGGAGGTCATCAAGAACCTGCTGGCGATGGGTAAGAAAAAAGGAAAGCTCACGCTGAAGGAAATGTCTGATGCGCTGGATTCCATCAATATGGAATCGGATGAGCTGGATAAGCTGTATGAGGATCTGGACAAAGCAGGCGTAGAGATCAAGGGCACCGAAGCGCTTGTCGTTCCGCTGGAAAATGAAGAGGAGTTTTCCGAAGAAAACGTGGAAGAGGTTTCCAAGGAGGAACTGGAGGATACCGATTCGCTGGCAGAGGAATTTGCCATTGACGATCCGGTGCGCATGTATCTCAAGGAAATCGGCAAGGTCAATCTGCTGACACCGGAGGAGGAGGTTGCGCTTGCGGAAAAAATGCAGGAAGGCAACGCCGCGAAGGAAGAACTGGAAACGCTGAAGGCCAGCGGCGAGGAAATTCCGGAGGAGAAGTATCAGGAACTGAACAAGCAGATCCGCGCCGGCGACGACGCGAAGAAGCGTCTGTCCGAGGCAAACCTGCGACTGGTCGTTTCCATCGCAAAACGCTATGTCGGTCGCGGTATGCTGTTTCTTGATCTGATTCAGGAGGGCAACCTCGGTCTGCTCAAAGCGGTAGAAAAGTTTGACTGCACCAAGGGCTTCAAATTCTCGACCTATGCGACATGGTGGATCCGTCAGGCGATCACCCGTGCAATTGCGGATCAGGCGCGTACCATCCGCATTCCGGTTCATATGGTGGAGACAATCAACAAGGTCATCCGCGTTTCCCGCCAGCTGCTGCAGGAGCTGGGACATGACCCGCAGCCGGAGGAGATTGCGGAAGAGATGAATATGCCGGTTGAGCGCGTGCGCGAGATTCTCAAGATCGCACAGGAGCCGGTTTCATTGGAAACGCCGATCGGTGAGGAAGAAGACAGCCATCTGGGCGATTTCATCCCGGATGATGACGCGCTGGAGCCGGCAGAGGCCGCTTCGTTTACTCTGCTCAAGGAACAGCTGATCGAGGTGCTCAAGACGCTGACGCCGCGTGAGGAAAAGGTGCTGCGCCTGCGCTTTGGCATTGAGGACGGCCGTACCCGCACGCTGGAAGAAGTCGGCAAGGAATTTAATGTTACCCGTGAGCGTATCCGTCAGATCGAGGCAAAGGCGCTGCGGAAGCTGCGTCATCCGAGCCGCTCGAAAAAATTGAAAGACTTCCTTAACTGACTTTTCTTTACAAAAAGAAAAGTCAGGCAAAAGAAA
>CAYNPX010000153.1:0-4260 GCA_964399205.1 uncultured Butyricicoccus sp.
TATTTTTTTGGGTACATTTGGAAACTGATATGTGTTATAATACTTTTGGAACGCATAAGGGCGCATCAAAAATCGTTGCGGAGGGTTGGAACACAGCATGAAATTTGGGTTTCGGGAAAAGATCATAGGCAGTATGCTGCTGATATCAATACTGGTATCAGCGGTGCTTTCGATCGTGTTCTATAACAATTCCGTTGAAGTCATTGAGAATAATTATACTTCTTCTGTTACAGATAATCTGACCGTGTGCGCGGGAATATTTGATGATACCATGAAGGACGCATACTATATCGCTGTCAATGCGGCTTCCGATGAAATGATTCAGCGGCAGATACAGCATTATGACGAGAGCAGGGAAGCAGAGCTGCTGCAATTACTGGACGGCTACCGCAGCAATGCCATTGATTCAATTTATTGCTATTTGCCGGAAAAGGCGCTTCTTCTGAAAACGACGAAGTCGGAAACATTCGCACAGCCGTGCAGTGAAGCGGATACCGCGTGGCTGGAGCAGGCGATACAGACGCAGGGGAATCCATTGTCTCCGCAATATCATGTGGATGAGACGGAAGTGCTGAAAAAGCAGAGCTTCACTTATACTAAGCCGGTTTATACGCAGGACAATGAGATAGCGGCTTATATCATGGTCAATGTAGATGAACGGGATATCTTTTTTGGATGTCTGCAAGGCTATGCGAATCTGGATAACGACCGCAGCTATATCATTGCGCCGGATGGCAGGATTGCGTCCAGCGCAAATTTAAAACAGCTGGGGCAAACGGTATCGGGCATAGATGATACCGTATTGGTAACAACGGTTACGGCGCCGCTGAGCAAATTTGAACTGATGATTATTTCAGACCGCAGCGTAATAACCGGCGACATCACCATCACGAGGAACCGGATTTTCCTGCTGGCACTGCTCTTCAATATGCTGGCGATCATCCCGATCCTGATGATAGTCCGGCGCATGATGCGTCCGGTGAAAGAGCTGACAGAGACAATGGCGCAGGTCGGACAGGGCGATTTGACCGTTCGGGCAGAGGTTTATTCCGAGGATGAGATCGGGCAATTGTCGGAAGGCTTCAACGATATGATTCAGCAGATCGAGGATCTGATCGACCAGCTGGTCACGGAAAAGCTGCTGAAAAAAGAAGCGGAGATTGAGGCGTTAAAGCATCAGATCACACCGCATTTTATGTATAACACATTAAATTCAATTAAATACGCGGCGATTTTGCAAAATACCCCTGAGATTGCGGAGCTGCTTGAGGCATTCATCGAATTGCTGCAGATGAGCGCGAGCGACAGCGGCGCGTTCATCACCGTGGAGCAGGAAGTCCATATGGTTCAGAATTACGTCAAGCTGCAGCGGTTCCGCTATGCGAACCGGTTTTCGGTGAGCTTTGATATCATGCCGGAAGCAAAGTGCTGCTATATTCCGAGCCTGCTGATCCAGCCGCTGGTGGAAAATGCGATTCTGCATGGAATCGACCTCAGACGGGCCGATGGACATATTGCAGTGCGCGCATGTATAGAGAACGATACGCTTGCGATGAAGGTAGAGGACAATGGGCGCGGCATGACTGAGGAGGATATGGAGCTGCTGATGAGCGGCAAGCGCCGCAGCAAATTCAGCGGCATCGGCGTTCGCAATGTAAAGGAACGCCTGCAGCTCTATTATGGCGAAAAAGGGCAGCTGATGTTTTTTTCCAGCGAAAACCAGGGAACAAGTGCGGTTATCATGCTGCCGGTTTCCCATGATGCGGAGGAGTATACGATTTGAAACGATGGCATAGCAGATGGACAGCGCTGCTTCTTCTGACGGCTTTCCTGTTGACAGGCTGCGGAGGACAGGCTGAGGAGATACAGGAAAAACGCACGATCTGTGTGGTGCTCAAAGCGATGGATTCCGTCCATTGGATGTCCGTAGAGGACGGCCTGAAACAGGCGGCAAATGATTATAATGTTTTTGTCAATATCCTGTGGCCGTCAAGCGAGAATGATGTAGATGCGCAAAATATAATACTGGAGGATGTCATTGCCTCGCAGCCGGACGCCATCGCGGTGTCTCCCTGTGATTCGGAGCACATTGAAATCATGGCGCGTGCCGAGCAGGCGGATATCCCGTGCTTTTATATTGATACCAAGTCACAGCAATTTGATTTTCCGTATATTGGCGCCGATAACTACAGGATCGGGGAAATCGCGGCAAAGGCATTTGACAGCTGCCTGCACAGCGGGAAGGTCGCTGTTGTTATGGGAAATACCAGGCAGAGCTCGCACGCGGAACGCTTGCAGGGGTTTCAGGATTATATTGAACAGGACGCCGATCTGGAGCTTTGTCAGATAGAAGTATCCGAAACCAGCAGTTATCTGGAAAGCATGAAGTGTATGCAGACAATCCTACAGCAGAACCCGGATGTGCAGGGCGTTTTCTGTACAAGCGCATTGATGGTGCTGGGCGCTATGCAGCAGCTGGAGGAGGCGGATATGAATACGGTCAAGCTGATCGGCGTGGACATGCAGAGTGACGCGATGACCGGCGTGGAGGACGGCAAGATTCTGGCGCTGGTAGGACAGAACGGCTATGAGATCGGATATCAGACGATACGGACGATCGTACAGTCGCTGGATGGGGAGGAAATAGAGCATGATACCCATGTGGAAACGCCGCTGATTACACAGGACAATGTGGTGAGTTATCTGGAAAAGTATCTGACGGAGAGAGGAGAGGGCGATGATTAAGGTTCTATTGGTGGATGATGATTTTCTTGTCAGAACCTTTTTATCCCGCATTATGGACTGGGAAGAGCATGGATATACATTGGTAGGCGCCGCGCAGGATGGCGAGGAAGCGCTGCGTATGGTGCAGGAATATCAGCCTGAGATTATCATCACGGACATCAGTATGCCGGTCATGGATGGCATTGAATTGATCCGCAGGCTCAAGCAGGATGGCAGCACCGCGAGAATCATCGCGCTCAGCTGCCACGATGATTTTGAATATGTCAAGGAAGCCATGAAGCTGGGCATTGATGAATATATCCTCAAAAATCTGCTCACAGAGGAAAGCCTGCTCAAGCTGTTGGACGAAATGAAGCACTCCATTGTGTCCACGAGCAAAAGCGGACTGCAATTCAGCGCCGCGGATGAGGAACGGGAGTATTACTTACAGCTGCTGCAAGGGGAAAAGCCGGCTCCGGAGGACAACTTCTTTGTCAGCGCGGCAATGGCGGTCAATATCTTGAATTACGATACCCATGTGGCGATACTGCCGATGGAGCAGCAGAAAAGGTTCCATTCCTCCTTTGCGCAGATCTGCCGGGAGGCGTGTCAGAACGCGAATGCCGTCCGGTGTGTGCAGGTGCGGCAGGGATTGTATGCTGTGCTGTTGGATTTTACCGGTATTTCCGGCGTGTATGAACGGCGGGAAAAAATCCAGCAGTATGCATCGTCGGCGGTTCGATATGCGGAACGATACCTTGCCGTGCCGGTGTGTATTGGCACAAGCAATGCAGAGAGCTTTCGGACGGACACGAAGCAGTGCTGGCAGCAGGCGTTAGACGCGCTGAATGAGCGATTTTATGCACCGCAGTCGGTTGTTTTTTATGGCTGGCAGATGGAGGCGTGCGGAAAGGAGATTCCGGCGCTTGCCAGACGGTTCAGCGAGGAGATCGCGGATTACATAGACCGCAGGGACAGCGGGAGGATTCGGCGGCAATGGGAAGCTGCGCTGGAGGAGTTCCGTTCCCAGCACACACAGCGGTGGCTGGTAGAAGAGTGGCTGCGGCAGACCGACCGGCAGGCGGGGCTGTCAAAGCGCCTCATACCGGATAAGCTGTCGGATTTCCACGGGATGGAGTCCGCGTATTTGACGTTTAAGGAGGAAATATTGCCTGAACTGGACAGCTATACCGACGCTGTCAGCCAGACGATACGGTATTTGCAGCAAAATCATACGGGGGATATCTCATTGCAGACAGCGGCGGAACAGGTGCATCTGAATCCGGCATACCTGAGCCATCTTTTCAGCAAGGAGACTGGCATTACCTTTTCAGAATATCTGCTTTCGTGCCGCATCAATACGGCGAAAGACCTGCTGGCGCATACGGAAGACAAGATCCGTGAGATTGGCGAACAGAGCGGTTTTCGTGATTACCGGAATTTTTGCAAAACCTTTAAGCGCGCAACGGGCGCGACCCCGCAGAATTACAGAAAGCAGTGCAGATGAATCACTATGGGGAGCAGAGCGATCTGCTC
>CAYNPX010000154.1:0-4151 GCA_964399205.1 uncultured Butyricicoccus sp.
ATGACGAGATTGTAATCCGCTGTCCGCTGACGCTGACAGCTCATGTCGAAATCCCCTCATCTTATGCGATGAGATTTCACTTTTTCTACAGACTGAATCCTCCCCGCGCTGCGGGGAGGGATGGATTATTGCTGGATAAGCTGGGTTAGATACTCGTTGGAATCCAGAAAGATATTCAAATAGTAGTTAAATACTACGGTATCCTGCTCATCGCACATACCGTCGAGAATGTTTTCGGTCTGTTTTTCGTCCCGCGTCAGCCCAAGGGCGTTCATGCGGGCGAGGTTTTGCTCTGACGGGTGCGGCGTCGTGTCGATGCAGCAGATACCGATGAGGGAATCGCGCATTTTCCACAACAGCTGCTGGCAGCCGCGCAGGTAGGCGACCTCCGTTTTCTTGAGGGATTTATTCATGCGTTCATCCAACAGGACATCAATGCGGGAATCAAGGTCGCTGAGCTTGATGCGCAGATCACGCAGGTCGGGGATACGTCCGCGCAGCACGCGCTGCTCCAGCAGCGGCAGCATTGCCTGCTGTGCACGCAGGATACCGGCTTTTGCACGGTCTGCGCCGCTGTATGGACGGATCAGCATATTCACGGCCAGCGCGATGGCTGTGCCGATGCAGGTGTCGCGGAAGCGCACCATGCCATATAAAAGATTGCCCTTCGAGGAGATGTCCGAAAGACAGCAGCAGAATACCACGCAGGCAAGGCTGGTTGTCGAAGGCTGCATATGCAGGCTGTTGCACACGACGATCATAATCATAACGCCAAAGAAACAGCCGACAGATAGATTCCCGCTGAATGTCATGGTGAACAGCATGGCAAGCAGCGCACCGACAAAGTTGCCGATGGTCAGATCACGCGCGCCCTTGAGCGATGCGATGATGGAGGACTGCATACAGCCGAGCGCGCCGATGGCAAGAAAAGGCGGATAGGGACTGTCAATCAGATAACCGACAGCAACGGCAATGCCAGCGGCAAAACCTGTCTTGAAGGTGCGCATACCGATGCGGATGGGGAACTTTTTTGTAGAAATGTTGGACATGATTTTCACCTTCCATTCGTCCATACTTTGGCTCATTATAGCATATTCCCTGTATTCGTCAATTGGCAACCTTCACAGATTTTGCATCCTTGGTGTATTTGATGGGAAATATTGAAATTGCGCAAGAAAATTTGGGAATATTTCATGGAAAGATTGACAGATTGAATTACAATGTGGTAACATATAACTAATACAGGACAGGAAAATGTCCAGCGAGATGAAAAACTTGCCGCCGCATGTCGGCGGAAGACATATTATAATACCCGCGGCAAACGCGGCAATGAGAGGAAGTTCGAAATGGGCGCAAAAAAGAATGATAATATGAAGAAAAAGGTTGGCATTGGCATTGCGGTAGCCGGTGCGGCGGCAGGCGCGGTTGCAGCAGGCGTTGCGGCATACCGCCACAGCAAGAGCGAGCAGGTATATCATGAGGCGGAGCTCAAGGCAATGAGTGAGCTGGACGATATGAATGCTGAGAACGAGAGCGCATGTGAGACCTGTGAATCCGCAGAGGAATGCGCGGAAACCGAAGAAACCTGCGAGGCTGCGGAGGAGCAGATGAGCATGGAAGAAGCGGAAGAGCCGGAAGAAGAGGAAGCTGAAACAGAAGCATCGGACGAAGAGGACGAAGCGGACGATGAAGCGGAAGAAGAGGAAGAAGAAGAGGAATAAGGTTCCGAAAATTTGTCGGGCGGAGCGCAATTACAGCGCTCCGCCTGTTTTATGACTGGAAAGCCCGCGCCGCGTGTGATATACTGTATGATAAGTTTTAAGGAAGCGCCGATTCAATCGGCAAGAGCTGGAGGAAAAGAACCGCCGTCCAGCCGCAGACGATTGATTCAGAGGTTCCTTCATTTCCGAAAGGGGTCAGTTCTATGAGATACGAAGGCAGGGTGTTCCGTCCGCCGAGCGAGGCGTATAGCCTGATCGTACAGGTCACGATCGGATGCAGCCATAACAGGTGCACCTTTTGCGATATGTATAAGGAGAAGCAGTTCCATCTGCGCAAGCTGGAGGATGTATTGGAGGACTTTATCCTCGCGCGCAGGGCGTACAGCCATATCGAGCGCATTTTTCTTGCGGACGGCGATGCGCTGATGCGCCGGACAGAGGATCTTGCGATCATTTTGCAGCATATCCGCGATACGATTCCGGAGTGCACCCGCGTCACAAGCTATGGCTCACCGAGGAGCATTCTCACCAAGACACCGGAGCAGCTCAGGCTGCTGCGTTCGCTGGGTCTGAAGATGATCTATCTCGGTCTGGAATCCGGCTGTGACGATATTCTGACGCATATCAATAAGGGCGCGACCGTGGACGAGATCGTCCGCGCCGGACAGATGGTCAGGGACGCGGGCATGAAGCTGTCTGTGACCGCGATCAACGGCCTGGGCGGTACAGAGCTGTGGCGGGAGCACGCCATCGGCACAGCAGATGCCTTTACCCGTATGAAGCCGGATTATATCGGTCTGCTGACACTGATGTTTGAGGGTGACACACCGCTGCAAAAGGAGTGGGAAGAAGGAAAATTCCAGCTGCTGACCGCGCCGCAGGTGGCGCAGGAGACATTGCTGATGCTGGAGCATATCGACAGTGAAGGCAGTATTTTCCGCTCCAACCATGCGTCCAATTATCTCACGCTCAAGGGAACGCTCAATCGTGACCGAAAGGCGTTGTGTGACAAGCTGCACCGCGCGTTGAACGGCGAACTGGGCTATAAGAGTGAATATTTCCGCGCTCTGTGAACAAATCGGGAAAAAATCAGACCGCCTCTGGCTGTACGCGGATATCGTGCAGCTGTGGGCGGTTGTTGTGTGTTGAACGTGTGAAGCTGTAAAAATAATGCCAAGATATTCCACAGTTTTTCTATTTTCATTTGCGTGCAGATGTGCTACGATACTGTTATCAAAAGAAGGGAGTGATGCCGATGGATTCTGTTTCCCATACAACAGTTGCACTCTATCTTCTGGATTATGTGGAGAAGACAGACGGCATTTCATTCGACCGCAAGGCATTCTGCTTTGGAAATCTGAAGCCTGATTTGAAGGGCGAATATCTGACCAAGCGACATTATCCGTCCCTGATGTTTGACGAAGTGATGCAGCGCATCCGTGATTTTGTGAAGAGCTTTTCCATCTGCGCAAGCAATGGCGCGAGCCTCAGCGAGGAGCTGGGTGTCATTTGCCATTATATTACAGATTTTTTCAGCTTTCCACACAATGATGATATCTATGGACGCGGATTATTTGCCCACTATATTTATGAAAAAAGAACAGGCATTACAATTTATTGGCGGATCAATGAAACAAAGTTTGACTGCTGGGCACAATACCAGCTGGAGGAAATCCCCCAGACACCGGATGCGCTGGTTCGGTTCCTGACCGAGCAGCACCGGAGTTATGCAGCGCAGGCATCCCATACGATTGGGGACGATATCATTCATATTTGCCATGTGCTGACGGCGGTTGTGCGTTCCATCATCCGAATGACAGGTGCAACTGTTGTACCATTTGACACCAATCTGAGACAAACTGCTTAAAAAAACACATAGTATAAAATCGTCCTCCTTGTGTAGCCACACAGGGAGGACTGCTTTTTTGCATAGTTCTTGCCAACGGCATTTCACTGTGTTAAGATTGCAGTATGCAGACAGAAAAGGAGCAGGATGCGATGAAATTTGCGGCAGCATATGAAAACGGGCAGGTATGCCAGACGTTTGGCAAAACAGAGCAGTTTAAACTATATACGGTAGAGGATGACCGCGTTGTCCATATGGAAGTTGTAGAGACAGGGTGCCGCGGCGCACAGGCGCTGACAGCCTTTCTCAAGGCACAGGGCGTTGGCATTCTGGTGTGCGGCAGGCTGGAGCCTGTCGAGCAGATGGAATTGTTATCGGCGGGGATTGCCCCGTTCCCCGGCGCTTATGGCGACGCGGATATGCAGGTAGGCGCGTTACTCGTCGGGATGCTGGAGGCGGAAAAGGCGGAACAATCTGACCGCAAGGCGGCGTGTACCGAGGAAGCGTGCGCAGGCTGTGCGCACCGGGAACAATGCGCGCAGGCACATTGAAAGCAGATCACAGCGAAAAGCGGACGGAGCGCC
>CAYNPX010000155.1:0-4083 GCA_964399205.1 uncultured Butyricicoccus sp.
ATCCGGAAAAGATATTCATTGCGCACATTAACGACGCGGAGAAAATCCCGTTCGCAATGATCGACCAGACGCACCGGTGTATGCCGGGAGATGGACGGATTGATGTGCAGCACTATATCGACTGCCTGCGGTGCTGCGGGTATGACGGGCCGGTATCGGTAGAGGTGCTGAACCCGAAAATCTGGGCGAAGGGACCGGAAACGGTCATTCCCGAGGCGTATGGGAAAATGAAGCGCTTTGTGTTCTGACGCACTGCTGTAGCAGACGGCGGTGCATCCGAAAATATCAAGGCGATGTGTGTGCGAGCTTATGTGAAACAGGAAGCTCGGCAATTGAACAGAACAGGAGGACAAAATGAGTAATTTATTGGACGAAAGCAAACGTTATTATGTAAAGATTGGTACCGGAGAAAAGCTGGCTTACGGCTTCTGGGGCTTTGGCAGCGATCTTGTGTTCCAGACCATAACAATTTACCTCACCTTTTTCTATACCGACATCTTTGGGATCACCCCGGCGCAGGTTACCGCGCTGTTCCTCGCGGCTCGCGTGTGGGACGCGATCAATGACCCGCTGATGGGCGCGATTGTTGAGAAGTGCCACTTTAAACACGGCAAATATGTCCCGTGGTTCGTTGGACTGTGTATCCCATACGGTATCTCCACCATATTGGTATTCACGACTCCGGAAAGCATCAGCAAGGTTGCGTATGCATGGTTTACTTACATTCTGTTCGGAATGCTGTTCACCGGCATCGTCATCCCGGTCACCTCGCTTTCCTCGTCCATGACGCAGGATCCGATCGAGCGTGCCAAGCTCAATTCCTTCCGTATGTTTTGCTCCGGCCTTGGCGGCGTAGGATGCTCGATTCTTGTGCCTAAGCTGTCCGAAGCGCTGGGTTCTACTCCGCAGAACGGCTATCAGCGCGCGATGATCGTACTGTCTGTCATTATGGTTATCTCCTTCCTGACCGCAGGCAAGGTGTGCAAGGAGCGTGTCCCGGAATCGGCGATGGATAAGGAAGAACCTTTCCGCGTTAAGGATATCTTTATTCAGTTTAGCAAGAATAAGCCCTTGCTGATACTGTTCATCATGTACCTTGCGGCATATACCTACAATATCCTCGTTTCCTCTGTCGGTACATATTTCATTCAGTACAATGTCGTACAGTATGGCATCACCACCTCGATCGATATGAGCGTGTGGAGTTTGCTGCAAACACTGCCGTCGATCATCCCCATGCTGTTTGTTCCGTCGATCGCCAAAAAAGTTGGCAAGAAAATGACAGTTATTTACGGCTGCGTTATTTCCACCATCGGCATGTTGATATTCTTCTTTATGCCGAGCACCGCAATGATGGGCTTCTGCATTGGCAAGGCACTCGGATCGTTCGGCTATGGCATGACGCTGGCAACCATCTGGTCGACTCTGCCTGACTGCGTGGAGTACGGCGAGTACACAACCGGACGTCGCTGCGGCGGTCTGATTTTCTCGCTTGCTTCCTTCTCCATCAAGATTTCTATGACAATCGCTGGTATTCTGCCGACTATTCTGTTCTCCTTCACGGGTTATGTGGCAAATGGAGTGCAGAACGAGGCAACACTGACCGCCATCAAGGCGCTTAACTCACTGGTTCCGGCTGTCATTTTGATTATCGGCATTGTGGTTTATACACAGTACTCGCTGACTGAAAAGCGGTTTGACGAGATCGTGGAAGAGCTGGCTCGCCGCCGTCTGAACAGCCAGAACGAAAAAGCTGAATCGTGATTGAAATCATTTTTTACTAAGGAGGTATTACCCCATGAAGGTCGTATGTGCAACAAAAATTGGCAATATGAAAGATAAGGACGAGAGCAAGCGCGGTACGGTCGGCGTACTGGATCTGCCTCTGAGAGAAATAAAAGACGATGAAGTCCTCATTAAGGTTGCTTATTGCGGTATCTGCGGCAGTGACCCCCATCTGGTAGACGGCTGCTTCAGCGATGTTACCCCTCAGCCGCTGGGACATGAAATGTCCGGCGTCATTGTAAAGCTGGGCGACAAAGCCACAGCGAAGGGTCTGAAGATTGGAGACCGCGTAGGCGGCAACTTCCTCGGCTACTGTGGCAAATGCTATCATTGTTCGATCGGAGAGCCGGAGTACTGCACCGATGTCAGCAACGAACCTTGCATGGCCGAATATGTTATCTGGAAAGAAGGTCAGATCTGCAAGCTGCCGGACGACGTTACCCTGCGCGAGGGCAGCCTGATGGAACCCCTTTCCATCGCAGTGCGCGCCATGGACAAGGCGGGTATGAAGGTAGGAAAGCGCGTGCTGGTATCCGGCGGCGGTCCTATCGGCAATCTTATTTGTCAACTGGCGGCGAAATTCGGCGCAGCTGAACTGACCCTGAGCGAAATTAACGAGCAGCGCTGCGAACTGGCCAGGTCGATCGGCGTTGAGCATATCATCAACCCGACGACCGATGATATCGTGGCTCGCGCAATGGAGATCACAAACGGTCACGGCTTCGATGTGATTCTGGAATGCTCCGCTGTGCCGAGCGCCGCGGAGTCTGTGCTCAAGTGTGCGGCGAAATTTGCCAACATCATCTATGTGGCGCAGTTCCCGAACGCCTACGATATGCCGCTCAACCTTTTTGAGTATTGCTATATGCGTCAGGTAAATATCACCGGCATGTACTGTGCGCACTTCAACTTTGAGCGCGCGGCGGAGTATCTGAAGTATGTAGATTTGTCTGCGTTCACTTCAGATGAGCAGGTGTTCGATATTGATGATGCAGTAGAAGGCTTTCAGGTTCATCTGAGCGGAAAATATCCCAAGGTCCTGATCCGCTGCAACCACTTTGAAGGCGAATAAGAAAGAAGGTCTTTATCATGTTAAACAAATTGACGACCATTCCGGAACTGGAGGACAAGTGTGTTGAAATCCGCTCCAATCTGCTGACCTTTATCCACCGCATCGGCATGGGACATCTGGGCGGCGAACTGTCCATGGTTGAGGTCGCGGTCGCTTTGTACTACAAATATCTGGATTTTGACGTCATGGATCCCCACAAGGAGGGACGCGACCGCTTTCTCCTCTCCAAGGGTCACTGCTCGGAAACGCTGTACACGATTTTCTCCGATCAGGGCGCGTACACACAGGACTATATGGTAGAGCATTTCGAGAACCTCGATCAGTATAAATTCGGTATGCACTCCAACCGCAAGAAATGCCCGCAGATTGAGGTTTCGGCCGGCTCTCTTGGCCACGGTCTGCCGATAGCAGTCGGCTATGCGCTGGGCGCACGCTATCGTAAGGAAAATTACCGCGTGATCGTTATGATCGGCGACGGTGAGTTCGACGAAGGAACCAACTGGGAAGCCTTGATGTCCGGCGGTCATTATCAGCTGAACAATCTGACCTGTATCCTCGATAAGAACAAGCTGCAGATGACCGGAACGACCGAACACGTGATGGATCTGGGCGATGTTGCAGCCAAAGCCACAGCCTTCGGCTGGAATGTTATCAATATTGAGGACGGCAATGACATGGCGCAGGTTTGCGCGGCGTTCGATCAGCTGCCCGAGCGTGACTTTAACAAGCGAGCAAAGCCCACCTTTATCATTTCAAACACGATCAAGGGCAAGGGTGTCAGCTTTATGGAAGGCAACCACAAGTGGCACGGCGGCGGCATCGGTGACGATGATCTGAAAATCGCGCTGGCGGACGTTGCAAAAATGAGAAAGGCGTGAACCGATTATGGCAAAGACGACTTATGATTTTGATATGATGCTCTCCAACGCACGTGAGGCGTACGGCGAAGAACTTTACAAAATGGCCAAGGAGGGCAAGGACTTTGTCTTCACCTTCAGCGATAACGTGGCACCTTCATCTTCGGCGGGCAAGCTGCTTAAGGAATTTCCGGAACGCTGCTTCAACTTCGGCATCGCCGAGCCGGATCAGGTCGGCGCCTCGGCCGGTCTGGCGCTGTCGGGCTGTATCGTGTTCTCTCAGGTGTTTGGACCGTTCCTGCCGCTGCGTGCGGCCGACCAGATCCACACCGACATCGCGTATAATGACGTTAAGGTGCGCCTGATTGG
>CAYNPX010000156.1:0-4082 GCA_964399205.1 uncultured Butyricicoccus sp.
AGGCTTCCGTCCGCCGTTTTATTGGCTGATCCATTTTTGCCTTAGGATACTGTCCAGACCGGCGGTCTGCTCCAGATTGCGGCAGCTGAATACCGCGCACCCGCGGATGCCGTCGATGCTGCGGCAGAGGTCGATCTGCCGTCCGATCTCCGCGCAGCCGTCATCCTGCCAGACTGCGCCATACTGCGCGTCCCCGATCTTATAAGCGGCCAGTCCGAGAATCAGATCCACTTCGGTGCCATCCACCTGCAGCGCCCACCAGTGCGCCAGCGTATCGAAATCGGCGGCGGAATTGCCGATCTCCCAGTAGATCTGCGGACAGATGTAATCGATCCAGCCGTTTTCGATCCATGCCAGCGAATCGGCATAGGCGGAGGAATAATGCTCATAGCCGTTGGTGTCGCTGCCGCCGAAGGCGTTGGCGCCCTTGTTGCGCCAGATACCGGACGGGCTGATGCCGAATACACAGTCCGGATTTTTCGCGTTGCCGTGTACTGTTTGATATACCATCTGCACGAGCTGGTTGACGTTGTCGCGCCGCCAGTCGTCGCGGCTCAGCGCCGTGTTTGCGGCGGCATAGGTGTCCGCGTCGGCAAATTCTGTGGACGGATAGAAATAATCGTCAAACTGGATGCCGTCCACATCGTAGCCTGTTACGATCTCCCGAATGCCGTCGCAGATCAGCTGACGCACCTCCGCCAGACCGGGATTGAAATAGTAGCCGCCGTCGCAGGAGACGACCCAATCCGGATGCTGTACGGCAGGGGAACTGTCCGGCAGGGACGCGAAGTCGGTTTCCGCGTTCTGTCCGGCACAGATGCGGTATGGATTGACCCATGCTTCGAGCCTCAGACCGCGCGCGTGCGCCTGCTGGAGCCAGTACGCGAGCGGGTCAAAGCCGTCCGCCGGCGCTGTGCCGCAGCTGCCGGTCAGGTACCGGCTCCACGGGAACAGGTCAGAGGGATACAGCGCATCGGCCGCAGGACGGACCTGCAGGTAGATGGTGTTGCAGCCGTCCGCCTGCGCGGCATCCAGGATCGCGTTACAGCGCGTTTTTAAGGCATCCGTATCCGTGGTCGGGGCAGACGGGTAATCAATGGCATATGCCGTTGCGACCCAGACAGCGCGCGTTTCCGTGGCTTCGGCGGACGCGGAATCGTCGGACGGATCTTCCTCCGACGCGGCATCCGGTTCACTGTCCGGCTGTGTGTATGCGGCTTCCGCCAGCACATGCAGCAGCGCGACCGGCGATACGCCGGCGGAATACCATACCATACCGCAGGTGAGCGCGAGGAACAGCAGAATAAGTACAAACAGCTTTTTCATAGACAACCCTCCTGCTTTATCCTACGCGAGAGGGGATAGATATTATACCGGAAGCTGGAAAACATAGTCATCCATCACATAGCCGCCGCCGATGTCAGTCACCTGCGTCCGCGCGACGGTAAAGCCGGTCGCATGGTAAACGCCGACCGAGCCGTCATTGAAGCGGTTTACCGTCAGGTATACGCCGGACTTGCCCAGTTCACGCGCCTGCTGCGCGACAAACTCGATCATCTGCCGTCCATAGCCGCGTCCGCGATACTGCTTTTTCAGGTACAGCTTGCTGAGAAACAGCAGCTCGGTCTCCGGTCGAATGCCGACATAGCCGATCGTTTCGTCCCCAAGCATGACGAAGTAATAGCGATAGCTGTCGGTTGCGATCTGTTCACGCATCGCGGGGGCGGACTGGAACTTTTCCAGCATATAGTCGATCTGACCCTCAGAGATGACAGCGGGAAAAAATTCATGCCAGATTTCGTCCGCGAGCGCCGCGAGCGCTTCAATCTGCGCGTCGGAAACCGGCTGCATGGTGATCTTCATATTAAACACATCCTTTGGTTTCTTTTTTTTCATTTTACCGCAAATTTGTCTGATTGGCAAATACATCTCTTGTTTCCTGTAAAATTGACAAATATTTACCAAGAATTTCATCGAAATGGGTATAATTGATGATTATTTCCCGCTTTCTTTCGGTTTATTTGTGTTATTTGTGTAAATAATTTTTGTTTTGTGTTTACATCGCAAATTTTTTTTGTTAAAATAAATAACGTAAAGGAGAGTGTCAGGCACATCTCTTTTCTTCATTCTGTTTCGCCGCGACCAGTCCACTCCTGGTCGTCCCCCGAAGCGAATCCGCTGTTTTGCAGGAATATGGCAGACTGTAAGACAGCGTTCTTGGAAAAATGTATTAGGAGGAACGATATCATCATGGCAAGAAAAATGAAATCCATGGACGGCAACACTGCTGCGGCTCACGTATCATATGCGTTTACCGAAGTAGCGGGTATTTACCCGATCACACCGTCCAGCCCAATGGCAGACAACGTTGACCAGTGGGCAGCTGCCGGCAGAAAAAACATCTTTGGCACAACCGTCAAGGTAGTTGAGATGGAATCCGAGGCTGGCGCTTCCGGCACCGTACACGGCTCGCTGGCAGCGGGCGCGCTCACCACTACCTATACCGCTTCTCAGGGTCTGCTCCTGATGATCCCGAACATGTATAAGATCGCGGGCGAACTGCTGCCGTGCGTCTTCCATGTTTCCGCACGTACCGTAGCGTCCCACGCACTGAATATCTTTGGCGATCATTCCGATGTTATGGCATGTCGTCAGACCGGCTTCGCAATGCTGTGCGAAACCAACCCGCAGGAGGTTATGGATCTGGCTGCTGTTGCACATCTGGCAACCATTGAAAGCCGCGTTCCGTTTATCAACTTCTTCGATGGCTTCCGCACCTCTCATGAGATCCAGAAGATCGAGGTCTGGGATTACGATGATCTGGCGGAAATGTGCAATATGGACGCTGTAGAAGCATTCCGCAAGCGTTCCCTGAATCCGGAGCGTCCGGTTATGCGCGGCTCTCACGAGAACGGCGACGTATTCTTCCAGCATCGTGAAGCAAGCAACAAATACTATGAAGCTGTTCCGGCTATCGTAGAAAAGTACATGGGCAAGGTAAACGAGAAGCTGGGCACCGACTATCAGCTGTTCAACTACTATGGCGCACCGGATGCTGAGCGCGTAATCATCGCTATGGGCTCCATCTGCGACGTGGCGGAAGAAGTCATCGATTACCTCACCGCACAGGGCGAGAAGGTCGGTCTGGTCAAGGTTCGCCTGTACCGTCCGTTCCGTGCAGACAAGCTGATCGCAGCAATCCCGTCCACCGCGAAGAAGATTGCGGTTCTCGACCGCACCAAGGAGCCTGGCTCTCTGGGTGAGCCGCTGTATCAGGATGTTGTCACCGCACTGGCAACGCACGGCATCACCGATGTGACTGTTACCGGCGGTCGGTATGGTCTTGGCTCCAAGGATACCCCGCCGTCCTCCGTATTCGCAGTTTACGAGGATCTGGCAAGCGATGCACCGAAGGCGCAGTTCGTTATCGGCATCAACGATGACGTTACCATGCTCTCGCTCGAGGAGAAGCCGTCTCCGAATACCGCAGCGCCGGGCACCATCGAGTGTAAGTTCTGGGGTCTCGGCGGCGACGGTACGGTCGGCGCGAACAAGAACTCCATCAAGATCATCGGCGACAACACCGACAACTACGTACAGGCATACTTCCAGTATGACTCCAAGAAGACCGGCGGCGTAACCGTATCGCACCTGCGTTTCGGTGAGAAGCCGATCAAGTCTCCGTACTATATCAACAAGGCTGACTTTGTAGCCTGCCATAACCCGTCCTATGTCGTCAAGGGCTACAAGATGGTCAACGACGTCAAGCCGGGCGGCGTATTCCTCATCAACTGCCAGTGGACACCGGAAGAGCTGAACGAGTACATGCCGGCTGAGGCAAAGCGCTACATCGCAAAGAACAACGTACAGCTGTACACCATCAACGCAATCGACCTTGCAATCGAGATCGGTATGGGCAAGCGCACCAACACCATTCTGCAGTCCGCATTCTTCTCTCTGGCGAAGGTCATGCCGGAGGAGACCGCGATCCAGCTGATGAAGGACGCTGCTACCCATTCCTACCTGAAGAAGGGTCAGGATGTCGTCGATATGAACCACAAGGCGATCGAGCTGGGCGCTTC
>CAYNPX010000157.1:0-4047 GCA_964399205.1 uncultured Butyricicoccus sp.
ACCCATAACGAAGGTTACCGCCATGCCCATGCCGACTGCGGTGTCGATCTTCTTGGATACGCCGAAGAACGGGCAGCAGCCGAGGAACTGGGACATGATGAAGTTGTTGATCAGGATCGCGCTGAGAGAAATCGATAAAATAGATGTCATGTTGCATTACTCTCCTTTCTTCAGCAGCTTCTGCATGACGGCAATGACAAAGCCAAGCGTCAGGAAGCCGCCTGCCGGCAGGATCATAATGGTGGCCGGCTGGCTGAATACGGTGATCGCACCGCCGCCGATGGTACCGGCGCCCAGCAGCTCACGCACAACAGACATGATAACCAGTGCCAGCGTAAAGCCAAGACCCATAACCACACCGTCAACTGCGGACTTTCCGACCGAGTTCTTGGAGGCGAACGCCTCAGCACGGCCGAGGATAATACAGTTTACGACGATCAGCGGGATAAACAAGCCCAGCGACGCGGACAGCGACGGGATAAACGCCTGCAGCAGCAGGTCGATCATGGTGACGAAGCCCGCGATAACGGTGATGTACGCTGCGATACGAACCTTGTTCGGAATGATCTTACGCAGCAGGGAAATTACGATATTGGAGCAGATCAGTACGGCTGTCGCAGACAGACCCATACCGACGCCGTTGATGACAGAGGTCGTGGTTGCCAGCGTCGGGCACATGCCGATCAGCTGAACCAGTACCGGGTTATTGGTAACCAGACCTTCCTTCAGACTATTTCCAAAGCTCATGATTCTAACCTCCTTAACCCTGTTCCGCGGCGAACATTGCGGCTGCAACGACGCCCTCTGATACTGCGCGGGAGGTAATGGTCGCACCGGTCAGCGCGACGATGGATCCGCCGTCCTTTTCCACAGCGGTCTCAGTGCCGACCTGACCTGCGAACTGATCCTGAAACTCCGGCGTGGTGGAATTTGCGCCCAGACCCGGTGTCTCAGAAGAAGCGGAAATGACCGAAATGCCGGTGACATTGCCTTCTGTGTCGATGCCGACCATCGTGTCAACCGCGCCGCCGAAGCCGGTCGGTCCGACTTCCACGCAGTAGCCCGCGTCCGCGCCGTCCTTGGTCATTTTATATGCGGAAATGATTTCAACCGCCGTACCGCTGTCTGTGGTCACGCTTGTGCCTTCCGCAACCTCAATCTGCTCGGATTCTGCGTCCATGACCTGCGCGAGTGCGTTTTCGGTTTTCAGCTGGTTCTGTTCTGCAATCGGGCCAACTGTGATCGCATTGACTGCGCCGAGGCACAGCGCAACGACCAGCGTAATCGCACAAAGGACACCGCCGAGCTGTACAAATTCATTTTTCTGCTTGCCAGCCATTGATTAGCCCTCCTTTTTCTGCTTTGCCGGTGCGCCGAACTTGGTCGGGCGGGTGTACTTATCGATCAGCCATACTGTGGTGTTCATCAGCAGGATGGAGTAGCATACGCCCTCCGGATAGCCGCCGAAGAAGCGGATCATGACGGTCAGCAGACCGCAGCCGATGCCGAATACGACCTGACCCTTCTTGGATACCGGTGTGGTGCTGTAGTCGGTCGCCATGAAGAACGCGCCGAGCAGCAGACCGCCGCCCAGTACATTATACAGCATGGACTGCACATGACCCAGATCGCCGGACGGGAACAGGAAGGTCAGCACCGCGACTGTCAGGATGTACGCCGCCGGAATATGGATGGTGATGACCTTGCGGACGAGCAGGTAAATGCCGCCGACCAGCAGCGCGATCGCGGAAACCTCGCCCATCGAGCCGCCGCACAGTCCGAGGAACATGCTTGCCAGGCTCGGCAGTTCGCCCTCCGCGCTGCCCTTGAGGATCGCCAGCGGCGTAGCGACGGAAACCGCGTCCGCGGTGGAGAACAGTCCGACTCCGCTGCGCGCCGCGACCCATGTGGTCATCGCTACCGGCCAGGAAGCCAGCAGGAACGCACGACCCGCAAGAGCCGGGTTGATGAAGTTCTTGCCAAGACCGCCGAACAGGCACTTCGCAATGATAATCGCAACGCCGTCGCCGATGATGAGCATCCAGTACGGAAGCGTTACCGGGCAGACGAACGCCAGCAGCGCGCCGGTGACTGCGGCGGACAGATCCATGATGGTATTTTCCTTGCCGACGATCTTGTCATAGATCGCCTCGAATACCATGCAGGCAATAATGGAAACCGCGGTCATCAGAATGGCGCGGAAACCGAAAACATAGGTCGATACGCACAGCGACGGCACCAGAGCCAGCAGCACGTCGAGCATGATCGACTGGGTATCCTCTTTGCTCTTAATATGAGGGGAGGATGTAATTACTACTTTACTAAAATCATACATACCGTTCCGCCCTCCTTACTTCTTCTCGGCAGCAGCCGCTGCTTTGCGCTTATCCTGCACGCGCATCTTCGCAACGCGGAACTGCTGTACCAGCGGGATACGTGCCGGACATACATATGCGCACGAACCGCATTCGATGCAGTCGAGCACGTCGTACTCCTCGCAGCCCTCGATGTTGTTTCTCGAAGCATACATGTTCATGTATACCGGAGTCAGATGCATCGGGCACACGCCGACACAGCGGCCGCAGCGGATGCAGGTCGGGTTTGCCACGCGCTTGTCCTCGTCCTCCGCGAACGCAAGGAACGCATTGGTGCCCTTGAGCACCGGAACGTCGGTGGTGAACTGCGCGACGCCCATCATCGGACCGCCGGCCAGCAGCTTATTCGGCGCCTTCTTCAGACCGCCGCAGGCATCGATCAGCTCGGTGATGATTGTGCCGGTGCGCGCTTCCAGGTTCTTCGGTTCCGCAACGGCGGAGCCGGAAACGGTGACAACGCGGCGGACAACCGGCATACCCTGCGCAAAGCAGCGATATACCGCGCCGGCGGTATCTACGTTAAATACTGCGCAGCCCGCGTCTGCCGGCAGCTTGCCGGACGGAACCTCGCGACCGGTCACAGCGTTGATGAGCTGCTTTTCTGCACCCTGCGGGTAGCGGCACTCCAGCGGAGCGAGCTTGATAATCGGGTCGCCGGCGAGCAGCTCCTGGATTCTCGGGAATGTGTCTTCTTTGTTCAGCTCAATGCCGATAAACGCTTGCTTGACGCCCATGATCTTGACCAGATAGCGGACGCCCTCCACAATCTCCTCCGGACGCTCCAGAAGCAGACGGTGGTCTGATGTAATGTACGGCTCACACTCCGCGCCGTTGATCAGGATGGTATCGCATTTGCCGATACCGGACTTGATCTTTACGTGTGTCGGGAAGGTCGCGCCGCCATGACCGACGATACCCGCGTCCCAGATCGCCTGGATGCGCTCCTCGTTGGTCATTGCCTCAAAGTTCTTCGGCTTCACCGATTCATGCAGCCTGTCCTCATGGTCATTTTCAATTACAATGGACAGCACCTTGGAGCCATTCTGATGCAGCATCGGGACAACGTCAACGACCTTGCCTGAGACCGATGCGTGAACCGGAGCACTGACGAATCCGCCAGCCTCTGCGATCATCTGACCCATATCAACAATGTCACCCTTCTTCACCAGCGGCTTCGCCGGTGCGCCAATGTGCATCGAAACAGGAAGGATGACCTTGTCAGGTGCCTTCAGGACTTCGATCGGCTTTGTGTTTGTTGCGGATTTGAATCCCGGATCATCTTTCGTTCCAGGATGGATACCGCCACGAAACGTGTACGCCATTATGGATTCACCTCTCTGTTCATTTTGTGCGGCCTGCCGCCGCACCGCAGACGAATTTAACCCGCAGAACAGCCGTCCCCCCGCAAATTCGGCACGGCTGCCGCGCGCGCGATATGTCCGTCTCGGAGGGCATATCGCTATACTTTAGATTATACCGGTATTTCCACCAGAAACGCAAGGAATTTTACAAAAAAAATAACACAAATCAACAAATTTTTTTAACCATTTTCTGTATACGTTGTTATTTTGCCGATTTTCCATGGCTTTATCTGGGAACAAAGCGAATTTCAGGCGTATATTGCTGTGATTTCCGGGAGAAACTGGTACAGAAGGCAGAAAAAGAGGGCGGC
>CAYNPX010000158.1:0-4035 GCA_964399205.1 uncultured Butyricicoccus sp.
TGTCCGTTTCACACAGAATACATCGATCAGCCGCGTGTCAGTACGGTCACATCGTTACCGGCGTGGCTGTCGACCAATGTGAAAACGTCCTGCAAGCCTTCTGTTATATAAACCTCATCGTCTGCTGTGACAAAAATCGCTTCAAAATCATCGCTGTTTCGCCAGAAATCAGTCGCGCGTTCCAGTCCCATCACGAACAGGGACGTGGAGAGGGCGTCACAGGTAAGACCATCCTCCCCGACAATGGTTACAGAAATCAGACCGTTGTTTGCAGGCTGACCTGTGGCGGGATCGATAATGTGCCAATAGGTTTTTCCATCCTGTTCAAAATACCGCTCATAGCCGCCGGAGGTAATGACTGCGCGATCCGCGATCTCCAGCACACCGAGATAATCCGAGCCGGTTGGATTTTGTACGGCAACACGCCATTTTGAGCCGTCCGGCTTGGCGCCGAGCGCCTGTACATTTCCGCCGAGATTGATCAGGGCAGAGGTGACGCCGTTTTCGCGGAAATAATCTGTCAGACAGCCGCTGACATACCCCTTCGTTACGCTGCCGAGATCGACCTCCATATCCGCGCCGAGTGTTACCGCTCCGGTTTCCGCGTTATAATCAATTTTTGTGTAATCTACGTTTTGCAGCAGCGTGTCAAGCTCCGCTGCTGTGGGCACCTGATAGCTGCCCGTTGTGAAGCCCCATGCGCGGACAACCGGATAAATGGAGATATCCAGCGCGCCGTCCGTGCGTGCGCACATTTCCATTGCACGCGCAAACAGCGCGGCTGCGCGACCGGTCAACGTACCTGTTCCGGACTGGTTGATGGCATAAATTTCGCTGCCTGTGTCTGTGACAGAAACCTTTGCTTCGAGGTCGGTAATGATATTTTCCGCTTCCGCCAGCAGCGACTCGTCACCGTATACAGACAACTCCATCGTTGTATCCATTGCGTAGACAGTCGCGGTATTTGGCTCTGTGTTTTGCTGTGCGGTCTGGGCAGGCGCGCCGGAGCCGGCATCCTGCGCAGCGGGAGCATTGGCGGAGCTGCCGCAGCCCGCAAGCAGACACAGCAGCAGAGGAAGTGCGAGAATCGTTCGTTTCATAGGGTATTGTCCTTTCTGGAGAAATGCATGTAAGAATGTTAGTATATGCGAACTCATGAACATTTCCCGAATTATTTATGTATCGTATTTCTGATGGAACCTGACCGTGCGGTTGGAACCTGGCATGAATCCTGCAAGGAAAAATGAATCGTGAGCCGGATTTCGGTCGGGATTTTTATAATCTGTCCCAAAATTCGATTGATTTTAGGAATTATAGTTAGTTTTGGCTAATATCCATGCGCACGAACGGCAGCCAGAGCGTATTTATTGTAGCATAGTAAAGGGACGTTTGCAATTGCGGTTTTCCGGCAGCTGCGGAAAAGCTCATGCTGTTGAGAAAGAAACCGATTCCTCTCAGGCATGAAAAATCGGGGCTGTGAAGTCAGAGAGCGCATTCGCTTCTTTCTTCACAACTCCTTTTTTGTTACATCAGCGGAATGAGCAATGAAAGCAGGGAAGCGTAGACCGATTTGATCCACGGGTAATTCCGCAGCCATTGTTCGTCGATTTCCTCGGAATGCCTGATGGTATCCAGGATATCATCACGTACCTTCTCCACAATAGAAGAACGGTAAAATACCGTACCGCATTCAAAGTGCAGATAAAAGCTGCGGAAGTCCATGTTGATCGTGCCGACAACAGCGATATCATGATCCGCAACGATCATCTTTTCGTGCAGGAAACCGGGCGTGTATTCATAAATGCGCACGCCGGCATGAATCAGCTGTGCGTAATACGAGCGAGTCACATGATAGACTGTTTTTTTGTCCGGAATACCCGGCGTGACGATACGCACGTCGATGCCGGATTGCGCCGCCGTACACAGGGCGGTGATCATTTCGTTGTCCAGCGCGAGATACGGCGTGGTGATGAATACGCTGTGCGTCGCATTGGAGATAATATTCAGGAACACGGTTTCACTGACGTTGAAATTATCCAGCGGGGAATCGGCAAAGGATTGTACAAAGCCATCGCTGGGCGCCTGGATGGTCGGCAGATAGCGGCACAGGTCAGACGTGTTGCTGCCCGAAGAAAAATCCCACAGCTGTAGAAACAGGGCGGTCAGATTGGCAACGCCGCTGCCGGTCAGTTTGACGCCTGTGTCCTTCCAGTGACCGAAGCGTTCCACGTGGTTGATATATTCATCCGCAAGGTTGATGCCGCCGGTATAGCCGACATTGCCGTCGATGACACAGATTTTACGGTGGTCGCGGTAATTCAGATAGGTGTTCATCGTGGGCAGAAAGCGGTTGAAACGGACGACCTGAATGCCCATAGCCTGTAGCTTTTTATGATAACCCATCGGAAGTGTGGAAATACAGCCGACGTCATCGTACATGACGCGAACATCCACACCGGCCTGCGCCTTTTCCTGCAGGATCTCCAGAATGGAGTCCCACATATATCCCCGCTCAATGATAAAAAATTCCATAAAGATGAAGCGCTCCGCTTTTTTCAATTCCGCCAGCATGGATTCAAACATATATTCTCCGAGCGGGAAAAAATCCGAAGCGGTATTCTGCCAGGCGGGCATTTCTGCGATGTTGTTTAAATATTGACAATTGCGCCGGTGCCGCGGCAGGCTGGTACACAGGCTGTGCGTCGCGGAGGGCAGCGCTGATTCGATCTGTTCCCTGTCGATTGGATGGATTTTCACAAGGCGGGCGCGATTGAACGGTGTGTTGCCCCAGATCAGATAAAAGAGAGCGCCGAGCGGAGCGAACAATAAAATCAGAATAATCCATGATATTTTATAGGCTGGATTATCCGGCTTGCGGATCAGCCAGATCAGTACAACAATACTGAGAATCTGCAATGCTTTATAGACGTGAACCATCCGTCCGCGCAGGTCGAGCAGGACATACAGGAGAAATGCAAATTGTAAAAGGATCAGTATGACGCTGATCGTAAGACGGCTGAATAGGAAGCGGAATACGGATTTTTTTACTTTCCGCTTTACTTCCTGCGGAGATTCCGGCCTTTTCATAATACGGTATCCTCCAAAAAAGAAACGAGACTGCTTGTTATGGTATGGGCAATATCAGATACATCATACTCAATATACATCATACTCAAATTCGTCCGGAAAGTCAATTGGCGGGAACCGTTGTTTCGCTTCATAAATGAGAATTACATAAAATGTGACGCGGCGCCGTGTGCGCGCCACGAGAACGAATGATCTTTGGGAAAGAACATTTGCAGCACGCGAGATGTTTTCCTGCAAAAACAGCGTGAAAGAGTGTCGAAAATGAATAGAACGGATGGTAAAAAATCAGTGAAAAGGTGCAGAAATCTAATCAAAAAGGAGTAAATTTTGAATTTGCAAGAGATGATGCAAAACCGCTATATTGGGCATAATTCATTGCAAACAGGACATTAAGACGGTAAAATCAGCCGTTTTTAACAAAAAAATGGGGAAAAATACACAAAACGAAGTATAATGGAAACGGAAAAAATCATGATTTAGAAAAAAATTATGAATTTTGCAATTTTTGTATTTTCAAATTGCCATTGTTGTGGTATGATGATTACCGAAGATGATCATTCGGTGCGATCGGAAAAACAGGATAGCCAAAGTCTCTGATTTTTTTCCGATGCGCCCTAAACCATTTGTATGGAGGAAAATGAAAAATGGCTATTACAAACACTTACCTGAGCAGTGTTTATGACACTGTCGTAAAGCGCAATCCGGGCGAGCCGGAATTCCAGCAGGCTGTATATGAAGTCCTTGAGTCCCTGCAGCCGGTAGCAGAGCGTCGTCAGGATCTTATTGATGCCGGCGTATTCGAGCGCATCGTCGAGCCGGAGCGCGGTGTCCAGTTCCGCGTTGCATGGGTTGATGACAACGGCAAGGTTCAGGTAAATCGTGGTTTCCGCTACCAGTTCAACTCTGCAATCGGTCCGTACAAGGGCGGTATCCGCCTGCATCCGTCTG
>CAYNPX010000159.1:0-3978 GCA_964399205.1 uncultured Butyricicoccus sp.
TCTTGCCGATTGAATCAGCGCTTCCCTAAAACCGAACACGTGAAAAAGCCGCCCGGAGAAAACCGAGCGGCTTTTTGCTGCCGAAATTGCGAAAAGCAATCACGCTGAGAAGAGCAGCGATACGCTCCGCATACACTCAGCTCATCTCAAACGCGCGCATGATATTGCGCAGCAGTTCATTCAGTTCGCTGTGCGCATGGATAACACAGTCCACCTCATCCCCGACCCAGATCGCGCCGGTATTGTCCGAATCTATGACAATCACATACCCAACGCCCGCCGCGCGCGCGGCTTGCGCTCCCGCCAGCGCATCCTCCACAACGACGCATCGTGATGGCGGGATTTGCAGCCGTTCCGCCGCAATACGGTAAATATCCGGCGCGGGTTTCCCCGGAAATTTCAGGTCGCTGCATATCACCTTTTCCCGTTCAAACCATTTCCCCAGATTCAGATGTGCAAAATAAAAATCTACACTCTGCGGATTGGAAGAAGTGGCAATGGTAAAAGAAATACCATTTTGCTTGAGCATATCCAAAATCTCCGGTATGCCCTCCGCAAGATGGAATACCTCCGGATGTTCCAGACATTGCTGCTGATACAGCGCCCGTTTGCGCCGGATCAGCGTTTTTTTCTCCTCTTTATCCAGCGTATCACCCCAAAAATATTCCACCGTCTCACTGCTGGTACGTCCATTGGTACAGCGAATAAACTCCTCCCGCGATATTCCATGACCCAGCGTCTGCTTTGCCAGTTCATCCCACGCATGGAACTGAAGCGGGGTGTCAAACAGCATCGTACCGTTGAAATCAAAAATAACTGCAAATTCCTGCACCTTTCACACATCCTTCCATGTTACATTATACCACGGGCATATGCACTTAGGCAATCCTATTTTTGGCATATCTGTCAGAGAAGTGCCATAGAACTATAGTAATACCGCTTGACTGGAGGAAGTTTTATGGAGTTAACCCAAAGCAATGTAAGCCTGAGCCGTCTGATCCTGGACGCATGGAATAATTATGAAGAAACGACCGATGCCATTGTTCCGGACACGTTCCCCGATATTTCCCGCATCGCCGCGGTCTACGGCAACCCGCAGCTAAAGGATGATACCCCGCAGTCCGGCAGAGTGTTGATCTCCGGCTCTGTCCGCATGACTGTATTATATGTTCCGGACGGCGGCGGACCGCTCTGCCGGTTGGATATCCCCATCAGCTTCGCACATATCGAGGAAGGTTCCGGTATCAGTGAAAACAGTCAGCTGTTTGTTACCTGCCGTGTTGTTGCGGCCGATGCGCACATCATGAACTCCCGCAAGCTGTCCGTCACGGCGACGCTCTCTATTTCCTGCCGCGTATTCGTACCGGACACGCTGGCGCTGACCGATGGCTTCGCCGGAGAGGAAAGCGGTCTGGAAATGCTCACCTCTACGCACACCATTACTGTCCCTGTAGCTGTGCACCGTCGGGAATTTACGCTGATGGACGATGTCTCGCTGCCGGATGGCACACGCTATCGGGAAATCGCAGCGCCGCGTGCGGAGCTGCGTCTGTCCGACTGCCGCCTGATGAACGGCAAGGCTGTCCTGAAGGGAGATGTCGCGCTGCATCTGCTGGCGATCACACAGGAAAACACGCTGGAAAACGCGGAATGCGTCCTCCCGTTTACGCAGATATTTGAAGTGGATGGAATGACAGACAACCAGCAGATCTGTGTCAGCTTTTCCATCCGGCATCTGGATACCGAGCTGCGGGACGACGGCACAGTAGCAGTCGGATTGGGCGCCGGTGCGCTGCTCACAGCGTTTGAAACGCATACGCTGCATCTGGTCGCTGATGTCTACCATTTGGAGCATCCTGTACATGTGGAAGCCGCGCCGGTCAATATCCCTGCCAGCCATCCGCTCGCAGAGCTTGGCTGTGAGGCTTCGGAAACCATCCCTGTCGGCATGAAGATCGCACAGATCGCGGATGTTTCCGCTGTTTTTGATACGCTCATCCAGGAGCCGTCCCGCACGGTGCTGCGCATGATGGCATGTATCGTCTACCGCTCGGATGACGGGGAATATTACTCTGTACATCGCGCGGTACAGATGCCGCTGAGCCTGCCGGACGGTACGCAGCATGTGCGCCTGAACGGGATGCAATGCCGTGCCTCCGCCGCGATCAGCGGAGAGGATTCCGTCGTGCTCTCCCTCAGCGGACGATGCGGCCTGCTCTGTGAGGAGCCGCTTCAGCTGAGCAATCTGTCCGCGCTGACAATTGAGGAGGGAAACCTCGCATCCGCCGCGCCGGTTTCTATCATCCTGCGCTATGTTGACGCGGAAGAACGGCTGTGGGATATTGCCAAGTGCTACCGCACGACAGTGGATGCCATCCGGCAGGCCAACCAGCTCAGTACGGATCACCTGAGTGCGCACGCGCAGATGCTGCTGATCCCCGTGCAGTAAAAGCAGCCTATGGAGGTATATATGGAACATCAAAAGCTGTATGAAGATATCAGCCGCCGCACCGGCGGAACCATCTATATCGGCGTTGTCGGACCGGTGCGGACAGGCAAGTCCACGCTCATCAAGCGGTTTATGGAAACGCTTGTGCTTCCCGGCATTGAAAATGTCTATCGGCGGGAACGGGCAAAGGACGAACTGCCGCAGTCCGGCTCCGGACGCACCATTATGACAGCTGAACCCAAATTCGTGCCGGAGGAAGCCGCTGAGATCGCATTGGACGGCGGCAGCTCGTGTAAGATACGGCTGGTAGACTGCGTCGGCTATCTCGTCGACGGAGCGCTCGGTCACACCGAGGAGGATGAGCCGCGCATGGTTTCGACTCCCTGGAGCGACCAGCCCATGCCGATGGCGGAAGCCGCTGAATTCGGTACGCGCAAGGTCATCGCTGACCATTCCACCATCGGTCTGGTCGTCACAACAGACGGCACCGTGACAGACATCCCGCGCGAAAGCTATCTCGAAGCAGAGGATCGCGTCATTCGGGAGCTGCAGGGATTAAACAAGCCGTTTCTTGTTTTGGTCAATTCAACCCAGCCGCAGGGCGCAGCGGCGCAGCAGATATGCAGCCGCATTTCTGATACCTACGACGTCACAGCGCTGGCGGTAGACTGCCTGAACATGGATGCCGCCCAGATGGGCAGCGTGTTGAAATCCGTGCTGTATGAATTTCCGGTACGCGAGGTCGGTATCATCCTCCCGCCGTGGGTCGGCACGCTGCCGGCAGGGCACAAGGTAAAGGAAGCGGTGTACAGCGGCATCCGCAGTCAGGCAGGTCATATCGGTCGTATGCGCGATATGCAGGCATGTGCGCAGGCGCTGGCGCAGACGGAATACGTTTCAGACGCACAGGTGCAGTCGATGGAACTGGGTACCGGTGCGGTCCGGCTGGAAATGCGCATTCCGCAGTCCGTCTTTTATCAGATTGCCGGCGAGCAGTCCGGTCTGACCATCAAGGGAGAAGCCGATCTCATTCCCCTGCTCACAAAACTCGCCAGAATCCAGAAGGAATATGAACGCTTTGACGGCGCGCTCGCGCAGGTACGGCAGACCGGCTATGGCATCGTCATGCCGACCATCGAAGAACTAAAGCTGGATGAGCCGGAAATCGTCAAGCAGGGCGGGCGCTATGGCGTCAAGCTGACTGCCTCCGCCCCATCCATTCATCTGATCCGCGCGGACATTCAGACGGAGGTTTCTCCCATTGTCGGCTCGGAAAAGCAATCCGCTGATCTGGTGCAGTATCTGATGTCGGAATTTGACGGCGAGCCGGAGCGCATCTGGCAGACCAATATTTTTGGCAAGTCCCTCAACGAGCTGGTGAGCGACGGCATGTCCACCAAGCTCATGCGGATGCCGGATGACGCCCGCAGTAAATTGCAGGAAACGCTGGAGCGCATCATCAACGAAGGCTCCGGCGGACTGATCTGCATTATCCTGTGAAGCATTTTTATGGACAGCGTGCAAATATG
>CAYNPX010000160.1:0-3745 GCA_964399205.1 uncultured Butyricicoccus sp.
AAGGGCAAAGAAGTCTGCCCTCCGTCTCGAAGTGAAAGGAGGGGCAGCCGCCTACCGTTTTTCGTGGTATGCCTCTTTCATTATGATAACAGAACGGACAATCCGGTCAAGCGAAAAAGCCGCCCGAATCTTGTGATTCAAGCGGCTTTTTCTGGTACGCCAGAAGGGATTCGAACCCCCGACCTTTTGGTTCGTAGCCAAACACTCTATCCAGCTGAGCTACTGGCGCATGTCGGAATAATGTCCATTTCTCGACTGCTCAAATAGTATACCAAGAAAATCCCTTTCTGTCAACAAAAATTTTCAGTTTTTTAATAGAACATTTCATTTGTCCTGTACATCCCACGCGAGCGAACGCTGGACAGCGCGTTTCCAGCCGCGCAGCAGCTGCGCACGGCGCTGTTCCGCCATCTGCGGTACAAACGTCCGGTCTGCCGCAACGATCGTGCGAAGCTCCTCCTGATCCGCCCAATAGCCAACTGCCAGACCGGCAAGATATGCCGCGCCCATCGCCGTTGTTTCCACACAGGCAGGACGCTCTACCGGGACGCCGATGATATCCGACTGAAATTCCATCAGGAAGTTATTTGCACATGCGCCGCCGTCCGCCTTTAATGACCGCAGGCGCAAACCCGCATCCTGCTCCATGACATGCAGCACCTCAGCCGTCTGATACGCAAGGGACTCCAATGCGGCGCGCACAATATGCTCCTTCTTTGTGCCGCGTGTGATGCCTACCATTGTGCCTCTCGCGTATGGATCCCAATACGGCGCGCCCAGACCGGTGAATGCCGGTACGAGATAGACGCCGCCGGTATCTGTTACCCGACGCGCAAGCGCTTCCGAATCCGCGGCGCACCGGATCAATCCCAGCTCATCGCGCAGCCATTGGATCGCAGCGCCGGCGACGAATACAGAGCCTTCCAGCGCGTAGGTCACTGCTCCGTTTATTTCCCACGCAATGGTTGTCAATAATCCGTTTTCACTTCTCACTGGCTGATTGCCGGTATTCATCAGCAGAAAACAGCCCGTACCATATGTATTTTTTGCGTCGCCGGACTGAAAACAGGTCTGTCCAAACAGCGCCGCCTGCTGGTCGCCGGCAATGCCCGCAATCGGAATGCTGCCGCCAAACAGCGCGGTTTCCCCGACGACTCCGCTGGAGGGCACGACCTCCGGCAGCATACACGCCGGAATATCCAGCTCACGCAGGATATCCGCATCCCATCTGCACGCATGGATATCGAACAGCATGGTTCTTGCCGCGTTGGTGACATCGGTCACATGACAGCGTCCTTCGGTCAGGTTCCAGATGAGCCAGCTGTCCACCGTGCCAAACAGCAATTCCCCCTGCCGTGCGCGGCGGTCGGCATCCGGTATGTGCTGCAATATCCAGCGCAGCTTGGTCGCGGAGAAATAGGCGTCCACAATCAGTCCGGTCTTTTCCTGTAACTGCTTTCCCATGCTTGCGCGCAATTTTTCTGCGTCTGCGGCTGTCCGTCGGCACTGCCAGACGATCGCCGGTGCGACCGGCTGTCCGGTGCTTTTCTCCCAGACAATGGTGGTTTCCCGCTGATTGGTAATGCCAATTGCCGCAACCTGTTCCGGGCGCAGCTGTAATTGTTCCATTGCCTCGCGGCACACCGCAAGCTGTGCCGACCAGATCTCCATTGCGTCCTGCTCCACCCAGCCTTCCTGCGGATAGCCGGGATGCAATTCCCGCTGCGCCACAGCGCACGGTTTTCCCTGCCGGTCGAACAGGATGCACCGTGCGCTCGTTGTTCCGGCGTCTATTGCCATCATATATTGTTTCATTCTATCACGCTCCAAAAAGAAAAATCTGCGCTGAAAACAGAGGTGCGGCATTTCCTTCCCATATCCTCTGTTTCGCAGCGCATCTTGCCCTATCCTCGCAATAATTCCGTATACCGATCCGCGTCGCTGACCCGTCCGACCGCGCACAGCGAAGCCTGGTCAAAATCAAAGAACTGCTGTGCCAGCTTTGCGATATCCTCCGCTGTAACCGCGTCATATTTTTCCATGATTTCTTCCATCTCAGGCGAATGCCCAAAGAACATTTCGCTTCTGCCCAGCTGATTCATTCTGCCGGAGGTGCTCTCCATGCCGAGCAGCATATTGGTCTTTGCCTGTTCCCGGCAGCGGCGCAGCTCCGACCGGTCCGGTCCCTCCTGTGCCAGGCGCAGGCATTCCTCGCGGATGAGACGGATCGCCTTTTCTTCCGTTTCCCTGCCCAGTGCCGTATAAATGCCAAAGATACCGGTGTCCTCATGTGATGTATTGAATGTATAAATGGAATAACACAGGCCGTTTTTCTCACGGATGGTCTGGAACAGACGCGAAGCCATACCGCCGCCCAGAATCGCGCCCATCAGCGCATTGACATACCGGCTCTCGGAACGCATGGGGATGCTCGGGAAGCCGATGCAGATATGATTCTGCTCGATCTCCTTCGGGCGAACAACTATGCTCGGCGTATAGCTGGCAGGCTGGATGACATTATGTCCTTCTCCCCGCATACCGGAAAACAGACTGCAAATAAATGTAATATCCTCCTGTGTATACGAGCCTGCCACGGCTACGACGGTATCCGCCGGATGATAATATTTTGCCATATATTCATGCAGCGTGTCTCCCGTCATGGACAGCAGCGTTTCCTCACGCCCCAGAATCGGCCGACCCAACGAGGAATCCGCAAAACAGGCTTCAAAAATCTTTTCCGTTGCCACGTCCTCCGGCGAGTCCTCATACATATCAATTTCTTCCAGCACAACGCCGCGTTCCAGATCAATATCCCGCTGCGCAAATTTGGAATGCAGGAACATATCCGCCAGGATCTCCGCGCCGGTCTGTAAATGCTTGTCCAGCGTCCGCAGATAAAAGCAGGTGCATTCCTTTGTGGTAAAAGCATTGTATTGTCCGCCGATGGCATCCATTGCAATGGCAATGTGCTGTGCAGAACGCTGTTCTGTCCCTTTAAAAATCATGTGCTCAATAAAATGAGAGATGCCGCTCAATCCATCCGGTTCATATCGGGAACCGTTCAGCACCCAGATGCCGACCGAAACGGAACGTACACCGGCAATCGGCTCAGTGACGACACGCACACCGTTCGGCAAAACAATTCGTTCATACATAAGTAATTACTCCTATATGGGCAACCGCCGTGATACTTCCTTCAGTATAGCACATTCTGACCGAAAGTCGTACTATTTTCCGCGTTTTTTATCAGAACATTTCTGGTTTTATGTTTTTCACGGAACATTTCGACGCGGACTTGCTTTTTTCCGCGCGCAACGGTATACTGAGAGAAAACACGGTGGAAAGGAGTCTATTCCCATGCGGTTCTTCCGTTTATTGATATGGGATGCATTGTATTGCATCGTACCTGCCGTCGGTTATGCTGCAACCTCTGTCCTCGGTTCTTCCGGCGGCGTGGTCGTCACTCTGCTGATGAGCGCATTTTGCGGCGCATTCCTCGCGCAGCTTTCCCGCTGGGGCACCGGCTGGATGAACGTCCTGTTTGTCGCGCTCCCCGGGCTGTATCTGGCATTGGCGCCTTATCTCGCTCCTCTGCTGAACAGTCTGCCCCTGTCGTTCGATCTGGTTCCGGCCTTTTTACTTACATCAAAAGCGGTCATGCTCCGGCAGGCGGGCGCACTCGCCGCCGGCTTCACCATCTGGCAGCATGTCTTTCTCAGCATCCCGCATAGAAGATAAGAAAAAT
>CAYNPX010000161.1:0-3741 GCA_964399205.1 uncultured Butyricicoccus sp.
TTGTTTCAATGGCGCCTAGAACGGCAGTGTGCGCTTGCGGAAGATCCGGCTTGCAAGCGCGAACAGGATGACGGCAATCACCAGCAGCACGAGCGGCAGCAGGCAGGCGCGCAGGTCGCTTTGCAGGATGCCGACAGGATCGAGCAGCGTATACGGTGTTGCGTATCGCAGGAAAGCCAGCGGACCGCCAAGATTTGCCAGCAGACGGATGATATAGAACAGGATACATGCCGCCGCACTGATGGTCAGAGCGCTTCCGGTGCTGTTGCATTTGCAGGAAAAGAAGAAGCACATACCGGCGAAGGCGAGCTGCAGCGCGAACACGCACGCGGTCAGCAGAAGGAAATGCCTGATTGCCAGCAGACCCGGATAGAAGTATTCGCACAGGGCGATGGTCACAGCGCAGCACACTGCAAGCATCAGGAACAAATCAAGGATCAGTACGTTGCGCTGCGTGGCAGTGACACACTTGCGGGAGTTCGGGGAGGCAAGCAGATACGCCATCGTACCACGGGACACCGGCTGTGCAACCAATCGCACGGACAGAAGGACAGTGAACATCATCGGCAGCGCAAGCATGAGCATACCGTACAGGTAGTTGACGATAAAAGCGGTAAATGTGTTTCCGTAGTCCGCCATGCCGAGAAGTGTCATCGCCTGCGGCAGGGACTGCGCCAGCGCCTGCAGTGCGGCGCCGGCAATCGGGTCATACATACGCACAACGCCAAAGGCATACAGGCTCATCAGAACGGTAAACACCAGCCACAGCGGAAAGGCACGCTTATAGCTGTACCGGAAAAGGGTCGCATTCATTCGTCCTCACCTCCATAATAATGCAGGAAAATCTCTTCGAGGCTTTGACCGACGTTGTCGATCGCAGCCACGGGATAGTTAATGAGGATAGAGAGCAGGCTGCGCAGATTGCGGTAGACAGCAACCTTTAGTATCCGCCCCTCCGCCTCGATCACATTGATATTTTCATGCTGCAGCGCCTGCGCCGCTTCCTCGTTTTCCAGTGTGATGATGTAAACGCGCCGCTCTGTCTGTCGCAGCTCTTCCAGCGAGGAGACTGTTTTTAGTCTGCCGTTTTTCAGGATACCGATGCGGTCGCAGGTCTTTTCTACCTCGCTGAACCGATGAGATGCCATCAGAATGGTCTTTCCCCTTTTCTTTTCCTCCAGCAGCAGGTCGATAAATGCGTGCTGCATCAGCAGATCAAGGCTGGCTGTCGGCTCGTCCAGAATCAGGATATTTGGGTCATGCATGAATGCGCAGACCAGCGCCAGTTTTTGTTTGGCGCCTTTGGACATGCGCCGGATGGGCTGGCGCACATCCAGCTCAAACCGGTCGATCAGTTCCTTTGTACGCCCTTTCGTTTTCATGCCGCGGTATTTCGTCATGAAGGACAGAAATCCACGACCGGTCAGATCCTGAAACATGCTGACATCCCCGGGCAGATAACCCAGCGTTTCCTGAATGACAGCGGCAGACTGGAAGCAGTCACGCCCTTCGATCTGGCAGGAGCCGGATTGGGCACGGGCGAAGCCCATCAGATGCCGGATCGTTGTAGTTTTGCCGGAGGCGTTCGGTCCGAGAAATCCAAACACTTCACCGGCTTCTACGGTAAAATTTAAATCAAATACACCGCGACCCCGTCCGTAATCACAGGTCAGGCCGCTGACGTCTATTACACTCACAAAGACCCTCCTTTGGTGCGTTAAAATTCATTCCTGTCTATATTATACTGGATTTCGATGCAGGAAGAAACCCCTTTTTCGACAGATTTTGCACGGCGGAATTTGCCTTGTATCGCTTGCTTGTGTGAACATTGTTAAATTATATACAAAATATTTGTGCAAATTAGATGAAAGTGGAAATGAGATTTTGTAAAAATAACAGAAAGATTACAAAAATTACAATTTGGTAACACAAAGCACTTTTTTTATGATATACTATAAACACAATGAGAAGTAAAGGAGGACATATGGTGCAGTTTCACTTGCGATATCATAAAAAAAGAATACTTTCTGCCGTGCTGAGCGGCGTCATGCTGGCATCCGCCGGCGCACCGGCGTTGGCATACGATACAGATAATGATACATCTATCCTGTGGAATGTTTTTGAGAATGCGGCAAAAAATGAAGCGGATTTATCTATAAGCGGCTATGCGCTCCAGCGTCTGGGACTGGTCAACGGCGATGAAAATGGCGATCTCATGCTGGAAAAGACCGGCACCCGTCAGGAGGGCTTTACGCTGTTCCTCTCGTTGCTGGGAGAAAGGGACGCCGCAACTGCGGTGCATTATTCCCATCCGTTTACCGATGTTGCGGATTGGTTTGACAATTTTGCAGGCTATGGTGTGTACAAGCACTACACGAGCGGTGTCAGCCAGAAGAAATTTGGCGCGGCGGACACCATTACGGCAGAGCAATATATGACATTTGTATTGCGCGCACTGGGATACACAGATTTTGACTGGACAGAGTCCATCCAAAAAGCGATACAGATCGGACTGTGCACGCAGGAGCAGGCGGATCGCTGGACAAAAACATTCCGCCGTCAGGAGATCATGGAGATATCATATCTCGCGCTGAGCGCACGCATGAACAATAGCGAAAGCACATTGGCGGACAAGCTGATCGCGTTGGGTAAAATTACGCAGCAGCAGGCACAGGAAGAAGAACTGTCCTATGGAACGGCATATACCGCGCCGGCGAAAAACAATCAGACAACAGCTGCGGTATGTGACGCTATGCCGAAGGGCAGCTATGAGCTGCATAATCTGAGCACAAATCTGATTATGTCTACCACGACTACCAGACAGGCGGATGTTGTCATGTCGGCGGATGTAAACAGTTCCAATCAGATGTTTACGATTTTGGGCAACGCGGACGGCAGCTTCCGTATCGCAAGCTCCAACAACCATTCTCTCGTGCTGGATACAAATCCGACAGATGGCGCAGACGCGATCATGTGGACAGAAAACGGTTCTGAATGCCAGAACTTCGCGGCAGAAGAGATATCCTCGGGCGTTTATGTGATCCGTCTGGCATCCAATGCGGATGTTGCGCTGACCGCGGTAAACGGCGATGTACGCCTGAGCGCATACACCGGCGCTGCGAATCAGCAGTGGACGCTCAACTCCAATCAGGAGGATATCCAGATGGCGTCGGAAAAGCTGGCATCTATCATGACGGTATATCCGAACGGCAAGAAGCTGGGCAGCAGCTATTCTTTTGCCGGCGCAAAGCAGTGTATGGGCTTTGGCAGAGAGGTATTTTACCGTATGTATGGCGAAGTAGCCTGCTGGAGTTATGACGGCAGTCCGAAAAGCAGCACAGACGCTGCGCTGTATACCATCACAGCGAAGTCCAGCTCATATTCGGCAGCAAATATAAAGAATCTGATCAGCAAGGCGAAGCCGGGCGATATCCTTCAGATGAATACGCCGAAAATGCATACGATGGTGTTTGTTTCCAGCGATGAGACAGGCTTTACCGTATATGATGCAAACTGGGTAGCATCGAATCAGGTCAGCGTCCGCTATGTCAAATATGGCGCGTGGGCAGGACGCAACAGTTCAGGCATCACGCTGCTCCATGCAGCCAATTACCCGAC
Organism: uncultured Butyricicoccus sp.; assembly: GCA_964399205.1. Classification (GTDB taxonomy): domain Bacteria; phylum Bacillota; class Clostridia; order Oscillospirales; family Butyricicoccaceae; genus Butyricicoccus_A. The sequence goes on from CAYNPX010000161.1 coordinate 3,619, forward strand.
AAAATAAGGGACGCTTCATAAGTGAGAGCTTTGGGATGAGACAGCCGGTCTGCGGTATGCAGACCGGCTTAGCCTGTCAACCAAATGCAAGCATTTGGTTGAGATGATGCAGCCCGGTGCGCG
>CAYNPX010000162.1:0-3741 GCA_964399205.1 uncultured Butyricicoccus sp.
TGTTTCACGTGAAACATCACAAAATATCCACAAATAATCCGCAAAACGAATGCGCAAAACAGTTGTTTCACGTGAAACAAAGTGGTATAATAGATGCGGAAATGAACAGCGATTCTGAAAACAATGCATTCGGTTCTTTTCATGAATCGATCCTTTATTTTCCGGAAAGGAAACCACGTATGGGAAAAATCATTGCGTTTGCAAATCAAAAGGGCGGTGTTGGCAAAACGACTACCGCTGTCAATCTTGCTGCCGCACTGGCGGAGCAGGGCAAAAAAGTTCTCGTGTGCGATTTCGATCCGCAGGGCAATGCGACTTCCGGTTTTGGTATTGATCCGCGTTCCCTAAAGACCAGTGTGTATGAGCTTACTGTTTGCGATGCTCCGATAGAGGAAGGAATTATCAGGACAAAGTGGGTTGATGTCATCGGCGCGAATGTCAATCTGGCCGGCGCTGAAATTGATCTGATTGAACTGGATCATCGTGAATATCGCCTGAAAATGGTACTCGATCAGATCCGCGAGGAGTATGATTTCATCTTTATTGATTGTCCGCCGTCGCTCGGATTGCTGACGATCAATTCACTGTGCGCGGCGGATTCTTTTCTGGTTCCGCTCCAGTGCGAGTATTACGCGCTGGAAGGTCTGACGCAGTTAATGACGACGGTACGCGCGATACAGCGCAGCATGAATCGCGGCATTAAAATGGAAGGCGTTTTGCTGACCATGTTTGACGGCAGAACCAATCTGTCCATTCAGGTTGTGGAGGAAGTCAAGCGTCATTTTGGCAAGAAGGTATTTGCGACGGTTGTACCGCGCAATGTGCGCCTGTCGGAGGCGCCGAGCCACGGGGAACCGATCACTGCATATGACCGCTATTGCCGCGGCGCAGAAGCATATATGGCGCTGGCGCAGGAATTTTTGCGCAGGAATGACGCATAAGGAAGGAGAAGCCGATGGCAAATAAAAGTTTGGGGCGCGGACTTTCCGCGCTGTTCGGGGACGAAAACCTTGATCCGGCGATCCCGCCGACGAGCGCGGAGCCGGTTCGTCCGAAAAACGGCTTCCGCAATATCCCGCTGCGCCGCATTGAACCAAACCGTGCGCAGCCGCGCCGCAGCTTTGATGAGGCCGCCTTGCAGGAACTGGAAAACAGCATCCGTATTCATGGCGTGCTCGCGCCCATTACCGTCCGGCAGGGCGATAACGGGTATTATCAGATTGTTGCGGGTGAGCGCCGCTGGCGTGCCGCGCGCAGAGCCGGACTGGACACCATTCCGGCAATGGTCATTGACGCGGACGAACAGACCATGATGGAGCTGGCGCTCATCGAAAATCTGCAGCGCGAGGATCTCAATCCGATGGAAGAAGCGGAGGGCTATCGGGCGCTCATCGACCAGTTTGGCATGAAGCAGGAAACCGTTGCGGAGCGGGTGGGACGGTCGCGTTCCGCCGTTGCAAACAGCCTGCGGCTGCTGTCATTGGATGAAGATGTCCGCCGCATGGTGGCGGAGGGCACGTTGTCCAGCGGGCACGCGCGCGCTGTACTCGCCGTGCAGGATACCGGAAAACGGCTCGCCGCAGCCAGGACGATGACCGAGGCGGGCATGTCCGTGCGCCAGGCGGAGGCATATGTCAAGAAACTCAATCAGCCGCAGCCGGACACAGAGCAGCCGGCACAGCCGAAGGCGTTCCAGCCGGATTATTACGCGGAAATACAGCGCAGGCTGGAGGGCGCGTTGGGGCGTCGGGTGCGCATCGATCATAAGAAGAACAAAGGCAAGCTCACACTGGAATATTACGGTGATGATGATCTGGAACGGCTGGTAAACGCACTGGCTGCCGTGATCCTTTGATGGAGGACTTGTATGAACAAAGAAAACAAAAAGCAGGAAGAGGACATCAAGATCTATGAGGAAGCCGTGTCCATCGACCGCAGCCGGCAGAAGAGCCGAAAAATATTTGTGTTTTATATTGTCGGTCTGTTCTGTGTGGCGCTCGGTCTGATCCTGCTCAGTTATGTCATGCAGGCACATGCGAACCGTCAGCTGGAGGATCTCGGCACGCAGCTGACCCAGCAGACAGACGCCGCCGCCGGCGCAAAGGCGCGTGCCGACCAGCTGCAGGCGAAAATGGACGCGCTGCAGGAACAGATGGAAGAAATCCAGCAGGAAAATGAAACGCTGCAGCAGACCGTAGAAGAACAGGAAAAGAACGCAGATGCACTGAACAGCCTGTGGCAGCTGGAGAAGGCCGTACAGGACGAGGACATGCAGCAGGCGAGGAGCATTATCAGAAGTATGGACAACGTCTATACACGCGCTGTGCTGACCGACAGCACAAAGGCGCCGCTCACCGGAGATGCCGCACAGGAATATTCGGACATCTGTGAGGAACTGGGATTTTAAATACCGGGGTTCAATACGCAAATTTCATCGGCGGGATCGCGTATCCCGCCGAGCAGAACAGAAAGGAATAGGAAACCGTGTTAGATGTAAAATTTATCCGTGAAAATGTAGAAAAATGCAAGACCCGTCTGGCAATGCGCGGCAAGAGCTACGATGCGGAGATCGACGCTGTGCTCGCGCTGGATGAAAAGCGCCGCAATATCATCGGCAAGGTCGAGTCCATGAAGGCAGAGCAGAATAAAGTATCCAAGTCCATCCCGAAACGGAAAAAGGCAGGCGAGGATGTCTCCGCGCTGCTGGCGGAAATGAAGCAGCTGAGCCAGGAAATCAAGCAACTGGACGCGGATCGCCTTGCTGTTGAGGCGGAGCTGCATGACACGCTGCTGACCATCCCGAATGTACCGGCGGATCAGGTGCCGGAGGGACTGGACGATACGTGCAATCCGGAGCTGCGCCGCTGGAGCGAACCGAAGCAGTTTGATTTTGCACCGAAGGCACATTGGGACATCGGTAAGGATCTGGGCATCCTTGATCCGGAGACGGCGGCAAAGGTCACCGGCAGCCGGTTCCATTTCTATAAGGGCATGGGCGCGCGGCTGGAACGCGCGGTCATCAACTATTTCCTCAATACGCATACGGAAAACGGATATACGGAGATTCTGCCGCCGTTTATTGCAAATGCGGCTTCCATGACCGGCACCGGTCAGCTTCCGAAGTTTGCGGAGGATATGTACCATCTGGAAAATACCGACCAGTATCTCATCCCGACCGCGGAGGTTCCGGTCACCAATATGTACCGCGATGATATCATTCCGGCGGAACAGCTGCCGGTACGGTACGCGGCATATTCCGCCTGCTTCCGCGGCGAGGCAGGCGCGGCAGGACGCGACGCGCGCGGTCTGATCCGTCAGCATCAGTTCAACAAGGTCGAGCTTGTCAACTTTACCGCGCCGGAGGATTCGTGGAACCAGCTCGAAAACCTGACCAATGAGGCGGAACGTGTTTTACAGGGTCTGGGTCTGCCGTACCGTGTCGTCATTTTGTGCACGGGCGATATCGGCTTCAGTTCCGCGTGCACCTATGATATCGAGGTATGGATGCCGTCCTATGGCAGATATGTCGAGATCTCTTCCTGCTCGAACTTTCTGGATTATCAGGCGCGCCGCGCCAATATCCGTTGCCGTGATGCGAAGGGCAAGCCGCAGTATGCGCATACGCTCAATGGCTCCGGCGTAGCGGTCGGACGTACCGTCGCGGCAATTCTGGAGAACTATCAGAACGCGGACGGCTCTGTCACTGTACCGGAAGCGCTGCGCGGCTTCATGGGTACGGAC
>CAYNPX010000163.1:0-3681 GCA_964399205.1 uncultured Butyricicoccus sp.
CTGCTGCGGAATATTTCCATAGCAGGCCTGTGTTTTCGGATGCGTTTTGCGATATACGTCAAAATGGCGACGGCTCACCGATAAACCCACTGTCAAATTTTGAAGCATAGACACGGTATTCTTCTGCGGTCATTTGCGGCTGGTGCTGCTGAACCAGTGCGCGTGCCTGTACTGCGTTATCCTTTAGAAGGCGGTACATGGTCAATGCCGCGAGCTTTGCGGGCAGGATATATGCTTTTTCCTTATCAGTGATACAAAAATCCGCGCCGTGCAGTGTGCCGGAAAAGCCGGAAAAGGTAAAGTTGACGACCGGCATACGGTGGGACAGGTCCCCGACATCGGTAGAAGCGGCGTTGTGTACGGAAAAATCGACCGGTTCATAGGTTGCCTGATCAGACAGCAGCTGCGCCGCCTGCACCAGCGCCGGACACGGCGCCTCGGGAATGACCGGCAAATATCCCATATCATCCGTAATTTCGATTTCCGCGCCGAATGCATATGCCGCGGCGCGGTAAGCGCGGTCGATCTTTTTATCCGCATCCAGCAGCGCGTCCCATGTTTTCGCCCGCACCTGTAGATCAACTGTGACTTCATGCGGGACAACATTGACGGCAGAGCTGCCCATTTGCATGACTTCACCGATACGGACACAATCCGCATCGCGCAGCGTGCTGCGCAGCATACCGATGGCACTGCGTGCGAGCGTCACGACATCCAGAGCGTTGATTCCTTTTTCCGGCGCAATCGCCGTGTGGGAAGCGCGGCCCCTGATGCGGATGAACTTGGACAGGAAGCCGCTGGTAGAATTGCTGCCGAGCAGAAAATCGCTGTCACATGGCACCATGTGCGCGTGGGTGGTAATAGCCGCGTCAATTCCGTCAAAGCCGCCGGTGAGCAGCAGTTCCGGCTTGCCGCCGCATCGGGAAGCGATGCCCTGTGCGCGAAGCCGGGCAAGACGGTTCATCGGGATGTGCTCTTCGCACGGAACGGCAAAAAAGACCGCGCTGCCGCCCAGAACCGCAGCGATTTCCGGTGTGCTCAGTGCCAACGCTGCGCCTGCAAGAGCTGCAAGCTGCATATGATGTCCGCAGGCGTGGGACATACCGGTTTCCGGCACAGCAAACGGATGCTCCGGTGAACGGATGCCGTCCAGCTCACCGATCAGGCAGACGGACGGGTGGGACTTGCCCAGCTGCGCACGGACACCCGTGTTCGCCAGACCGGTTTGCGCTTTTAGACCGCAGCGCTGTTCCAGCCAGTTTGCAACGCATTGCGCGGTGCGATATTCGCTGTATCCAGTCTCAGCATGGGCGTAGATATCCTCCGCAAATGCAATTAAGTCATGCGTATGTATATCAATTGTATCACAGATATGCTGTTCGATCTGATCCATAGAGAAAGACCTCCCAAATGTTCTGCTATCAGTATACTGCGAATAAAAAGCGGTTGCAAGACGGAGATATCCGGGTATAATATATCTGGGGAACCGCTGATTCGGTCAGGCTGCGGCGTCACCCTGAAGAAAGAAAACGATACAGTTTTAAGATAAAGGAGCAGGAAAATGAAATTTTGTTACGAGTGCGGCGCAAAGCTGACGGAGAAATATCTGGAACGTGAGGGCATGATTCCGTATTGCCCGCATTGTCAGCAGTTTCGGTTTCCGATCTACAATACCGCTGTCAGCATGGAGGTTCTGAATCCGGCGCAAACGCATGTGCTGCTCATTCAACAGTACGGAAGAACACGGAACATCCTTGTTGCAGGTTATATCAACCGCGGGGAGCAGGCGGAGCGCGCTGTTGCACGAGAGGTGAAGGAGGAGATCGGTCTGGATGTGCATGATATCACATTCCAGCAGAGCCGCTTTTTTGAGCCGAGCAACACACTGATGTTGAATTTTTCCTGCATTGCAGACAGCGAGGATCTGAGCGGTATGACCGACGAGGTTGACCGTGCGGCATGGGTACCGCTGGATCGGGCGGAGGAAGAAATTGTGCCGAAGAGCCTTGCGAAAAACTTTTTAACAGCATTTTTACAGCATCGCGCACAGGGAAAATAACTCCTGTTTTCCGTATATGCAGGTCGGCCGGACCATAATATCCAGAATATGGAATATTTTTAGCCGGAAGGGGTTTACAGAAAAACCGCCGCATGGTATGATATCAGCATGAGGAATTATGAGGACACGGCATTTTCAGCCGATTTACATGACAAAAACGGGGGTATGGACAATGGCGGTATATTGCCGCCGTCCAAGGTTTTTTTACATCTCCCGTCAGAATTTGCACGAACCGCTCTGCTTTATGCATCGTATGTTGGACAGTATTTTTGCGATCATACCTATGTGGTTCGTCAGAATTGTTTGGATTATTTTATGCTTGCTGTCGTGGACAGCGGCGGCATGTACTTTCAATATAATGGCGCGGAATTTGAGGTACACGCCGGCGAGTTGATCCTGCTGGACTGCCGCCTGCCGCATACCTATGGCGCAGTAGAAGGCGTTTCTTTCCGATATATTTATTTTCGCGGCGGCAGCAGTGAGGAGTATTACCGTTTGCTTGCGGGCGAGAAGGGGTATTTTATTCGACCGGTGTGCTCCGTGGAAGTCCAAAGCGCCGTCCAGAGCATTTTTGCGTTGGTTACGGATGAGACTTATGATGAGCACCGTATTTCCGCGCAGCTGTATCGCATCCTGGCGGAGCTTGCCGCGCAGGACGGGCGGAATGAATCTGTTCAAAATGCTGCTGTATTGCAGGCGATTGCATATATGGAGCATCATTTTTCTGAAAAACTGTCTATTGAGCAGATAGCCGATCAGGTTAATCTGAGTGAATATTATTTCAGCCGTCTGTTCCGCAGATGTACATTCATGTCGCCGCACGCGTATTTGGTAAATCTGCGCATTACGATGGCGCAGCAGCTGCTATCGGTATCGCAGAAATCGGTGGAGCGCATTGCGGAGGAATGCGGCTTTCATAGCACGACCAATTTTATCCGTTCCTTTCGTGAGCATGTGGGCTGTACGCCCAAGCAATTCCGCCGCGCTGCGGCAGAAAAAAACATTGTCAACCATAAAAAAGAAAATGGTTGACAATGCGCTGCGCTGCGTGTATACTAATCTTGGTTCAATGAATCAGGATTTTTATATTGCAGGTGAAATGAAATGGAACAAAAGAAAAAAACAAATGTACAGGAAATGGCACTGATCGCTGTCATGGCGGCTGTAACCTGTATTCTTGGTCCGCTTTCCGTGCCGATCGGTATTGTCCCGATATCTCTTACCACTTTTGCCGTATATCTGGCGGTTTACGTACTCGGCTGGAAGCGCGGCACGATCAGCTATATTGCATATCTGCTCATCGGTCTGGTCGGCGTTCCGGTATTTTCCGGTTTTGCCGGCGGCGTAGGCAAGCTGTTTGGTCCGACGGGCGGTTATCTGGTCGGCATGATCTTTATGGCGCTGCTGTGCGGCTGGTGCATTGATACATTTCAGTGCAAACTCGTGCCGAGCTTTATCGGTATGGTACTGGGCACGATCGTGTGCTATGCGTTCGGCACGGCATGGCTGGCATTTCAGGCAAGTATGAGCTTTTCCGCCGCACTGGCAGCAGGCGTTTTGCCGTTCATTCCGGGTGATCTGGCGAAGATGGTGATTGCAGCTGTGATCGGTCCGCAGATTCG
>CAYNPX010000164.1:0-3618 GCA_964399205.1 uncultured Butyricicoccus sp.
ATAGGAGGAATTTATCATGGGTAAGATTATCGGTATTGACTTGGGTACAACCAATTCGTGCGTAGCAGTTATGGAGGGCGGCGAAGCCGTCGTTATCCCGAACAGCGAAGGCGCACGTACTACACCGTCTGTTGTAGCGTTTAACAAGCAGGGTGAGCGCATTGTCGGTCAGACCGCAAAGAACCAGGCCGTCACCAATGCGGAGCGCACCATTATTTCAATCAAGCGTCATATGGGTTCGGATTATCGCGTAACCATCGACAATAAGAAGTATTCCCCGCAGGAGGTTTCCGCGATGATCCTGCAAAAGCTGAAGACGGACGCGGAGGCATATATCGGCTCTACCGTAACCGACGCGGTTATCACGGTTCCGGCATACTTCACCGACGCGCAGCGTCAGGCGACCAAGGACGCGGGCAAGATCGCCGGTCTGAATGTACAGCGTATCATCAACGAGCCGACCGCGGCGGCGCTGGCTTACGGCATCGACAAGGAATCCGAGCAGAAGGTCATGGTCTATGACCTGGGCGGCGGCACATTCGATGTTTCCATTCTGGAAATCGGTGACGGCGTTCTGGAGGTTCTGGCGACCGCAGGCAACAACCATCTGGGCGGCGACGACTTTGACCAGCGCATCATCGACTGGATGGCAACGGAGTTCCAGAAGTCCAACGGCATCGACCTGCGCGGCGACAAGATGGCAATGCAGCGCCTGAAGGAAGCGGCGGAGAAGGCAAAGATCGAGCTTTCCGGCGTGACAACCACCACCATTTCCCAGCCGTATATCACTGCGGACGCAACCGGTCCGAAGCATCTGGAGCTGACGCTGACCCGTGCGAAGTTCAATGAACTGACGCACGATCTGGTAGAATCCACAATGGGTCCGGTCAATCAGGCGATGAGTGACGCGGGTCTGTCCGCGAACGACCTGTCCAAGATCCTGCTGGTCGGCGGCTCCACCCGTGTTCCGGCCGTACAGGAAGCGGTAAAGAAGATCACCGGCAAGGATGCGTTCAAGGGCATCAATCCGGACGAATGCGTTGCGGTTGGCGCGGCAATCCAGGGCGGCGTCCTCGGCGGCGAAGTCAAGGATGTCCTGCTGCTCGATGTAACGCCGCTGTCTCTGGGCATCGAAACGCTCGGCGGCGTATGCACCAGACTGATCGACCGCAACACCACCATCCCGACCAAGAAGAGCCAGATCTTCTCCACTGCGGCGGACAATCAGCCGTCTGTTGAGATTCATGTTTTGCAGGGCGAGCGCGAGATGGCAGCGGACAACAAGACACTGGGCCGCTTCAATCTGGACGGCATCGCACCGGCACGCCGCGGTGTCCCGCAGATCGAGGTTACGTTCGATATCGACGCAAACGGCATCGTAAACGTATCCGCGAAGGATCTGGGTACCGGCAAGGAGCAGAAGATCACCATCACCGCATCCACCAACCTGTCCGACGACGAGATCAACAAGGCGGTTCAGGACGCGGAGCGGTTCGCGGAGGAGGACAAGAAGCGCAAGGAAGAGGTTGAGATCCGCAACAACGCGGAGCAGCTGGCATTCCAGTGCGAGAACACGCTGTCCGATCTGGGCGACAAGCTGGACGCAGCTGACAAGTCCGCAGTGGAGGCGGAAATCGCCAAGGTGCGCGACGCGCTCAAGGGCACGGATACCAACGCGATCAAGGCGGCGTCTGACGCGCTGACCGCGAAGTTCCAGGAGGTTTCCGCAAAGCTGTATCAGCAGGCAAATCCGCAGGGCGGCGCACAGGGCTTTGACCCGAACAACTTTGCGGGCGGCGCACAGGGCGGTTCGACCGGCACAAACGGCGGCGACCAGTACTACGACGCCGACTTCAAGGACGTATCCGACGATAAGTAATTGACATACCAGAATACAACGGCAGGCAGGTCGGACAGCGGCCTGCCTTGCTGGCTGTTTATCCATCGAAGGATTTTTGTTTCGATACGTTGAATTGGCGGCGCTGCCGCGGGCAGTCCGCCGCTACATGCAGGAGGGTCATAGCATATGGCTGATAAAAGAGATTATTATGAGGTGCTTGGCGTCAGCAAGGGTGCGACAGAGGATGAGATCAAAAAGGCGTACCGCAAGCTGGCAAAAAAGTATCATCCTGATTTGAATAAAGACAATCCCGAAGCGGCAGAAAAGTTCAAGGAAGCAAGCGAGGCGAATGAAGTTCTGTCAGACAAGGAAAAACGCGCGCGTTATGACCAGTTCGGCTTTGCGGGCGTAGATCCGAACTACGGCGCGGGGCAGGGCGGTTTCAACGGCTTCAGCGGCGGCTTCGGCGATGTTGGAGATATTTTCGACAGCTTCTTTGGCGGCGGCTTCAGCGGCTTCAGCGGCAGCACGCGGCAGAACCGTGCCAACGCACCGCGGCAGGGCGAATCAATCCGCCGTTCGGTCATGCTGAGCTTTGAAGAAGCGGCATTCGGCTGTGAGAAGGAGATCATGGTTGACCGCGTGGAGACCTGTCCGGAATGCGGCGGCAGCGGCGCGGAAAAGGGCTATACACCGGAGACGTGCCCCAATTGCCATGGCACCGGTACGGTACAGCAGACCCAGCGCACGCCGTTTGGTACGTTTTCGTCCAGCGGCGCGTGCCCGAACTGCCGCGGTACCGGCAAGATCATCAAAAAGCCGTGCAGGAACTGCCACGGCACCGGTCAGGAACGCCGCAGCCGCAGGCTGAGCGTCAAGATTCCGGCTGGCATCGACGACGGACAGAGCGTAGCGCTGCGCGGACAGGGCGGCGCCGGTCTCAACGGCGGTCCGGCAGGCGATGTCATCGTCACCGTTTCCATCCGTCCGCATCCGCTGTTCCAGCGCGATGGCTTTGACGTATGGTGCGAGGTGCCGATTTCCTATGCGCAGGCTTGTCTCGGCGATAAGCTCATCGTGCCGACAATCGACGGCAAGGTGGAATATACCATGCCGGCAGGCACGCAGCCGGGCACCGTGTTCCGTATGCGCGGCAAGGGCATACAGGCGGTCAACGGACGCGGCCGCGGCGACCAGTTCGTCAAGGTGACGCTGGAGGTTCCGAAGAACCTGTCGGACAGCCAGAAGGAGCTGCTGCGCAAGCTGGAGGACAGCGATATGCCGCAGAACCATCCGGAACGCCGCTCGTTCCGCGAAAAGATGAAGAATTTGTTCAATAAGAAGGATTGACAGCACACTGCCCTCCCGAATGCGGGAGGGCAGTGTGCCTGTCGACAAAGGTCGCCAGGCTGTCAACCAAATGCAAGCATTTGGTTGAGATTATGCAGCCCGGTGCGCGCACTCGCATTCGCTCGCACACTTCCGGGCTGAGAAGTGTCATTTTTGACGCGCATGTCGTCAAAAATGACGAGATTGTAATCCGCTGTCCGCTAACGCTGACAGCTCATGCCGAAATCCCTGCATCATATGCGTTTAGATTTCACTTTTTCTACAATCTGACTGCCCTCCCAAATGCGGGAGGGCAGTTCAGTTTGTCGACGCGCATGTCGCCAAAAATGACGGATTTATAATCCGCTGTCCGACCGCCGATAATGATTCGGAGATTCCCCGATTATTTGACTTTCACTGTTAAATATAGTACGATATGGATACCCTAA
>CAYNPX010000165.1:0-3568 GCA_964399205.1 uncultured Butyricicoccus sp.
TGCCGCACAGCTTGATCTTGACGCCGCGCTTGATCGCCTTGCGCACCTTGGTGCGGGTATCCGTCTTGAAGTGCATGATCGCCGCCTCGCCCTGTGTGTCCTCGACCGTGACGTCAAACGCTTCACCGGGCGCCGGCGCGGTGAATACCTTCTCGTTCTTCATTTCGGAAACGTCCAGACGGAACACGAAATTCGGCTGGATGCCCTCAAAGTTCTTGCCGTCGCCGGTCGCGTTTTTGAAGCCCAGCTTTTCCAGCTCACCGATAAATTCGGTGTCCTCGATGGATACGTCCGGATCGAGCTTGAGGACGTAGGAATGATATTTCTTCGCCAGGATGCGCGCGCCCGCGATCAGCTGCTCCATTGTCTCGCTGTCGTGCGGGTCGCAGACCGGACCGCGGCAGCCGTACATCAGCGTCCACGGCAGATGCGGCAGGTTGCGGATGAGCACAGCCAGAGAGCCGCGGATTTTGCCGTCCTTCCCGCGCACCACAATGGCCTCCCATTTCCAGTTGTCCTTCAGATTTGCCCATTTTCTGGACTGCATAAAATGACCATACGGATGTCCGGCATTGAATGCCTCATATTCTGCCAGCGTCTTGTCATTTACAAATTCAAACATGATCTATCCTCCTGATACCAGTACAGCGGTATTTCTGTTCGTTACACGATTTCTCTTATTATATGCTTTTTTCGTCAATGCGACAAGATATATCATGCAGAAAAGCGCCGGTTTCCGCACACAGTTTTTGCCGGATGTGCTGAAGCAGCGCCGCATGGTTGCGTCTTTGGCGCTATGCGCATCATGCTCATTCCTCTGTTTCAGATAAAGAAATAACCGCCCTTAGCTGCTAACCCAAGGCGGTTATTTCTGAAAATAACTTCCGAGCGGGAGGGCGCGCCGTCTGTCGGTGTGCCCTTCCTCTTTTTATTCACGGGATACCACATGCGGGGCGGAAAATCGAGGACGAATGGACCTCTTCCCTGTTTTGCAGGCGGTTTCATTTCGTCCTGCAAAATCACCAAAAAATCCGCCAACTCCATGCGGAATTACAGCAGACAGATGAAAAAACGCCGAACATCTTGACAACGTCCTATCAAATGCGATTTAATAGAAATACACACATTTACACAATGTAAATCCTATCCATAGAGGAAATGCCGCGCGGGTTGGAAGATGTCCCGCCGGCGATCCCGCGCAGTTAGAAAGGAAGGTATCAATTTCATGTCCGATGGAAGAATTTATAACTTTTCGGCAGGACCGTCCATGATGCCGCTGCCGGTTCTCGAAAAAGCCGCAGCGCAGATGCTTAACTACGAAGGCTCCGGCATGTCTGTCATGGAGATGAGCCACCGATCCAAATACTATGATGATATCATCAATGGCGCACAGGATGTCCTGCGCCGCATTCTGAACATTCCGGATAACTATAAGATCCTGTTCATGCAGGGCGGCGCGACCATGCAGTTCTCCGCGATCCCGCTGAACCTGATGGTCACCGGCAAGGCGGATTACGCTGTTACCGGCAACTTCGCGCGCAACGCAGCGAAGGAAGCAAAGAAATTCGGCACGGTACAGATCGCCGCGACCTCCGAGGCGGATAACTTTACCTGGATCCCGACACAGGAGCAGCTGACGCTCGACCCGACCGCAGATTACTTCTATTTCTGCGCGAACAACACCATCTTCGGCACAGAATGGCACTATGATCCGGAGACCGGCGACGTGCCGATGGTTGCCGACATGTCCTCCAACATCCTGTCCAAGCCGGTCGATGTCTCCAAATACGGCGTCATCTATGCTGGCGCACAGAAGAACATGGGTCCGGCAGGCATGGCCGTTGTCATCATCCGCGAGGATCTGCTGGGGCATTACCGCGAGAATATGCCGGTTCTGCTCGACTACAAGCTGACCGCAGACAAGAACAGCATGTACAACACACCTCCTACGTACACCATCTATATGATGAAGCTGGTCGCGGAGTGGGTCGAACAGATGGGCGGCGTAGAGGCCATGGCAAAGCTCGCCGACAAGCGCAGCGCCATGCTGTATGATTTCCTCGATTCGTCCGCGCTGTTCAAGGGCGCGGCGCAGAAGGCTTCCCGTTCCCGCATGAACGTCACCTTCCGCACCGGCGACGACGAGCTGGATAAGAAGTTCATCAAGGAGTCCATCGAGGCCGGTATGACCAACCTGAAGGGGCATCGTCTGGTCGGCGGTATGCGCGCATCCATCTACAACGCGATGCCGGTCGAGGGCGTGGAATACCTCATCGACTTCATGCAGCGCTTTGAAGCCAACAACAAATAATCCTGTATTTTTACATTTTCCTGCCATGTCCGCCTCCGCGCGGGCATGGCGGTACTTTTGAAGGAGACACTGACTCATGTATCAGATAAAGCTGTTTAACAAGATTTCCAAAGCAGGCACCGGTCTGCTCGCGCCGGAGAAGTACACCTGCTCCGAGGATGCGGTCGATTATGACGCCATTCTGGTCCGCTCCGCAAAGCTGCACGATCTGGAATTTCCGAAAAACCTGAAGTGCATCGCGCGCGCGGGCGCGGGCGTCAACAACATCCCGCTCGACCGCTGCACGGAAAACGGCATCGTTGTGTTCAACACACCGGGCGCAAACGCAAACGCGGTCAAGGAACTGGTACTGTGCGCGCTGTTCCTGTCCTCCCGCAACATCGTCGGCGGTGCGAACTGGGTGCAGACGCTGGCCGGAAACGGCGATAAAATCGGCGCGATGGCGGAAAAGGGCAAGTCCAACTTCGCCGGTCCGGAAATCTCCGGCAAGACGCTGGGCGTCATCGGTCTGGGCGCGATCGGTGTGCTGGTTGCCAACGCCGCAATGGCGCTGGGCATGGAGGTCATCGGCTATGACCCGTATCTGTCCGTCAATGCCGCGCTCAAAATCAGCCGCGGCGTAACATACACCGCCGATATCAACGAGATCTTTACCGCGTCGGATTATATCACCGTGCATGTCCCGCTGATGGATTCCACCCGCGGCATCATCAGCGCCGAGGGCATCGGCATGATGAAGGACGGCGTGCGCATCCTGAACTTTGCCCGCGACGGTCTGTGCGATGAGGACGCGATCATTGCGGGTCTGGAATCCGGCAAGATCGCCGCTTACTGCTGCGACTTTGCGTCCGAGCGGATGCTTGCGCAGCCGAAGGCGCTGTGCCTGCCGCATCTGGGCGCTTCCACACCGGAGAGCGAGGACAACTGCGCAAAGATGGCCGCCGAGGAGGTCATCGATTACCTCGAAAACGGCACCATCCGCAACTCCGTCAACTTCCCGAACCTCAAGGTTCCGCGTGAGGCGAGCATCCGTATCTGCATCATGCACCGCAACAGCCCGAATCTGATCGCAAAGCTGTCCTCCTCCCTGGCGGAAGGCGGCGTCAACATTGAGAACATGGGCAGCCGCCCGCGCGGCGAAGTCGCTTACACCATCATGGAGACAAACGACGAGCTGTCCGAGGCAACCAAGGCCGCGCTCAAGGCAACCGACGGCGTAATCAAGTTCCGCATCATCGAGTAATGTCATCCAGCTGT
>CAYNPX010000166.1:0-3513 GCA_964399205.1 uncultured Butyricicoccus sp.
TCTTTTTTTTGTCCGGCGGCAGGGTCACAGGTCAGCGGAAGATCTCTGTCTGCCTGCAACAATCCGGTCTGCCCTGTAAAAACAGGTAAAAATAATCTTTATTTCCCGCTGTCAGTCTGTGTTTCTGACAGAATCTGCGCATACACTTCTCTATACTGGAAGCAAGGAACAGGAGGCGCAGATACATATGCTCGAGAAGAGGAACGTACAGCGGCAGAGAGGACGCGGCGGGACAAAGGTCGGGATGCCTTTGTTATATTTTGCGGCAGCGGCGGTGCTTGCCTGCGCGGATGCAGCGGGCGTTGGTTCCCCGTTTGGCGTGGCGTTTGCAGCCGCAGCCTGCCGCACGGGACATGGATTTAGCGCGGTGATGGGAACGTTTGCAGGCTATCTGCTGGCGCATCCCGGCGCAGAGGGCGTGGAATATGCGGGCGCGGCGCTTATTGTGCTGACAGCCGCAACGGTATTTTCGGGAGCGGGTATTGTAGCAAGCCGCTGCTTTTTTCCGGTGTGTGCGGCAGCCGCATCCGGCGCAACAGGATGTATCTTTTTGATCGGCAACGGGGTGGAATGGCAGTCCGGTATTTTATTTGCGTGCCGGTTGATACTGGCAGGAGGGGCTGCTTATTTCTATGAGGCGGCAATAGATACCGCAAGGGGCAGGACACCGGTCGTGCGGTTTGGCGGTATGCTCGTCCTTGCGGCGACTGTGCTGATGGCGGCATATCCGCTGCAGGTTGTGAATCTGATCTGTCCGGCGCGCATTGCGGCGCTGCTGATTGTTATGGGTGTCGGTTATATGGGCGGCTTTTCCTATGGCGCGGCCTCCGGCGTCGGACTGGGCATTGCGATGGATGCGGCGGGCGGCGCAGGACTGTATTATGCTGCAATCTACGCGGTTTCCAGCATGATCGCGGGGTTTTTCTCCCGCTCAGGACGGGTTATTTTTGCTGTGGCATTTGTGTTGACCCACGCGGCGGTAAACCTGTTGGGCGGACAGGAATCATATCTGTCCGGTATCTATGAATGCTTTGTGGCATCTGTCTGCTTTGTGCTGGTGCCGGATCGTTCGTGGCGCGCGCTGCGGGACAGGCTGCTGCCTCCCAGTCCGGAACCGACGGATTATGCCGCACGGGTATGCCGCCTGGCAAATCAATATGCGTCTGCGGCATCCGATGCATTTTCGGAAATGTATCACGCGCTGGCGGGCGGCGGAAGCAGGCATAAAGAGGACAATGATCTGGGCGCGGTGTTTGACCGCACTGCCGACCGCGTATGCCGCCGGTGCAGCGCGCGGGAATCCTGCTGGGAACGGGACAAGCTGTCCACGCTGCGCACACTGGATTCGATATCCGGTCCGCTGCTGCGAACCGGACATGTCAATACAAATGATTTTCCGGGGCATTTTGCGGCACAGTGCCTGCGATTTTCGGATTTTGTGACCGCCGTCAACGAGGGAATGGAGGCGATGTACCAGCGGCGGCAGACACAGCGGAGGAATGAAGCCGGACGGCGGCTGATCGCACAGCAATATGCCGGTGTGACCGGTATTTTAAAGCAGGTCGGAGAGAGTATGCGCGCAGGACCGGAGGCGCTGCCGTCGCGGGAGCGCGAGCTGCGCACGTATGCAGAAGCGTTTGGCAGAGTGCGCACAGCGGCGGCATGGAAGGATCGGCGCGGCAGGCTGCATTTTGAGCTGTCAGGCGAGTGTGTGACACGTATCGTGCGCAACCGCGAGGGATTTTTGTCCGGATTGGGCGCGCTCATGGGCACGAGGCTGACCGGACCGGAAACCATACATGGACCGGGCGGCTCCAGCCTGCTGTTCCGGGAACGTGAGCCATATAGGATTACCGTCGGCGTAGGCACGCGCACGCGGGAAGGACAGATGGTTTCCGGCGACTGTATCCGGTATTTTACTACGGAGGAAGGCATTGCGTGTATTGTATTGTCCGACGGCATGGGCTCCGGCGAGCAGGCAAAGGAGGAATCCGAGAGCGCTGTGCGTATGGCAGAGCGGTTTTTGCAGGCGGGTATTTCCGCAGCGGACTGCGTGCGTACCATCGGCCCGGCGCTCAAGCTGCGTACACAGGGCAGACAATTCGTGACACTGGATATCAGCACGATTGATCTGTTCACCGGCGCGGTGGATTCGGTCAAGTGCGGCGCAGCGCCGAGCTTTGTACGTGCGGTCGATGGCGATGGTACGGTAAAGGTGCGGCGTATCGTATCGTCTACACTGCCTGCCGGTTTGGAGGAATCGGGCGATATGGATGTCACGCAGTTCCAGATGGGGGACAACGATGCATTGCTGCTGCTCAGCGACGGCATCGTCGATGCGGACGGCTCAAATGCGGGCTGGGTCGAGGAGCTGCTGGCACAGAGTATGCATCTGAGCGCACGGGAACTGGCGGCACGGCTCGTACTGGAGGGTTCCGCGCGCGGCGCACCGGATGATATGAGCGCAGCGGTGGTCTATTTGACCAGGCGCAGCGGGTAACAACAGTACAAAAGCGGGTGTATACGGCATACATCCGCTTTTGCTTGTGAATAGAATGTAAAATGGTGCGCAACAGGCTTGAAACGGTGAGAAAAAGGCGTTATGATAAACAAAAGCAGTGAAACAGGGGAAAAGAAACAGGAGAATGAGATATGATGATGCCGCTGCCTGCAACGCTGCGCACACTGATTCTGAGCGCAGAGCTCAAAGCAGAGCTTTATCCGATCCTGCTGTTTTTCGGTATGTTTTTCGTCATATTTGGCATGGGCGGCATGTTGGTACGACATTTGCCGCGCAAGCCCGGTTCTATGCTGGATGAAATACTGAGCGAAAAATGGGAGGATGAAGACGAACCGGACAAACCGGAAGATGAAATACCGCCGCCGGAGTCTGAAATGCCATCTGACAATGTGGAGAGACCGGAGCCGGAGGATACGATGGGGAAGTGACGCTGAAATATGGATCAGAATACAGTTCTGAATCTGCTGTCGGAGTATGGTATACAGATTTTGCTGACGATCACCTTTCTGGAAGCGATGAACTGTCCGGGGATGCCCGCCGGTGTCGTCCTGCCTGCGGCAGGCGTATATGCGGCAGGCTGCGATATGCCACTGCTGCTTGTGCTTGCGCTGACGGTGATCGGCGGGATAGCCGGAACGCTTGCGATGTATGTGATTGGGCGTGCGGGCGGACACCCGCTGCTGGAATGGTTCAAGCGGCGCAGCAGTGCCGTGCGTAAGGCATGTACGCATTGCGAGGAGTTTTTACAGAAGGGCGGTTTTGCAAAGCTGTTTATCGGGCGGCTTCTGCCGGTCGTGCGGACACTTCTGCCGCTACCGGCAGGGGCATTGCAGCTTCCGTTCCGTCTGTTTTTGACCGCGAGCGCACTCGGTATTCTTTGCTACAATACAGTATTTGTGTGCGCGGGGTACTTCCTCGGCGCGGCGATGATTTAAACGCAGGCTTGACAAATGCGCTGGGTTCGGTATAATTGAAATAGAAAAGAGCATCGC
>CAYNPX010000167.1:0-3509 GCA_964399205.1 uncultured Butyricicoccus sp.
CGGAAAGGGCAATATCCTATTGCAATACCTTCCTCATTATAACATGAAACAGGGATTGCCACAAGGAGGGGAAGTATGATATGATAACAAAAAAGGACAGACAGAGGTGGAAGAACATGGAAGAAAAGATCAAAAAAGAAAAGAATTATCGAATTGAATGTATAGAGGACGAACGAGAAGGAAAAACTGGCGGGGCAGCGCAGCCGGAGCGGCTGGCGGAGGATCCGCTGGACAACCTGCCCGATCTTTCATCGCAGACCGGCGGTCTGCCGATCGTTACATTTATTTTAATCTGCCTGTCAGCCTGCTCGATTTTTCTGGTCAATCGGATGCTGACGGCAGGCTCGGCACTGATATCCGTCTGCTGTGTGCTGATGATTGTTGTCCTTGTTTTTGGCATCGTGGCATTGCTGCGCGGGATGTTCCGCAAGCTGCGCGACCAGAGGGAGAATACGGTCTGGTATGGCATCAGCGCCGCTGTGATGGCAGCCGGTATCATAGCGGGCATTGTGGGCGGTATCCTGTTCTGGTTCTGACCGTTTATCTGCCGCGACCGCGAAATAAAGTTACAAACCGGACATGAATTTGTCAGAGATTGTTTCAAATTTTGTTAAATCATTGTCATATTCCGGCGGTATACTAAAAACCGCAGATCCAATCGGCAGGAGCCGGCGGCGCAATCGCCGCGCCATGCTTTACGGATTGTCTCTGGAACCAATGTAATTCAGCCTCCTTTTTTCATGTTCTTATATTGAGAGCCCCGAATGGCCGAAAGCTGTTCGGGGTTCTTTGATGGCGTGCGGCTGCATAGAAATAAGAGAAAGCGGTTTTTTCCATAAAGAATTTGGGTAAAAAGCCGGAAAAAACTTGTCATATTTTATCAAATGGCTTATAATCGAAGAAAGTACGGCTGTAAAAATGGGGAGGAGACCGGCATGTATTGCATCCGATGTGGAAAAAAATTAGATGATGGAATGAAATACTGCACCCGCTGCGGCGCGCCCGTGCGGGAACAAAGACGGGACAATACAAATTCTGCGCCGGAACAGGGGTGGCAGGAGGATGATTTTACCATCCGCATTCCACAGGATTATATTCAGGCGGAGACTGCGGCAGAGATCCGGCATATGATGGATCAGGATTCCGCACCGGATGAAGCGGACGAGGACAGCGTTACCCGCGCGATGGCGCGCGAGGAAATCCGCGAGGTGATGGTCAGGGCGGAAGCGCAGCCGGACGAAGCGGACGAGGACAGCGTTACCCGCGCGATGGTGAGCGAGGAAATCCGCGAGGTGATGGACGAGGCGGAAGCGCAGCCGGACGAAGCGGACGAGGACAGCGTTACCCGCGCGATGGTGAGCGAGGAAATCCGCGAGGTGATGGACGAGGCGGAAGCGCAGCCGGACGAAGCGGGCGATGAGGAATATACGCAGATGATCGCCAGGGACGAAATTCACGCCGCGCTTGCGGAGCAGCGGGAAGAAGAGGAAACGCCGCCGATTGATGTAGCGTCGATACCGGATATTCCGATCCCGTCTGATTTTATCGCGCCGGAGGCGCCGCGGTATTATACGCCGCCCGCGCCCTACGTACCGGCGGAGCATACCGTCCATCGGCTGCAGCAGGAGCAGGAGGAACCGCTGCTGAGCGGACGCGGTCTGCTGTTTGTCATCATCGTTGTCATCGCACTTTTTGCCGTTGCAGTCGGCGCGTTTTTGCTGGCGCTCAACAGCCCGGGAACGACAGACGCCGGTTCCGGCTCCGCAGAGATCGGTTTCTGGTCCGCGGACATCGAGGAATAAGAGGATGCAATATCCGTATCCGTGCATCATAGCTGCGTAAAATATGCCAGAATGGGTTAATATTGAGCCTGTTTTGGGCTTTTTGGGCGAAAATATGTAAGCAAAAAGGCATTTTGCGATGCTTGTTCCGTTGACAAGCATGTCGCAATGCCCTATAATATGTTTAGCAGAGTAAAACACCTTTTGTGCATCGCGGCCAATAAAAAAGTGGATTGGGAGATTCAGAGGGCTGCGCGGTGCATGGATTGGAGGGACTTCAAATTATGAAAAATATTTTGTTTGCCGCATCGGAATGTGTTCCGTTTGTAAAGACAGGCGGATTGGCAGACGTTGTCGGTGCGCTTCCCAAATCATTGGACAAGACGAAATATGATGTCCGTGTGGTACTGCCGGATTACACCTGCATCCCGCAAAAATACCGCTGTCGATTTTCCTATTTCGGCAGCTTTTACATGGATCTTGGAGAACTGGGCAATTTCTACGTCGGTATCATGACCGGCGAACTGGATGGCATCCGGTATTATTATATCGACAATGAGCACTTCTTCCAGGGCGAAAAGCTGTACAGCGATATTTTATGGGATATCCAGAAGTTCAGCTTTTTCTCCAAGGCAGTGCTGTCCATGCTGCCGTTCATCGACTTCCATCCGGATATCATCCATTGCCACGACTGGCAGACCGCGCTGATTCCGGTGTATTTGCACGAAATGTTCCAGGACAATACGTTCTATCGCGGCATCCGCACGGTTGTGACGATCCACAACCTGAAATTCCAGGGTGTATGGGATATTCAAACCATGCGCCGCTTTACCGGTCTGCCGGAGCATGTCTTTGTTTTTGGCAGGATGGAGTTTCATAAGGACGCCAATATGCTCAAGGGCGGTCTGGTCTATGCCGACCGGATCACAACGGTCAGCGATACCTATGCAGAAGAGATCCGTATGCCGTACTACGGCGAAGGGCTGGATGGTCTGCTCAACGCAAAGGCGGACACGCTCAGCGGCATCCTCAACGGCATTGATTATGATATGTATGATCCAAAGACCGACAGCCTGCTCGAAGCGAATTATTCGGTTGACGATTTTGAAGCGGGCAAGCGGGCGTGCAAGCTGGCAATTCAGCGCGAGTTGGGTATGCCGGAGGATCCGGATGTCATGATGATCGCCATGATCACCCGACTGACTGACCAGAAGGGTCTGGATCTGGTAGAATGGACGCTGGAGCGTCTGCTGACCTCGCGTGTGCAGCTGGTTATCATCGGCACGGGCGACCCGCGCTATGAAAACCTGTTCCGTCACTATGAATGGACACGCAAGGGACAGGTATCCGCCAATATCCTGTTCAATGAAGCGCGCGCACACCGCGTTTACGCGGCAGCGGACGCGATGCTGATGCCGTCCCGCTTTGAACCGTGCGGGCTGACCCAGCTGATCTCGCTGCGCTATGGCACTGTGCCGATCGTCCGTGAGACAGGCGGTCTGCGCGATACCGTTCAGCCGTATAACCGCTATGAGCAGACCGGCACCGGCTTCTCGTTTGCAAATTATAACGCGGATGAAATGCTTGATACCATCTTCTATGCGGAGCAGGTATTCTATGATGAGCCGGAGGCATGGAAGAGCATGGTGGAGCGCGGCATGAATATGGACTTCTCGTGGAAGGCTTCCGCGAAGAAGTACGAAGCGCTGTATGATTCGCTCGTATAAA
>CAYNPX010000168.1:0-3497 GCA_964399205.1 uncultured Butyricicoccus sp.
TGTCGACAAAGGTTGACAGCCCGCCGATTTCTCACACCGGCGGGCTGCGTTTTTCCGTTTTATCTCCAAATATCCTCGATCTCGCTCTTGCGCGGGCGCGCCATCAGCATATGGATACATTCCGTCAACGGCTTGCCGCGATACAGCAGCTCATACATCGCCGTTGTGATCGGCATTTCAATGCCTTCCTTCTGCGCGAGCATATAGCCCGCTTCCGTTGCATAATAGCCTTCCACAACTGCGCCGACTTCCTTCATCGCCTGCTGCACATCCATG
This sequence comes from uncultured Butyricicoccus sp., assembly GCA_964399205.1. Taxonomy (GTDB): domain Bacteria; phylum Bacillota; class Clostridia; order Oscillospirales; family Butyricicoccaceae; genus Butyricicoccus_A. Next base: position 277 of record CAYNPX010000168.1, read on the forward strand.
CCCTGACCGATTTTAATACCGGCACGGCGGTTGCGCGAATGCATTGAGGTACAGGTGACGATCAGATCACCCATGCCGGACAGTCCGGCAAACGTCTCGCTGCGTCCGCCAAGCCGCACGCCCAGACGGGCGATTTCAGTCAGCCCGCGCGTCATCAGCGCCGCCTTGGAGTTATCTCCCAGACCAACGCCGTCGCAGATGCCGGCTGCCAACGCAATAATATTTTTAAAGCAGCCGCCCAGCTCCGCGCCGATGATGTCCGGCGAGATATACACGCGGAAACGGTCATTCATAAATGCCTGCTGTACCAGCGTCGCCGCAGAACGCGATTCCGATGCCGCAAGGATCGCGGTTACAATTCCGCGCGAAACCTCCTCGGCATGTGTCGGACCGGTCAGCGCGACAACCGGATTCTTTCCGCCTGTCGCACGGGTGATCGTTTCCGAAAACCGGCAGTAGCCATTGTCGCGGTCAAGTCCCTTGCCGACATTCACAATGACTGTCTCCGGAGCAATGATCTGCGCCAGCTGCTCCGCCGTCGAATGCACCGCAAACGACGGAACCGCCATCAGGACGATATCTGCCGCGGCAGCGCCATGCAGGTCATTCGTGATTGCAATTTCCTCCGGCAGCTTTACTCCCGGCAGCAGCTTTTCATTTCCACGGTTTTCCCGCAGCAGACGGCATTCCTCTTCAAAGAACGACCATGTCGTCACGTCATGTCCATTTTCATGCAGCAGGATTGACAGCGCCATGCCCCATCCGCCGCAGCCGACTACAAAAATATTCATAGCATACTCCTTGATATCATCCGTACACGGCGGATATCATTTTTTCCCGCTGTGCAGTGAAAATTTATTTTCTTCCCCGTGTATGATGCGCACGATATTGGTTCGGTGCATATAGATGACCGCTGCCGCCATGACGAACAGAAGCACCTCCATCGGTACCAGCATCTCATCCCCGCGGTAAAAATACAGCGTCAGGAACGGCACAAGCGAGGTCGCCACAATCGAGCCGAGCGATACCCACCTGGTAATGCCGACCAGCAGGAAGAAGAATATCATAACAATACAGAAAATCCGCAGATCGAATACCGCAATCATCGTTCCGCCTACCAGAATGCCCTTGCCGCCCTTGAACTGAAAGTACAGTGGAAAAATATGGCCGATAATAGCAAATGAGCCGGCAATCAGCTTGCCCATCGGGCCAAACAGCATTCCGCCAATGGCACAGGCGATGACCGCCTTCACGATATCGCCCAGCAGCACCAGCAGCGTCGGCTTTACCCCCATACAGCGGAACGAATTGGTCAGACCCGCATTCCCGCTGCCCATCGTGCGGATATCCGCCTTCAACACCAGCCTGGAAACGATAATCGCCGAATTAAAGCTGCCGAGCAGATAGCCTGCAACGGCGGAGATCAGAATTGAACCTGTCATCGCGTTATTTCTCCTTGTCGCCGCGTTCGCGGATAATCATACGCACCGGTGTGCCGTCCAGACCGTATACCTCTCGAATCTGATTTTCCAGATAGCGCTGATACGAAAAATGGAACAGCCGTGCGTCATTGCAGAAACAGACAAATGTAGGCGGGCGGACGCCGGACTGTGTCATATAATAAATCTTCAAACGGCGACCCTTATCCGTCGGCGGCTGTACGCGCGCGGTCGCGTCCGCCAGCAGCGAATTGAGCTGTCCGGTCGGGATGCGGCGCCCGTTCTGCTCGTAAACGGATTGGATCGTGTCAAACAGCTTTGATACGCGCTGTCCGGTCTTGGCGGACAGGAACAGTACCGGCGCATACGGCATATATGCCAGTCCCTCCCGCACGCGGCGGGTATACTGCTCCATTGTCCTGCCGTCTTTTTCGATCAGATCCCATTTGTTGACGGCAATGATACACGCCTTTCCGGCATCATGCGCTTCTCCTGCGATCTTGGTATCCTGCTCGGTGACGCCCTCTGTCGCGTCAATCATAATGACGCACACATCGGCGCGCTCAATCGACATCAACGAACGCATCACGCTGAATTTCTCTACCCGCTCGTCTACCTTTGACCGCTTGCGGATGCCCGCTGTATCGATCAGCAGATAACTGCCCGTTTCATTTTCAAATTCCGTGTCTACGCTGTCGCGTGTCGTGCCCGCAATGTCGCTGACAATAACACGGTTTTCTCCCAAAATCTGGTTGATGAGCGAGGACTTTCCGACATTCGGCTTGCCGATTACGGCAACCTTGATCGGGCGGTTTGCAGCCGTCTCTTCCTCTTCCTCCGGAAAATACGCATAACAGGCGTCCAGCAGGTCGCCGGTTCCGTAACCATGCAGGGCGGAGATCGCAAACGGTTCTCCCAGTCCAAGGTTGTAAAATTCATAAAATTCCGGCGGCTCGGTGCCCGGGCGGTCACACTTATTTACCGCCAGTATGATCGGCTTGTGGGAACGGCGCAGCATCGCCGCAACAGCTTCATCGGTCGCGGTGATGCCGCTGTGCAGGTCGGTCATCAGGATAATGACATCCGCTGCATGAATCGCAGTTTCCGCCTGCATTCGCATAAATTTTAGTATCTCATTGTCTGTGCTCGGCTCGATGCCTCCGGTATCTACAACCTGAAACGATCGGCCGCGCCATTCGGAATCCGCATACAGCCGGTCACGGGTGATTCCCGGCGTATCTTCGACAATCGAAAGCCGCTTTCCTGCCAAACGGTTAAACAGCTGGGATTTGCCGACATTCGGACGTCCGACGATCGCCACAATTGGCTTTGCCATATGAAAAACTCCTTTCTGCCGGCAGGTGACGGAACCCGCGCACATACTGCGGCAAATTTTTTTATAGTTTCTTTTATATTGCGTCCAATCAAATTATCGCATTTCTGAGCTTAACCGTCAAGCCATACTCTGCTGTGCGGCGCAAAAAAATCCACACATATCGGCAAAAAAATAGAGAAGGAAGCCGCAGCCGCCTTCTCTATTTCTTCGTCAACTTGCTGAGGTGCTCCGAAATCACTCGGAAACCTTTACAATCTCACGACCGTTGTAATAGCCGCAAGCCTTGCAAACCTTGTGCGGGAGCTTCATTTCGCCACACTTCGGGCACTTAACAAGACCCGGTACGGAGAGCTTCCAGACATTGTTGCGCCGTGTATCGCGTCTTGCCTTGGAAGTCTTTCTCTTTGGTACTGCCATTTCGGTAACACCTCCTCTGTCTATCCTGA
>CAYNPX010000169.1:0-3469 GCA_964399205.1 uncultured Butyricicoccus sp.
CTCATAACCCGAAGGTCGTAGGTTCAAATCCTGCTCCCGCAACCATGATAAACCGTCATTTCGTAAGATTTGGCGGTTTTTTTGTGCTGCTTAAAGAATCTATGGTTTCCATCATCCGATTGACGGATCAACCGCAGCATCGTAAATCCGGCATGAAAGCCACTGAAATAGAATGTTATTACATTTTCGGAGGAAAAATTCCAACACAAATCGGGAATTTGACGATTGCAACCAGAATTTTACTATTCTAAAATAGAATTAGAAAATATAACCAGCTCACTTGCAACGGGAGGAAATCATATGGTTGAACAGGTGAAACTTACGGATAAAAGAAGAACGCTGATGTTTATAAACTTAATCGTTTCCGGCATTGCGACATCCATATTGTCAACAGCCATGACAACGGCGCTGCCCGATGTGGTGAAATATTTCGGGGTCAGCACCTCCATCGGGCAATGGGTCACCAGCGGCTATTCCCTCGCAATGGGAATGGTCATGCCGCTGACCGCGTTTTTAATCACACGCTTTCCCACAAAGCGATTGTATCTGACAGGGATCGGGTGTTTCCTCGCGGGCGTTTTGCTGAGCATTTTTGGCGGCAGCTTCTGGCTTATGATGGCGGGCAGGATTTTGCAGGCCTGTGGAAACGGCGTGCTGCTGTCCGCGGCGCAGGTCATTATTCTAACGGTTTATCCCACGGAGAAAAAAGGCGCTATGATGGGTACCTATGGTCTTGCGACGACCGCCGCGCCGATCATTGCGCCGACAATTGCGGGACTGCTGATTGATGCCTTTGGCTGGAAATCCATCTTTTATGTGGTTCTGGTCATCATGGCGGCATCCTTCCTCCTGTGCAGCATTGTCTTTGATAATGTACTGGAAGTTCAAAATAAGAAATTTGACGTGATCTCCTTTGTGGAAAGTATTTTCGCCTTTGGCGGCATTACTCTCGGCATTGGAAATATCAGCAGCTTTGGGCTGGTCAGTGTGCAGGCCGGGCTGCCGCTGCTGATTGGCATTGTGGTATGTGCCCTCTTTATGATGCGTCAGTGCGGTCTGGAAAAGCCCTTTCTGGACGTGAAAATCCTGAACAACCGGAATTATTGCGTAAGCGTGATTTCCAGCATGGTGCTCTATCTGGTGATGATGGGTTCCTCCGTGATGATGCCGCTGTACGTCCAGAGCGTCATGGGCTATTCCGCCGTTATATCCGGTCTGGTCACGCTGCCCGGCTCCCTTGCGACAGCTCTCGTCAGTCCCTTCGCAGGTCGCCTGTATGACAAGATAGGTATCAAGAAGATTTTTATGATCGCTTCCGCCGCTCTGGTAGTCAGCAACGTCGGAATGTCCTTTATCCGTTTGAATACGCCTCTCCCGGTTGCCGCCGGACTCAATGTGATTCGCAATTTTTCTATCGGCAGCCTGATGATGCCGCTGTTGACCTGGGGCACCAGCAATGTAAGCCCGCAAAAGGTGGCGGACGCATCCTCACTGCTGACGTCCTTCCGCACCATTGCCGGCTCTGTCGGGTCGGCAGTGTTTGTGGGAATTATGACCTCGGTCGGGGAGCGTTCCGTGGCGGTCTATGGAGCGGGCGCGCTGATGCATGGGATGAATGTTTCCTTTCTCTGGATGGCAGCAGGCGCGCTGGCGCTGCTGATGATCTCTATCTTCATGGCGAAGGACACGAAGAATCCGAATCGGAGGAAAGAAAAATCAGTATAAAACAACAGCGGTTATTTTATACTGATTGATTTTTCTCTTTCGTTCCTCTTTCGTTCCTTATCGTCCGGCTTCTTTCTCCCAGCGCGGCCGCGCAGACGGGATTTTGACTTTTTGCGTCATATCCGCGTCTTATTCCTTCGGTTTTCTTTTGGTCACTGTAAAGCTGAAAATCAACGCGAGGAATGCGACTGCCACGCACATCCAGAACGCCACCGTTCCGTATTGCGAGAACATATCATAATAGCCCTTGAGATAGATGATGATAATAATTGCCGGAACGCCGATCCGGACATACGGACGGACAAAGCGCGGATATTTCATGCCGACTCCGGTATCGACTTCCCGCAGGAAATTATCCCAGCCCCAGCCGTTTTTCTTCATGCAGAACAGTACAAACAGCATACTGCCGAGCGGCAGGATGTTATAGGAAACAAGAAAATCTTCAAAATCCATGATTGTAGAGCCTGCGCCGAGCGGTTGGATGCCGGACAATATATTATAGCCCAGCACGGCCGGAAGCGACAGCAGGATCACACAGACAATATTATTGCGGACAGCCTTCCTGCGTGTCCACTGGAATACCTCCATCGTCATCGACAGGATATTTTCAAAAACGGCAATGACCGTCGATAGCGCGGCGAATGACATAAAGATAAAGAATGCTGTTCCCCAGATGCGTCCGCCCGCCATGTGATTGAATACATTCGGCAACGTAATAAACAGCAGCGACGGACCGGAATCCGGCTGGACGCCATAGGCGAAACATGCCGGAATGATAATAACGCCTGCCATCAGCGCGACAAAGGTATCCAGCAGCAGGATATGAAGCGCTTCTCCGGCCAGACGGCGTTCCTTGCTTAAATAGCTGCCAAAGATTTCCATCGCGCCGATGCCGACACTCAGCGTAAAGAATGCGTGCGACATAGCCGCAAACAATACATTGCCGAAACCGATCTCCGCAAATTTCCCAAAGTCCGGTACAAGATAGAATTTCAAGCCTTCGCCCATATTCGGCAGCATCAGGGAATGCGCCGCAAGAACAATCATTAGGACAATCAGGCACAGCATCATCGCTTTGGTTATGCGCTCCACGCCATTTTGTAAGCCGCGGGAGCAAACGCCAAACGCAAGCAGCACCACAATGACCATAAAGACGGTCATTTCCACCGGCGAAAGCAGCATTTGACCAAACGCATCCGCGATCTGGTCAGGCTCCATCCCCTGCATTCTGCCGGTCAGCGACCGCAGCGCATAGTTTATCATCCAGCCTGCAACCATCGTATAGAACATCATCAGCAGATAGTTGCCCACGATACCGAACCAACGGAAACGATGCCAATGGGTTCCCGCCGGTTCCAGCTCGTAAAACGCCTTTGCAGCACTGTGCCTGCTTGCACGTCCGACCGCAAATTCACTGATCAGAATCGGCCAGCCCAGCACTGCCAGACATATCAGATACAGCAGGATAAACGCTGCGCCGCCATTCTGTCCGCAGATATACGGAAACTTCCATACATTTCCCAATCCAATTGCACAGCCCGCGGAAACAAGGATAAATCCCAGCCGCGTGCCAAAGCTCTCTCTGTTTTCCATTATTTTTTCCTCCTATCAAACATATTCAGTATACCAGTTTTGGAAGAGAATGGGAAGAAAAAAATATCCGTTCGCACTGTCTGCACAGCTTGACATTCCTTTTGCTATGTGGTATCTTAAACATAACAAGAGAGGCATACCTGATAGACGG
>CAYNPX010000170.1:0-3461 GCA_964399205.1 uncultured Butyricicoccus sp.
GCGATGATCGGCAGGACAACAATCAGAGCGGTTACAGTGATAGTCATAATTTTCTCCTCGTTTCTCAGTATATCAGAATGTAAGATAATCAAATTCGTCCTCACAAGGGGACAGGCGGGCGGCGCTATGTGCCGGAATCATGCCGACACACGGAAGAATTGTAAATAGAAGTGTCATAACAGCAGTCATCAGAATCCCTCATTTCTTATCGTTCGCTGTTTTGGTGGAGAGGTTTCCGTTTTGTACTCCCTCTTTGTTTTTGTGCCTTTATTATAGGACGGAAGTTGATATTTGTATATCGGTTTATTGCGAAACAATCCTCTTTTTTCCCGCCGTTTTTTCGGTCGGGACAGAATTTATTTTGTTTTCTTGCGATTGCTGTGCGGCGGCGGATTTTCCGGTTTCGGGCTGTGATTCCGCGAAACATTTTATATGTATATATGCCTGTTTTATGTTTGTATTATCATGGTGATATCATGGTCATGTCCCGTCGCGGGGCAGAAAAAAAGCACACTGCGAAGCGCTGCCTCACAGTGTGCCGGATCGTGGAACCCGTGTTTATTTTTTCAGATAGACGGCATGTGGCGTGGAGATGGAATCGTCATCCGTGCCGATGCCCAGCTGCCCGTAGAGATTGCAGCCGACCGTGCGCAGCACGCCGTCCGTCGAGGTATACATCGTCATAAAGCCGCCCGCCGCGATCGCGGTGACATTCTCCGCCAGCTTTTTCGGCTTCAGATAGTAATAAATATCTTCCTCAGCGATGGTATAGATGTTGTCGCCGCGCTTGGCGCCGATCTGACCATAGTTGTTGACGCCGAAGGCATAAGCGGTGCCGTCCGTTTTGAGCACGACGCTGTGCGCGCTGCCTGCCGCCATATCCTGTACATCGCTCATGATCTTGAGCGGCGTCGTCTGGATCATATCCTCCAGGTTATCGACATCCTGCGTGCTCAATGAGCCGACACAGGCATTGCCCCATGCGTACAGGTCGCCGTCCTCGGTCAGCGCGAGCGCATGGTAGCGCGCGCCGCAGACGACCTTTGTCACGCCGTCCATCACCTTGACCGGTACGGACTGATACGGCTCGCCGCTGTCGTTGACGCTGTCCGGATTGGCAATGCCGACCTGTCCGTCCACCGCGTAGCCCCAGCCGTACAGCGTGCCGTCCGACGTGACAGCCATGGAATAATCACGGCCTGCGGAGACAGAAATCACATCGTCCATCAGCTTATACGGTGTGGACTGGCACGCGACGCCCTCCGCGTCCACCTGATCGCATTCGCTGTCCGCAATGCCCAGCGCACCGTTGCTGTTTTTGCCGAATACATACAGAGAACCGTCCTCTGTGATGACGAGCGCGTGGGTTTCGCCCGCTGCCACAGCGGTGACATCTTCCATCATCTTTTCCGGCTCCATACGGCTGATGTTCATGCCGTCGCCCATCTGATAGCTTTCGTTGTTGCCCCATGCGTACAGATCGCCGTTTTTACACACGGCAAACGTCAGTTCATCGCCGGCCGCGACCTGCACGACCTTGCCCGGCACTTCGATTTTGACCGGTTCGGATTTGTTGTCACAGGTGACGTCACCCAGTTCGCCGTATGCGTTATGTCCCCATGCATAGACCGTGCCGCTGTCGTCTACCGCCAGCGCATGGTCTTCGCCGCAGGCAAGCAGGTCGGATGTTGTCTTTTCGGTTGCGCCGCTCTTGCTCATGCCGATAAACATGGCAACCGCAATCGCTGCAATGACCACAATTGCGCCCAGCAGTGCCGCAATGATCTTATTTCTTTCTCTCGACATTGAATCTTCCTCACTTTTACTGTATCAGTTTGCATTCCCTATTATAGCATTGATTGCCGTATCCTGCAAAATATTTGGCGGCATTCACAAAAAAATCACAGATTCCGCGCGTCATTGCACGCGCCGGAGAATGTCCGGCGGCAGCGCGATGTCGTGACGCGGGATTTTGTCCCAGGAAAAATCCGCAACCAGCTCGCGCATGGATACCGGCTGTATGGTCGGGCGCAGTCCGGCCGCCGCCGCCAGCATCCCGATGACCGGCTCCGGTCTGCCGAATTTTTCGCGCAGTACGCCCAGATCGAGATCGCCGTCGCGCTTGGACAGCCGCCTGCCGTCCGGCGCGGTGAGCAGCGGGATATGATAGAACCGCGGGCATGGCAGCCCCAGCTTTTCATATAAATACATCTGGCGCGGCGTGGATTCCAGCAGGTCGCGTCCGCGCACGACCTCCGTCACGCCCATCTCCGCGTCGTCCACAACGACGGCAAGCTGATAGCCGTACACGCCGTCTGACCGCCGGATGATAAAATCGCCGCAGTCGCGCGCCAGATTTTCCGTATAACGCCCCTGACAGCCGTCCGTAAACGAAACCGTCCGGTCGGGTACGATCACACGGGCGGCAGGCGGGCGATGCCTGCGTTTTTCCGCGATCTGTTCCGGCGTCAGCCCGCGGCACGTGCCGGCATAGACATAGGTGCCGTCCGACCGGTGCGGCGCCTGCGCGGCGTGCAGCTCGGCGCGGCTGCAAAAGCACGGATAGAGCAGACCCTGCCGCTCCAGCATGGCGAAATACCGGTCGTATACCGCCGAACGTGCGCTCTGGTACCATTGCTCACCGCCCGCGCTGCCGCCGTCATCCCAGTCGATGCCGAACCAGTGCAGATCGTCCTCGATGCGATCCGCCAGCGCGCGCGGGCAGCGCATGGCGTCCAGATCCTCGATGCGCAGCAGATACCGCCCGCCCGCCGCGCGTACCGACAGCCATGACAGCATCGCGCATAGGATATTGCCCAGATGGATCCGCCCGCTCGGCGTCGGCGCAAACCGTCCGCAGACTGCCATTGTATGTTTCATCCCTTCCCGTAAAAAGCCCTCTCGTGCCGCGCGGGGCTGAGAGGGTCTGATTATTTTTACTTTGCCGCCTTTGGCTGCGCGCTGCTGCATTCCGCCATGCACCTGGCACAGTCATGGATGCAGTTCATCGGGTCGTCCTCATCCTCCTCCGGAATGCTGATCTTGGACGGATCACCGACCGTTTCGCCCGCCATATATGCCGCGATGGTTTCAACCGCGTCGCCCTGACATCCGGGCAGCAGCTGGATACCCAGCATCCGCAGCGTGCTTTGCAGCGCTGTGCCGACCTCTCCCGCCAGCAGGACGTCGATGTTCTGCATGGACAGCTTGAACAATACGCTGGTAATGCCGTCCGCGCCGATGGCGATGGATTCCCTGGCGACCGGCGCGCCGTTTTCCTCTGTGACAATCAAAATTTCGGTACTTTCCGCAATCGTCGGCGCGATGCGCCCTTCCCGTACCGCTGCTGCTATCTTCATCATGCTCTCCTTTTTGCTGAATCGGTCCGATTGGATTCTGTCTGCTTTTCTGGTCTATTATACTGCAAAAAGCAGCGCCGCGCAACCATTTGTCGCCGCACG
>CAYNPX010000171.1:0-3460 GCA_964399205.1 uncultured Butyricicoccus sp.
CGCCGATATGCCACCAGGAATCATAACCCTCTGCCATGGTCTTCGGCAGAACCTTTGCGTCGATGATGCACGAGCAGGTTTCCTTCTTTGCGTCCTGTACGGCCCTGCGGAATTCGTCCGGCGTCTTTGCGTAGAACGGCTTCATGCCATAGCCTTCGCCAACCTTACCAAAATCGGTGTAGCAATACTTGCCGTCCAGCTTGCCGGTTTCTTCATTGCGGTGACGCATCTCCGTTGCGAGAGAGCCTACGCCGTTGCCCATCTGCAGGTTGTTGATGCAGCCAAATGCCGTGTTGTCGAATACGACGATGGTGATCTTTGCATTTTCCTGAATTGCAGTCGGAATCTCGGAGTTCAGCATCATGAAAGAGCCGTCGCCTACCAGTGCGTAAACCTCCTTGTCCGGTGCCGCCAGCTTGGAGCCGAGTGCGCCGGCGATCTCATAACCCATGCAGGATGCGCCGTATTCCATGTTGTAGGAATCCTTCGCGTCGGTTACCCACAGACGCTCCAGATCTGCCGGCAGGGAACCTGCCGCCGCAACAACGATTGCATCGTCGTCAATCTCTTCGCGCAGGATGCCAACCGCATTGGACTCCGTGATGATGCCGCCGATATCATTGATAAAGTCGGTCATGATCTTTTCTGTCCAGCTCGGTACGCACGGTACGAATTTGCCTTCGCCAAAACCTTCACCGTGATACTGTACACCCAGAACGCTCAGGCGCTCCTTCTCCCAAACCTCACGAATCTCCTGGATCTCGGTGGTGTAGCCGGACTGATACTGTTCCGCACGCAGTTCCTCCGCAATTGCTTCCAGCGTTACCTTTGCATCGCCTATGCAGCGGGTTGCATCCAGCTTTTCTGCATGGAACTCGGACGTGTTGATTGCCAGAACCTTGATGTCCGGATTGCGGAACAATACCCACTTGGAGCCGGTTACGAAGTCATTGAAACGGGTGCCCACGCCGATAACCAGATCAGCGTCCTTACACAGTGCGTTTGCTGCCAGACCGCCGGTTACGCCAACGCCGCCGACGGAAAGCTCGAAGCTGTCCGGCAGAGCGGAATGACCAGCCTGTGTCTGAGAAACCGGAATGTTGAATTCCTTACAGAATTCCATAACGGTTTCGCCTGCTTCGGAGTAGCGGACGCCGCCGCCGGAGATCAGGAGCGGCTTCTTGGATGCCTTAATCATTTCAACCGCCTGCCTGATTTCATAATCATCAGCACAGCGGCGGGGAATATGATGTACGCGCTTCTGGAAGAAGTAATCCGGATACTCAAACGACTCGCCCTGAACATCCTGCGGCAAGCTGATGCAAACTGCGCCGCAGTTCGCGGTATCGGTCAGTGTACGCATTGCATTGATCATTGCAGACATCAGCTGCTCCGGACGGGAAATGCGATCCCAATACTTGCAGACCGGCTTGAAGCAGTCCGAAGCGGTAATGTTCAAATCAGACGGTACTTCCATCTGCTGCAGAACCGGATCCGGCTGACGGGTTGCAAATGAATCAGACGGGAACAGCAGCAGCGGGATGTGGTTGATGGATGCAGTCAGTGCAGCGGTTACCATGTTTGCTGCGCCCGGCCCGATGGAGGACGAGCAAGCGATGATCTTGCGGCGATTGTGCTGCTTTGCGTATGAAATTGCTACATGTGCCATGCCCTGCTCATTGCGGCCCTGATATACTCTCAGATGTCCCGGATCCTCGTCCAGCGCCTGACCCAGACCGACTACCATACCATGACCAAAGATGGTGAAAATACCATCTACAAACGGCTCTACCTTACCGTCCATCTCGATGTACTGCTGGTTCAGGAATTTCACGATTGCCTGACCGACTGTCATTTTTGTTTTGCTCATAACGTTTCCTCCTCTGGAAAATCCGACTTGTTATTCTCCTTACCGTTTGCTGTGGTGTCTTTGTTTTGATGGTTAGAGTATATCATTTTTACCGAATTTTATCTTCTAACTTCTTGTTTTTCCGTTTTTATGACGAAAATTTAACCGCTTTTCAAATTCTTGCTGTAATTATACAGGTTTTCCCCCTTTTTTCTGAAAAACTTTTTTTATTCTTGTATATGTCCCTCTGCAACCGCAAAAATAAAGAATTTCAAATTTATTTAATATCCTGCGATTTGATTGAATACAATCCATTTAGAAGAGAACCGCCTGGGTATTGCTGAGTCGCCTGCGGTTCAGCTTAGATATTCTGTCGGGTATGTTCAGGCAAGGATGTAAGAGAAAGCAAGCAGTGGTATAATAAAAAATGGACAAACAATGAGCCTGTCCGCGACCAATGATGCACTGGCACAGGTGCGGACAAAGAAATAAGAGAGGGGAGAGTGTGTCTTTTTAAAATCTTTCCAGATAATAATTTAAATTTATTGAAAATATGGCAATTTTTACTCTTGATTTTCATAAGAGAATCTGGTTATCTAATATATAGATTTTAATCCGCATTTCAGATAGTGAGGTACAAATATGAGTGCTATGGAAATGAAGCCAATCAAGGAAGGCAAGGTTCGTGAAATATACGATAACGGTGACAGCCTGATTATGGTTGCAACAGATCGCATCAGTTGCTTCGACGTTATCCTGAAAAACGATGTCACCGGAAAGGGAACTGTTCTGACACAGATGTCCAAATTCTGGTTCGATATGACACAGGATATCATCCCGAACCACATGATTTCCGTTGATGTAAAAGATATGCCGGAATTTTTCCGTCAGCCGAGATTTGACGGCAACAGCATGATGTGCAAAAAACTGGACATGCTTCCGGTTGAATGCATCGTCCGCGGCTACATTACCGGCAGCGGCTGGGCGAGCTATCAGAAGGATGGTACTGTTTGCGGCATCAAACTGCCGGAAGGTCTGAAGGAATCTGACAAACTGCCAGAGCCGATTTATACGCCGTCCACAAAGGCTGAAATCGGTGACCATGACGAAAACATTTCCTACGAACAGAGTGTTGTTTATTTGGAAAAACGTTTCCCGGGCAAGGGGGAGGAATATGCTTCCAAGCTGCGCGATTACACCATCGCACTGTATAAAAAGTGTGCAGATTATGCATTGAGCCGCGGCATCATTATTGCAGACACCAAGTTTGAATTTGGCCTGGATGAGCATGGAAATATTGTTCTGGGTGATGAAATGCTGACGCCGGACAGTTCCCGTTTCTGGCCGGCAGATGGCTACGAAGCAGGTCACAGCCAACCGTCCTTTGACAAGCAGTTCGCTCGTGACTGGCTTAAAGCAAATGAGCATGACTGGAAACTGCCGGAAGAGATTGTTGACAAGACAATTGCAAAATACCTGCAAGCATATGAGTTGCTGACAGGTAAGACTTTGGAAAAGTAATCGACGTTAAAAATCATTTAGGGACGGTCTCGTTACCTGCGTCCATTAAGATAAGCAAACCTATAAGGGAGAGGCATGAGTGCCTCTCCC
>CAYNPX010000172.1:0-1074 GCA_964399205.1 uncultured Butyricicoccus sp.
CAATGGCGCAGCGCGGCAAATTCTTTCAATTTGTTTGCAATTCCGTTACAAAACGACCAAATCGCTTTCCTTTCGCCTGCTTTATGCTATAATGAGCACAGGATAATTTATATCAAAGAAAGGAAAGTTTTACCATTATGAAATGCAAACGGATCTTGTCCCTGTGCCTGTGCAGCTGTCTGCTTTTGTTCAGCTTTGCGGGCTGCGGCAGCGAAAAGACGGATGACAGCAAATCCACGGCAAGCTCTGCCCCGCCGACCAGTACCGTATCAACCGGCAGCGGAACCCCCGCAGATCAGCCGGAGGAGCCTGTTCCGGCGCCACAGCCGGAAACATCCCAGCCGGAAACGCCGCCCGCGGAGCCTCCCGCAGAAACGCCGGAAGAACCGCCGCAGGCTACGCTGCCGCAAGGTGACAAATACATGGCGATTACCTTTGACGACGGACCGACCGGCAACGAGGGCGGCCGCACCGAACGCCTGCTGGACGGCTTAAAAGCCCGCAATGTGCACGCCACATTTTTCCTGTGCGGCTACCGTGTGCGCGATTTCAATTCCATGATGGATCGGTATCTCGCGGAGGGGCATGAGATCGGCAACCACACGACAGATCATATCCGGCTGGACACCAAAACAGATGACGGCGGCTATGCGCAGGTATCTGCCACAAATGACCTGATCGCGTCCTATACCGGTCAGAATCCGACGCTCATGCGCCCGACCGGCGGCGCGTATAACGACGCGGTCATTTCCTCTATGAAGCAGCTCGGTCTTCCTATTATTCTGTGGAACATCGACACGCTGGACTGGAAAAACCGTGACGCGGCGCTCGTCAAGCAGCGCATTGTCGAAAACGCGGTCGACGGCGCGATCGTATTGGAGCACGACCTGTATGAAACAACCGTGGAAGGCGTGCTCGCGGCAATCGACGAATTGCAGGCGCAAGGCTACGCATTTGTCACAGTCTCCGAGCTGGCACAGCTCAAGGGCGTCACACTGGAGCCGGGCAAGGTGTATTCCGGCTTTACGGAAAACGACGTTGTTGTGGAATCCGGCGCGAACTACAGCTGAAAAA
>CAYNPX010000172.1:1174-3349 GCA_964399205.1 uncultured Butyricicoccus sp.
GATACAATATGCACGGAAATCAGCCCAGTACCAGCGGGGAGAAGATCACGTACATAACGACAACGACCAGAGCGCCGACTGTCGCCCAGACCTTGCCGGTCTTCCACGGGGACATTTCGATTGCCGGCTGATTCGGCAGCTCGAACGGCGTCTTGCGCGGCGCAAACTTTGCAACGGCAAAGTAGATGATGCACTGTACAACGAAGCATACAAATACCCAGTACAGGTAATGGATCTTGCTGAATACGAAGAAGTAACCGATCGCGTACAGCACGATATGTACCGGAACACCGATCTTCGGCGCAAGCGGGGAAACATTCTTATTCAGCATACCGAACAGCACTGCGCACAGGATCGGCATGGAGAACAGACCCCAGCACTCGTTGATGAAGTTCATGATACCGGAACCGAAGTACATGATGAACGGGGAAATAATGATCGCCAGAATGCCGACAATCAGACCGAAAATCTGACCGACCTTTACGACCTTCTTTGCGTCCGCATTCTTGCCCCAAATCGGTTTCCAGATATTCAGGGAGAAGATCGTGGACGAGGAATTGAGGACAGAGTTGAAGGACGACAGGATCGCGCCGAACATAACCGCCGCAAAGAAGCCCATGATCGGCTTCGGCATAACATGCAGCACGAGCAGCGGATAAGCGGCATCGCCGTCAAACGCAGCGCCGCTGCTTGCGGACTGGAGTACGCCCGCATCCATCAGCTGATATGCGATGATGCCGGGGATAACAATGACAAATACGTCCAGGCACTTGAAGAAGCCGGCCCAGATTGCGCCCTTCTGCGCTTCCGCCAGATCCTTTGCGCCCAGCGAACGCTGGATGATGGACTGGTTGGTCGCCCAGTAGAACATGTTGTTTACGAACATGCCGGTGAACAGCAGCGGCCACGGAATATACGGCGCCATTGCGTTCGGTGAGGACCATGCGTTCATCTTCTCCGGCGTTGCGGTCGCAAAGTGCTTGATACCGGCGAGGAATCCGCCGCCATCCAGCTGACCCAGCGCAATAAAGCCGAGAATCGGGACGATGAAGCCGCCGATGACCAGACCGACGCCATTGATGGTGTCAGAATACGCGACCGCCTTCAGACCGCCGAATACGGAATAGCACATACCGATTGCGCCGGTTGCGACGCACACGATCAGGATGCCGGTGAAGTAGCTTACATTGAAAATCGCGCTGATGTCGAAGATCTTCTCCAGCGCAACCGAGCCGGAATACAGGATGGTCGGCAGCATGGTGATAACGTAAGCGAACAGGAACATAATGGAGAACATGCGCATTGTGAACGTATCATAGCGCATTTCATAGAACTGCGGGATGGTGGAAATATTTCCTCTCAGGAATCGCGGCAGCAGTACGAACGCGAGAATGATGAGCGCAAATGCGGAGGTTGCCTCCCATGCCATAGTAGCCATGGAGCCAGAGAACGCCTGGCCGTTCGTGCCGACCAGCTGCTCTGCAGAGAGGTTTGTCATCATCAGAGAACCTGCAATGACAATGCCTGGCAGGCTGTGTCCTGCCACGAAGTAGCCTTCTTCGGTGTCCAGCTTCTCACCGCGCGTTTTATACGCGGAAAGGATCGCTACAAACACTGTAAAGGCAACAAACTCAATTACAGTTAACATAAACTTGAAACTCCTTTTTCAAAGCTCTCTCCCACGCCCACTGGAATGTTCCGGACCACTCCCTAGGCGCAAAACCAACCGCGTTTTTCAGGTCGCGGTCAGTTCCATATGGTATTATAGCAGACGTCTTGACCTTTCTCAATATCATCCGAAGATTTTTTGTTAAAAATTTCGTAACAAATTTTATGCAAACTTCACAAAAATATGCTCATGAATTTTCAGTTTTCCCTCAATTGTTACTCAAAATCACATAATAATGCGCCATAAATGCGCAAAAAAATACCGTACTCTCCTGAAAGCACGGTACTTTTTCCTTCTTTACAACAACAAAAGGGAAGGTTTTACGGGTTTGCAAAAAACGATATCCGAGCAGCGGCTCCTGAATTCCGCTGTGGATTGGTCGTGTAAGGTATAAACCTCTCGATTTTATCCACGTCGTCTATACATCTTTTGTATGATTAAGCATATCACATTTTTTGAAAAATTGCAACTGTTATTTTTTACATATGAAAAATCCGGCACCCGCG
>CAYNPX010000173.1:0-3290 GCA_964399205.1 uncultured Butyricicoccus sp.
CCGCCGACAAAAACCGGCATTTTATGACTTCAATATACGGAAATTTTTTCGGGCTGTCAATAGTATTTTACCTGTCTGAGGTTAAAAAAAGCGCCTGATTCGGAAGAAATATCCCAAATCAGACGCATATTCACAGAAAATTTACGGGGATGTAATCATTTTGTTCCCAAGCGCCGCATCTTGCGGTCGATCTCATCGAGATGTGCCTGCGCGTCGCCCTTTTCGATGCAGGTCACGTCGGTATAGATGGAGCTTTCCACCGTTTCGCCCTGATACAGCTTGACCGCGCACTGGATGCACTGCCGTCCCATTTCATAGGCGTCCTGCGCGAACGTCGCGTCGATCTCACCGACGCGCACCAGTTCGGTCGCCTCCTGCATCCCGTCAAACGAAACGATATGTATCTCGCGTCCGGCTTCCGCGATGGCGCGCTGCGCGCCCACTGCCATACTGTCATTCGTCGTGCACACGACATCAATGTTATCATATTGCTCCAGCAGCGTCGCCATGCATTCGGCGGCTTCCTCCTCGGAGGAATTGCACACCTCGACATCCAGCACATGCACATCGCCGTCATACAGCCCGTCCTCTATGCCGTATTCCCGCAGCGTATGCGTTTTGTCCTCCTCCGCGCCGCGCAGGATAATCGCGTTCGCGTTTTCCGTCTCCGAAACCAGTTTGGCGGCATATGCGCCCTGCTGATACGCGGCGTTGTACTGGTTTGAGCCGATATAACAGGCGCTGTCGGCAAAATCCATGCAGCTGTCGACGGAAATAATGATCTTCCCGTTTTCCACAGCGCGGTTCAGACCGTCTGTCAGCGCCTGCTCATCGCTCGGCGCAATGGCAATGACATCCACCGCCATATCCGCCATCGTGTCGAGCAGCGTCGCCTGCGCCGTGATGTCCGGCTCCGTTTCCGGAGAAACGACCATGACCTGTACGCCGAGCGAATCCGCTTCATCCTCCACACCCGCTTTGATGAGCGCAAAATACGGATTGTCTGTTGATTTCAAAATAACGCCGACATAGGGCAGATCCAGCGGTGCGGCATACGGTTGTTCGTCCGTTTCCGCCTGCGTATCCGCCGATCCCTGCGGCACCTGCGTCTGTTCTGCGGCGTTCTCTGTGCCGCACGCGCACAGACCGGTCAGCAGACAAATTGCCAGCAATATCGACCAGAGCTTCTTCATGCGGCGCCTCCTTTTTCCGGCATCTCTGTTTTCCCTCATCGCGCTGTATCATATTATAGCACTTTCGCAATATCGCCGGCAATTGGAGTTCTATACAAAAAGAGGGCGGCATTTCTGCCAACCCTCTCAAATGCGCATGGAATACGCCGTCTCAGTCGGTTTGCTTAAATTGTTTGATCAGCTCCGCGACCTTTTCTTCGCAGCCGCCGCAGTGCGTGCTTGCGCCGGTAGCTTCCTGAACGGCTTCCAGTGTCGTTTTTCCCGCTTCAACAGCGGCCTTGATGTCACCCGCTGTGACATCGCCGCAGAAGCAGATTGTTTCATTCAAATCCATTTTGCCCACCAGTCATCAGCCGAAGTAGCGCTCCAGCAGACCCTTCAGTGCGCGGCCATGGCGTGCCTCGTCCTTTGCCATTTCATGCACGGTGTCATGGATTGCGTCCAGACCGTTCTTCTTTGCACATGCAGCCAGATCGAACTTGCCCTGTGTTGCGCCGAACTCGCAGTCAACGCGCCATGCCAGATTGTCCTTGGTGGAAGCGGTCATGTTCGGCTCGAGCGTCTCGCCCAGCAGCTCCGCGAACTTGGAAGCATGTTCCGCTTCCTCATAAGCAGCCTTCTCCCAGTACAGGCCGATTTCCGGATAGCCCTCACGATGTGCGATACGTGCCATGCACAGATACATGCCGACCTCGGAGCACTCGCCGTTGAAGTTTGCCTTCAGCTGCTCCAGGATATATGCCTTATCCTCTGCGGAAACCGCATCGTTGTTTGCTACAGTCTTCTCATAGATGCCCAGCTCATGCTCAGCAGCCAGCTTCATCTCGCCAACCTGCTCCTTAAACGCACTTGCGGGCGCCTTGCATACCGGACATACTTCCGGAGCCGCGTCGCCTTCATAAACATAGCCGCATACAGAACATACATACTTTGCCATAATAACGTCCTCCTTAAAAAAATTTCAAATCAGAGCTACGGCACTACGCCTTTGGCACAAACTCCGCCAGCGAAACGCCATATAACTGTTTTCGGATGTCCTGATTGATCGTACTGAAAATATGATGAAATGTGCATTCGTTTTTTTGTGTCACACGGCTGCAGTCAAATTCGCTGCTCAGGCAGTGGTTGATCTCAATCGGACCGTCGATCTGTTCGATGATCTCCCCCAACGAGACATCCTCCGCCGGACGGGCGATCACATAGCCGCCGCTGACGCCTTTATAGGATTCTGTCAGTCCGACCTGCGTCAGCCGCCGCAGAATTTTCAATGCAAACCGCTGGGGAACACCGCTGTCATCCGATATCTGCTTGGCGCTGAGCCTTCCGCCCCGCGCTGCCAGACAATACATAATGCGGATCGCATAATCCGCTTCATGTGTGATGCGCATATTCCACCTCCGAACGCTTCATTTCATTGACTATAGTATAGCCGTATCACATTTTTTTGTCAAGTGAGAATCATTACTATTTTTGTTTTACGATGGCGATTTTTTTATTTTTCGGTTTTTTTGCCGCGCGCCGCCGCGCGCCCGAAAATCTGTGTAAATTTTTTCAAAAAAATGTTGACATGCACGGAAGATTCCTGTATAATATTTCATGTCGCTGAGAGATGCGATCGGAATGTGACAATTTGTCGGATTCCATTCCCTCAATGCTCATACAACTCAACATGCGACTGTGGCGGAATAGGCAGACGCGCACGTTTGAGGGGCGTGTGGGCAACCGTGCCGGTTCAAGTCCGGCCAGTCGCACCAATATGCAGATGTGGCGGAATGGCAGACGCGCTAGCTTCAGGTGCTAGTGTTCGCAAGGACGTGGGGGTTCAAGTCCCCCCATCTGCACCAGATCGAAGCGTTTTTTGCTTCGATATTCTTTTCTTATTCGCGGGTTAAGCTGATTTGCTCCGCCTCGGTTGTCTCCGCCGTGTAAAATACAGGAGGCGCACAGAATTGCTCGCAGATGTGGCGGAATGGCAGACGCGCTAGCTTCAGGTGCTAGTGCTCGCAAGGGCGTGGGGGTTCAAGTCCCCCCATCTGCACCAGATCGGAGCAAGGTTCGCTCCATGAAATCCCTGTCCATGTTGGATGGGGATTTTCT
>CAYNPX010000174.1:0-3238 GCA_964399205.1 uncultured Butyricicoccus sp.
GTATATTACGTTTCGTATAATTTACTTAAACTTTTTCCATTCGTTTACTGCCAGTTCATCGCAGCGGTTATTATTCTCATTCTGTGCGTGTCCCTTGACCCAATGGAACGTGACATGGTGCATTTCCAGCAGCTTGAGCAGGCGTTCCCACAGATCGGGATTTTTTGCCGGCTCTTTGGGGGTACGCATCCAGTTTTTGCTGCGCCATTTGACCGCCCAGCCCTTTTGAATCGCGTCAATGACATATTTGCTGTCAGAATACAGATCGACATCGCACGGTGTCTTGAGCGCTTCGAGCGCTGTGATTACAGCGAGTAATTCCATGCGATTATTTGTCGTTTCCGGAAAGCCCCCGCTGATTTCCTTCCGATGATCGCCATATTGCAAAATAATACCAAAGCCGCCTGGTCCGGGATTTCCGGAACAGGCGCCATCGGTATAAATTACGACATGTTTACGCTTCTGTGTCATTGGTTTTCTCTTGCGTCACGGTATCGGCAGCCTGTTCTTCGGCTGTCTCCTCCTCGTCGTCCTCCGCTTCAATGCGGGTGATTGCGTTGACCCGGACATTTTCGCCGGTTCGCATGACGATAACGCCGCGCGAATTGCGTCCGCAGGTACGGATATCGCTGACCGCGGTGCGGATCATTACGCCGTCATCTGTAATAATGAGAACATCGTTGTCCGCATCGACAACGGCCGCGCCCGCGATATCGCCGGTTTTTTCTCCCAGCGCATGTGCCAAAATGCCTTGTCCGCCGCGATGATGGACGCTGTATTCCGAAACCGGTGTGCGTTTGCCGTAGCCCTTTTCCGTGATGGTGAGCACATCGCCCTCCGGCCGTGCACGCACGCCGCCGATCACGTGGTCGCCTTCGCCCAGCGCAATACCGCGCACGCCGACTGCAGACCGTCCCATTGCGCGCACTTCATTTTCATCAAAGCAGATCGCCTTGCCCTTTGCGGTAATAATGAGGATATTCTGCCTGCCATCGGTCAGGCGGACGTCAATCAGGCGGTCGCCTTCATTCAGGCACAGCGCACGCAGTCCGGCCTTGCGGATATTGGTCAGCTCCGCAAGCGAGACGCGCTTGACCGTACCCATCTCTGTGACGAAGAACAGATAATGCTGCGCATCGTATTCTTCCTCCGGCACGGAGAACATGGCGGATATCTTTTCATCCGGCTCCAATTGCAGCAGATTGACCATATTTGTGCCCTTTGCTGTGCGCGATACCTCCGGAATCTGATAGCCCTTCAGGCGGTAAACCTTGCCGAAGCTGCTGAAAAACAGGATATTATCATGTGAGGACGCCGCAAACAGCACCTCCGCGTAATCCTCCTCGCGGGTCGCCAGCGCGTTGACGCCGCGTCCGCCTCTGCGCTGCGCGCGATAGGTCGCGGTCGGTGTGCGCTTGATATAGCCGCGATGGGTCAGCGTATACGTGCAGTCCTCGCACTCGATGAGATCCTCAATATCGATCTCATTGTCAACCGGTTCGATGCTGGTACGGCGCGCGTCACCGAATTTGTCCCGAATCTCAATCAGTTCTTTTTTCACAACATTCAGCATTTTTTCACGGCTTGTGAGGATATCCATCAGCGTATGGATCTTACTCTCGATTTCGTCATATTCATCGTTGATCTTCTGGCGTTCCAGACCGGACAGACGACCCAGACGCATACTGATAATCGCCTGTGCCTGCTCCTCATCCAGATGGAACTCGAAGTTTTCCTTGCCGCCTACAATGCCGAGCAGCGCGATCTGATTGATGATAAACGGCTCCGCCATGAGGTTGAGCTTTGCCTCGCTCTCATTCGCGGATGCGCGGATGATTGCGATAATGCGGTCAATATTGTCGGTTGCGACCTTTAAGCCCTCTAAAATATGCGCACGCGCTTCCGCCTTCTTCAGGTCATACCGGCTGCGGCGCTCAATGATCTCGCGCTGAAATTCGATGTACAGGTCGATCAGCTCACGCAGGTTCAGCGTGCGCGGCTGGTTGTTCACCAGCGCGAGGTTATTGACCGAGAATGTTTCCTGCATCTGGGTATAATGAAACAGCTGGTTGAGAATGACCTGCGCGTTTGCCTCGCGTTTCAGCTCGATGACGATGCGCATACCATCGCGGTCGGATTCATCGCGCAGGTCGGAGATACCCTCCACGCGCTTGTCCTTGACCAGTCCGGCAATCGCTTCCACCAGCCGCGCCTTGTTGACGACATACGGAATTTCCGTCACAACAATGCGCGTGCGGTTGTTTTTCATCTCCTCAAAATGCGTGCGCGCACGTACCTTGATCTTGCCGCGTCCGGTCGCATACGCCGCACGGATGCCGCTTCTGCCCATAATGATACCGCCGGTCGGGAAATCCGGTCCTTTGATATATTGTAATATTTCCTCCAGCTTTGCCTCCGGATGATCGATGACATGGCAGATGCCGTCGATGACCTCCGTCAGATTGTGCGGCGGCATATTGGTCGCCATACCGACGGCGATGCCGGACGAGCCGTTGACCAGCATACTCGGGAAGCGCGACGGCAGCACCACCGGCTCCTTGCGGTTGTCGTCAAAGTTCGGCATAAATTCGACGGTTTCCTTGTCGATATCCGTCATCATATGCGCCGCCAGCTTGCTCATACGCGCTTCTGTATAACGGTATGCAGCCGGTGGATCGCCGTCCACAGAACCGAAGTTGCCATGTCCGTCGACCATCGGATAACGCAGGGAGAACGGCTGTGCCATGCGCACGAGCGCGTCATATACCGAAGCGTCGCCGTGCGGATGAT
This sequence comes from uncultured Butyricicoccus sp., assembly GCA_964399205.1. Lineage (GTDB taxonomy): Bacteria > Bacillota > Clostridia > Oscillospirales > Butyricicoccaceae > Butyricicoccus_A. Next base: position 2,791 of record CAYNPX010000174.1, read on the forward strand.
ACCGTCCGAGCACATTACCGACGGTCGTCGCCGCCTTGCGGTACGGGCGGTCCGCAGTCAGATGATCCTCATACATTGCGTACAGGATACGGCGGTGTACCGGCTTCAGACCGTCGCGCGCATCCGGCAGCGCACGACCGACAATTACTGACATTGCATAGTCGATGTAGGATTTTTTCATCTCCCGTTCCAGATCGACCGGAATAATCTTTTGATTTTCAAAGTTGATATTACTTGCCATTTATACCTCTTCTTCCAGCATCTCAGACAGACAGTAAATGCTCTCCTCCAGCGAATCCAGCACATCGCTGAACATGGCGTCCTCCTCCGAGGTCTTTTTCATCTTTTTCACCGGCAGCAGCTCGACCAGCTCGTCATGCGCAGCCATGAGCCCGTCTGCCAACGCCTTTAAACGGGCGCGTCTGATATCATCCATAAGTTTCTCCTA
>CAYNPX010000175.1:0-3195 GCA_964399205.1 uncultured Butyricicoccus sp.
CAGGGTTCGATACAATTTGACACGCACTGTCAATGGTGCTATAATAAAAATGCAGCTCGAAGGAGAGACCCGCACATGGCCTCTCCTTTTGTCTTATTCGAGCTTTCTATCAGTAGAGGGAGGAACGTTTATGAAAAAAGTCTGGATTGTCGGCGCAAGCGGTCGTGTCGGCTCTGCGCTGCTCAAACAGCTCGACTGTCTGGAGTATGAAATTTTGGTGACAGACGCTTCTGAGGTGGACGTCACCAGCCGGAGCGATGTCAAATCGTATATGAAGTTGAGCCGTCCGGATGTCGTTATCAACTGCGCCGGACTGACGGATCTGGAAAAATGTGAAGCGGACCCGGATGCGGCGTACAGCGTCAACGCGATCGGCGCGCGCAATCTGGCGATCGAGTGCGCGCTGGCGGACTGCAAACTGATTCAAATGTCCACAGACGATGTATTTGCGCTTGGCGACAACCATCCGTACAATGAATTTGAGCCGGCGCATCCGCGCTCGATCTATGGCAAATCGAAATATGCGGGTGAGCGGCTGATCACGTCGCTGTGCAGCAGATATGTCATCATCCGCAGCTCGTGGATATATGGCACGAGCCGTGATTTTGTCAATACGGTAGTGAAGGCCGCGCGCACGCAGACGCCGCTGCGCGTCCCTGTGAACGAATATGCTTCACCGACAAGTGCAAAGGAACTGGCAAAGATCGTTGCCTGCTTTATCGACAATGACCTGTTCGGCGTGTACCATGCCGTTTGCACCGGTTTTTGCAGCCGGTATGAATTTGCAAAGGAAATTCTGAAAAATCTGGGCACGGACGTCGAATTGATCCCAACCGAAGCGGATTATACACGCCCTGCGTATTCTGTACTCGACAACATGATGCTGCGTCTGGATCATCTGGAACAGCCCGCGGAATGGAAATCCGCACTGGCGGAATATTTTGAAGAAATGAGGGGCGAAGTATAATGGCAAAAGCAAAAAAGAAAAAAATATCGCTGTCCGTGAAGATCTTTATTGCATTGATCGCCGGCGCGCTGCTGGGTGTTATCATCCACTATTTTGTACCGGAAGGCTATATCCGTGATACGATTATTATCGACGGCGTGCTGTATGTCATCGGACAGGGCTTTATCCGCCTCATGCAGATGCTGGTTGTACCGTTGGTATTCTGTTCGCTGGTATGCGGCAGTATGTCCATCGGCGACACCAAGACGCTGGGCAAGGTCGGCGTAAAGACCGTTGTATTCTATCTGTTTACGACCGCAATGGCGATCTGCATCGCGCTCGGCGTTGCGCTGCTCATCAATCCGGGCATCGGTATTTCACTGGAGGCCGTCAATGCGTCCGATGTCACCGTTGCGGAGTCCACCAGCTTTGCGGATACGCTGCTGAACATCATCCCGAAAAACCCGATCAACTCGATGGCAAACGGCGATATGCTGCCGATCATCGTGTTCGCGCTGTTTGTCGGCATTTTGCTGGCACAGATGGGTTCCAAGGCATCCACTGTCGCAAACTTCTTCAGCCAGTTCAATGACCTGATGATGGAGATGACAATGGCGATCATGAAGGTCGCGCCGATCGGCGTTTTCTGCCTGATCGCAAAAACCTTTGCGGGCATTGGCTTTTCCGCTTTCATCCCGATGCTCAAATATATGGGCGCGGTCATCCTCGCGCTGATTATCCAGTGCTTCGGCTCGTATCAGGTGCTGCTGTTTATTTTCACGCGCCTCAATCCGCTGCGCTTTATCCGCAGGTTCTTCCCTGTCATGATGTTCGCATTCACGACAGCTACCTCAAACGCGACCATTCCGATGTCTATTGACACGCTGGAAAAGAAGGTCGGCGTTTCCAGAAAAATTTCCTCGTTCACGATTCCGCTGGGCGCTACGATCAACATGGATGGCACATCCATCATGCAGGGCGTCGCGGTTATCTTTATCGCGCAGGCATACGGCATTACACTGACACCGTCTGATCTGCTGACAGTCATTGCGACGGCAACCATCGCTTCGATCGGCACCGCCGGCGTTCCGTCTGTCGGTCTGGTCACGCTGTCGATGGTTCTGACCTCGGTCGGTCTGCCGACAGAAGGCATTGCGCTCATCATGGGTATTGACCGAATCCTCGACATGATGCGTACCGCAGTCAACATCACAGGCGACGCTGTCTGCACGACCATCGTAGCCCATCAGAACAAGGCGCTGGATCGCTCCGTCTTTGCAAGGGATTGATTGATACCGCGAAGGAGGGAAACGTTATGAAATTCCGAAAGACCCTTCTGGGACTGTTCACCGCGGCGGCAATGCTGCTGTGCGCAGGCTGCGGCACACAGGGCAGCACATCGACAGACACCGGTTCCGCGCCGGAAGCAGAGCAGTCCTTTGACATTGAAATGACCGATGCCATTCAGGCGATTGTTGACCGCGGCTATCTGATCGTCGGCTGTAAGGATGATGTTCCGGGCTTCGGTTATTACAACACTGAAACCGAAACATATGAGGGCGGAGAGATCGACCTTGCGTATTATATCGCGGCGAAGATTTTTGATGTCAGCTATGATGACGCGGTAGAGCAGGGGCTGGTGCAGTTCCAGTCGGTAGATGTAGAAAACCGTGAAAATGTCCTGACGAACGGCGATGTCGATTATGTCATTGCGACGTATACCATCACGGACGAACGCAAGCAGCTCGTCGATTTCTCCAAGAGCTACTACACCAGCGCGATCGGTCTGATGATTAACTCCAGCAACACGGACAGCAGTTCTCTGCGCGAGGATCGCATTCGCTCCATCACCGATCTGGATGACCGATACATCGGTATCATGAGCGGTTCGACCACACGTACAGATTTCCTGAATTATGTCAATCGCAATTCCATCAACATCCATCCGAAGTTCGTCACCTATCCGACCTATCAGAAGATGAGCGACGCGCTCACCGCCGGAGATATTGACGTATTTTGTGTCGATGTTGCGATTTTACAGGGTTATCTTACCGGCAGCCGCGAAATTTTGTCGGATCGCTTTGCGTCACAGCCGTATGGCGTTGCCGCCAGCAAGGACTGCGACGGTCTGATTGATGTCGCAAACACGGTCATTGATGAACTGGATTATAACCAGATCGTCCTGTTTTCGTAAAATCAAATCATGCGGAAATATCCGGTACGGCAAAAACGCTGTGCCGGATTTTTTT
>CAYNPX010000176.1:0-3170 GCA_964399205.1 uncultured Butyricicoccus sp.
TCAGAATCAAAACCGGCAGAACCAGAGCAAAAATCAACAGAACAGCCGGAACAGGAACAATTCTTCCGCCTTCTGATCTGGCGCGATACGGAGTGTGCGGGGAAAGCTGCCTGAAGCAGTCTTCCCCGCTGCTTGCTTTATCCCTGCCCGTCACGCCATTGCTGTGCGGCGGGGAGCAGGACGTCAAACAATTCATTCAGGCGGTCATAGCTGCCGCGCAGATACAGCCAGCCAAACAAGGCCTCCACTGCGGTAGCAAGGGCATATTCAATCGGCGTAGAGGATTTCGGGATCGATTTCGGCTTTGCGTTGCGCCCGTGATGGAATACCGCCGTTTCCTCCTCTGTGAGCATCGGCAGGATTGCGTGCGCACCGGCAGCCTGCGCGCCGGCACAGACGAGCTGAATGGTTTCCCGATGCAGGTTCCGGCTGGTCACCAGACCGGAATGAATGAGCCAGCCGCGCGTCATCAGTTCATACACGCTGTCGCCCATATGCGCGAGCGCAAGCGCGCTGCACTGCCGCAGTGCCTGCCCGTCCATGATGGGATGAAGATAATCAGTCATATCGTGGTCAAACCTTTCCTGTGATTTTGAAAATTGCGTAAAAAAAAGATTCCCTTCAGATGAAAAAAGAGGTATAATAAGCTGTACATCTGAATACCATGTCTGTTCCGCACGACAGACATGTCATTTATTATAGCGTATCTGCTGTAGATTGCAAGAGAACAGAAAAATCACCAGGGTCCGATGAAGGGAAATGCCCGACGGCAGATATTGCAGCAAGGAAGGATGGGGAGTATCCATGGCTATCATACATATTACGGATGAAACCTTTGAAAAAGAGGTGATCCAATCGCCGGTTCCGGTATTGGTAGATTTCTGGGCGGAATGGTGCGCGCCATGCCGTATGCTGGCTCCGACGATCGAGGAGCTTGAAGTAAAATATCGTGGAAAACTGCATGTCGGCAAGATAGATATCGACCGTCAGCCAATTTCTGCGGTCACGCATAAGATTATGTCTATCCCGACCGTCAGCCTGTATGTACATGGCAAGGAAGTTAAGCGCCTGATCGGTTTGCGGGATAAAGCGGAACTGGAGGAAATGATCCGTTCGGCGCTGGCTATGCAGTGAATCGGCAATAAAATTGAATCAATACCATTGATTGAGGACGACCCGCGCACAGCGGAACCGGAATTTGCGGGCGCTTGAACGCCATCGAAAATAATATCATTGCCTGAATATGGAAAATACCTGTACAGAGAAATTGGTGCAGGTATTTTTTTCTGTGCGCGGTCTGCGCAAAAATTTACAACTTCTGCATTGTATTTTGCCGTATAGTATGGTTTAATGAATTTACTAAAGATAACGCAGCTGTTACAGGAGAGGGTGAAACGCATGGGCAGATCAGGCGGAGGAAGCGGCGGAGGCGGCAGCTTCGGCGGCGGCTTCAGCGGAGGCGGCAGGAGCAGCGGCGGCTTCAGCGGCGGTTCTCATGGCGGACGGAGCGGCGGAGGCGGAGGCTTCGGCGGCGGTTCCCATGGCGGACGGAGCGGCGGAGGGTCATTTGGCGGTCCTTCTCACCGCGGCGATTTTGGCGCACCACCCCCGCCGCCAAGGCGCCGTCATGGCACGGACTTTGGCGACATCCTGTTCGGCGGCATGATGTATGAAATGGGCAAGCGCAGCGAACGCGACCGCAGGTCTGGCGGCGGCGATGGCAGACCGCCGAAGAACAACGGCGGCAGGAAAGGCGGCGGATGCCTGATCGGTGTACTGCTCGTGGTCGTGATTCTGGCGGTTTGCATCATAGCCGGTATGCTGATGGCACAGAGCGGTGACGTCACAAAATCGACCGTGCAGCGCGAGCCGCTGCCGGCGGGCGCGGTTGTGGAGACAGGCTATTATACCGATGAGGCCGGATGGATCGTCAATTCCGGCGCGCTGACCAGCGGCATGAAGGAATTTTATGCGCAGACCGGTATCCAGCCCTATCTGTATATCGCGCAGCAGGTGGACGGCACAAGCAGTCCAAGCGCCAGCCAGTGCCAGGCGTTCGCGGAGCAGCTGTATGATACGCTGTTTACCGATGAAGCGCATTTCCTGCTGGTCTTTTGTGACGATGGCTATGGCAGCTATACCTGCGGCTATGCGGCGGGCAGCCGGACCAAGGCGATATTGGACGATGAAGCGCTGGGGATTCTCGCGGATTATCTCGACCAGTATTATAGCAGCGATATGGGCGACGAGGAATTTTTCTCGACCGTTTTTGAAAAGACAGCGGAACGGATGATGACCGTGACCAAATCGCCGTGGCCCATCGTAGTCGGCATGATTGTTGTGCTGGCAATCGTGATTCTGCTGTTCCTCTGGTGGAAAAAGGCAAAGGAACAGAAAAACAAAGAAGCCCAACAAATGGAGGACATCCTCAACACACCGCTCGAACAATTCGGCGATACGGAAGCAGAGGATCTCGCAAAAAAATACAAGGATAAATAGACAGCCATTCCATGTCAGAAACAGGAGGAGACAACTATGGGTGTACTTTCAAGATTCAGTCAGATTATTCAGGCAAATGTCAATGCCGCGCTCGACAAAATGGAAGATCCGTCCAAGATGATCGACCAGTATTTGCGTGAGCTGAATGAGAGCCTTGCGGAAGTGAAAAAAGAAACCGCCGGCGTCATGGCGGAGGAAACCAGAACCAGGCGGCTGCTGGACGCAAACCGCGCAGAGGTAACAAAGTATGAAAACCTCGCAAAGAAAGCGCTGCTGGCGGGCAATGAAGACGACGCAAAGGTGTTCCTCGCCAAAAAACAGGAGCTGGAAAGCGCAGGCGCCGGTCTGGCGACCGCTTATGCGTCCGCACATGAAAATGCTGTCAAAATGCGTCAGATGCATGACAAACTGGTCAGCGATATTGAAACGCTCAAAACGCGCCGCGCTTCCATCAAGGCAAAAGCTGCGGTTGCCAAAACGCAGGGCACGCTCAATAAGGTCGGCGCGGCTTCCAATAAGGCGGAGAACGCCATGAGCGCGTTTGACCGCATGGAGGAAAAAGCAAACCGCATGATGGACGAGGCCAACGCAATGGCAGACCTGAATACCGCGCCGGTGGATGAGGCGAAGGAACTGGAGAAGAAATACGCCGCAGGCGCGACAGATACCGC
>CAYNPX010000177.1:0-3153 GCA_964399205.1 uncultured Butyricicoccus sp.
AAAAGAAAGCGCTTCGTTGTCATATACGCGAAAAAATGTTATACTGGTACTGTTGTGTACGAAAGGATGAGACGGGATAAAAGGGGTTATGGAAAATGATTTCAACAGTGTATTCCGCAGGGATTTATGGAATAGAAGGATATCTGGTAACAGTCGAATGCAGCATTGCGAACGGAATGCCGACATTTGATCTTGTCGGGCTGCCGGGGGCGGCGGTGCGCGAGGCAAAGGAGCGCGTCATGACGGCGGCGCGCAGTATTGAAATGCCCATCCCGCCGTGCCGAAAGACAGTCAATCTCGCGCCGGCGGATATCCGGAAGGAGGGCGCGGTGTATGACCTGCCGGTTCTTCTTGGGCTGGTTTCGGCGGCGGGGAATCTGGCGGATGAGCTTCCGGAAGACGCCGTATTTATCGGGGAGATCAGCCTGAGCGGACAGCTTCGTCCGGTCAAGGGCGCGCTTTCCATGGCGATGGCGGTGCGCGACGCGGGAATGAAATACCTGTTTTTGCCGGAGGGCAACGCGGAGGAGGCCGCGCTGGTCGGGGACGGACTGACGATTTATGCTGTCGGGCATGTGCGGCAGATCATCGACCACCTGACAGGCGAGGACATGCTTGAGCCGTACCAGCTGTGCCCGAAGACGGAGCAGTATTTGGAAAATCAGCCGGATTTCCGCGATGTTATGGGTCAGGAAAATGTCAAGCGCGCGATGGAGATCGCGGCGGCAGGCGGACACAATATGCTGATGAGCGGTTCGCCCGGCTCCGGCAAGAGCATGATGGCAAAGCGCATCGGTACGATCCTGCCGCCGATGACACCGAAGGAAAAGATGGATGTTGTGCGCATCTATTCGGTCATTGGCGCCGGCGATGCGGCAGCGCGGAGTGATATGCGTCCCATTCGCGCACCGCACCACACGACGAGCGCGGCAGGCATTGCGGGCGGCGGCAGCGGCATTCCTGTGCCGGGAGAACTGAGCCTTGCGCACAATGGCGTGCTGTTCCTCGATGAACTGCCGGAGTTCCGAAGCGATGCGCTGGAGGTTCTGCGCCAGCCGCTGGAGGATGGACAGGTATCCATTGTCCGTATGGCGGGGCGCGTTACCTATCCGGCGAAATTTATGCTGGTATGTGCGATGAATCCGTGCAAATGCGGCTGGTACGGGCATCCGTCAGGGCGCTGCCGCTGCACGCCGCTTGAGGTGCGCAATTATCGGAAAAAGATTTCCGGTCCGCTGCTCGACCGCATTGACATTCAGCTGGATGTACGTCCGGTTCCGCTCAAGGAGCTGTCCGCGCGAAAGCCGGCGGAAAGCTCGGCGGATATCCGGAAGCGCGTGGTCGCGGCGCGGGAGCGGCAGCTGGAACGATATAAGGAAACATCCGTCACATGCAACGCGGATATGCTGCCGTCGCAGCTGGCGGAGTTCTGCAAGCCGGATCCAGAGGGACAGCAGCTGCTGGATTCCGCATTTGAGCGCCTCGGTATGACTGCGCGCAGCTATGACCGCGTGCTGCGGCTGGCGCGCACGATCGCTGATCTTGCCGGGGAGCAGACGATCTCGGCGGCACACATCGCCGAAGCGATCCAGTACCGGTTCCGCGGAGAGACGTGAGACAGTCCGGCTCTATGGAGGCTCGCGCTTTGGCAGCATCGGGCAGGAAAACAGTTCCGGCAGCGGCAAATTACAGCATGTATTTTCACTATAAAAATCTACTCTGTGCAAAAACCTGTGGAAATGTGGAAAACACAAAGAAGCGCCGACCCTGTAATCGGGGCGGCGCATTCCATGACTCGATGTCGGTTCAATCTCATCTATCTTAAAAACGGAAACCACAGTCGGTTTCGTGTTATGGGTAGAAAAAAACCACGCCTCAATCTGCGTGGATCAATCATTTCTGTCTTCAAAAGTCTGTGTTACTTTTCAGAAACATGATACTCGTCACCATAGATGAGGTCATCAATATCGGGTTTGTCTGGCTGAGGTTGATAATCACGAATTTTCAGATTGGTGTTCATAATACTACGCTCCTTTCTTAACTGATTTTGTATATTATACACCTATATTTCCCAGTTGTAAAGAAAATTCTTTGTAAAAAATATAAAATATAGATGATAATTTGCGTAAAAAAGTGGTGGAATGCGGTCGGGGATTTGAATGGACAACCAAGGCGGGATAAAGAAAAGCCCCGCACGGCCGATGTCACCAGATTAGTAACCTGCACAGCTCCTGCAGGTGGGATCCCTATCCCAGGCCGCTGCGCTTCCAACTTCCGCCGAGGCGGGAGGCCTGCACTTGGAGAGGGAACAATCGGGATTCCGTAAACTAATTGTGGGTTAAAAAAAGGTGACTGTCGAACCGCGCAGGAAGCTTTGATTCGATGCTGTTGGTATTATATGAAGGACGGACGGAAATTAGTCCTCCTCCTCCGGAGATTCATAAAGGTCTGCCAAACGCTCCATGAACAGATGATACAGACGGAGATTTTCATCCTCATCATCTACTGTGGCGAGAAACTCCTCGCCGTTTTCTTCAACGATCTTCAGGATGACGACCTCAGCTTCCTCCTCCAGATCCAGTTCCACCGGAATGAATGCAAGATAGAAGGTGCCGTTGTCTTCCAGCGTGTCAATGTGTTCAAATTCTCTTTCATTGCCATCCTCGTCAGTGAGGGTGACAAGATTTCCTTTGTATTCATCGCTCATAGCCACAGCCTCCAGGATGATCGGCGTTTGGTTATCTTATATAAATATGATACCGCATTTCGCCAGATTTTTCAACAGGTAAGTGCAAAAAAATGATGGAAAATCATTCATTTTTTGGAAGCACGCAAAAGCCTGTAAAAAGCAGAATACCACGAATCTGTCCGGTTTGTCAAGCGGTCGGAAAAAATTGACGATAAAAGTGAAAATCCGCTTGACAGCGCCGCCGGACTTTGATATAATTTATTGGCAAAAGAAAGAAGGGCTTCACCGTCCTCACCTCGCGTTCCGGCTGAGAGGTTCAAAGTGACTGGCTTTCCGTTTGTAAGGGAAGCTGCGTTTGGACGGTGCTTTCCGTCCGTTTTTTATGTTCGTTTTACCGTTTGGAGGTGCTTAACAATTAGCAGTATGGAACACCAGATCAACGAAGAGATCCGCGACAGGGAAGT
>CAYNPX010000178.1:0-3125 GCA_964399205.1 uncultured Butyricicoccus sp.
TTTCTATATTCAGCTGAACACTCAGCGGACTTCATCGAGGGTTTTGGCAACTTCATGGCGGATCGGCTTCCATTCGACCTTTTTAAACAGCGCTGCCAGCGAGATCGGCAGATAGGTCAGCTGGAAGAACGGGAAGGTAAACGTATACAGGATGCGCTTCCACCACGGGCAATTGCGTATCTTTTTGCGTTCCGTAATCATTGTAGCAGCGCCCATAAAGAACAGGGAGCCGTAATAGCCGGTCAGCCAGAATACCAGCGAACCGAACATATTCTGCAATAAGTGCGGCATATAAGCCGAGCCGAAGGTCGCCATGAGCAGCAGGATAAAATCGGAGATCAGGATAAAGACTGTAATCAGCATTGCCGGCATGACGGTCATTGTCAGATCAAAGCAGGAAAACGGGTTCTTCCTGCGGTTCTTTACAATACCGCCGCTCAGCCGTCCGCCATAGTTGGCAACAATCTGATAAAAGCCCTTGCTCCAGCGCATCCGCTGTGTCCACGACTGGCTGAACGTCGTCGGCTGCTCATCGTACAGCATGGCGCCTGCGCAATACCCGATATTCTCACCGCGGATGACCGTATCCACGGTAAATTCAATGTCCTCTGTCAGCAGGTGATAATTCCAGCCGCCGCGCTCCCGAATGATCTCACTGGAAACCAGAAATCCGGTGCCCGAAACGGCACAGCTCGTGCCAAGCATCATGCGGGCGTTGTTCAGGAATTTCGCTTCGCGCAGGAACCACAGCGAATATCCGGCGGAGATCCAGTTGGTGGCAAAGTTTTTGGAATTGCGGTAGCTGGTTATGATCCGATAGCCCTTGCAGAAGGTCTTATTCATTTCCGCAAAGTAATTCTCATCCAGCAGATTATCCGCGTCTATAATGACATACGCATCGTAGCAGCTGTCCCCAAAATCCTGCGCAATATGATAAAACGCGTCATTGAGCGCAAAGCCCTTGCCGACCTTTTCCTGATTGAACCGCTCATAAACAATCGCGCCGTGCGCGCGCGCGACCTGCGCCGTATCGTCCGTACAGTTGTCCGCGATGACGATCGCGTCCAATAACTCGGCCGGATATTTCTGCGTGCGGATCGTATCGAGCAGCTGACCGATGACATTGGATTCATTCCGCGCGGAAATGATCGCCGCGAACCGATGCTGCTTCACCGGTATATCCGCCTGCTTCTTTTCCCTGTGCTTTTGCACCCGCTCTCCAATGAATACCACACCGATATAAAACATCTGATATGCATATAAGATTGAAATGACCGTGATGATGAACGTATTCATTTTAACGATAAAATCCACAGCAGCGACCCTCCTGACCGAACCCGTTTGCCTTAGCTTTCCCAAAAGATAACACTTTTGCATGTCAATTGCAAGACAAAAACAAACAGTTCACAGTTTCTTCTTATTTTTCTACATGGTGTACAAATTGCCGCCCCGCCCTGTTGCACTTTATGCACACTTTTTCAGCGGCAGACGGGAAATATCCATGCGGCGCATCGCATAACAAAACACCCCCGAAGAACCCAATGTCTCCGGGGGATATTGCGCGCGAACGCATTCCATATTTTTTTACGAAGCTGCCGCAGAACCGGAGCCGGATACAAATGCGTCTACCGCGAACGGCAGGTACGTGTTCACATTATACGCGGTGATCTTATCATACTCTTCCGTGGTTTCGACTTCCATGCTTTCCATGATTTCGTCCAGCTTATCATAGATTATATCCTGACCGATGGCGGTCTTGATTGTGCTGTCATCGTCGTCACCGCTGTTCTGTAAATAAGAAGCGGTATCTGTCAGTGCGGAATCCTCCAGCTCCATGCGCTTGATGATGAACCAGCCATAGCCTTCATGATAGACCAGCTCGTCGTTGACGCTGCCGATCTCTGTATCCTGCACGCCCTGATAATATTCGTCCACCATGTCACCCTCGGTGAAATAATAGCCGTTGTCACTCTGGGCGGTATCCGAATTGTTTTCCTCCCACAGCGTATCGAAATCATCCGGATTTGCCTTGATCTGATCCAGAATCTCCTGCGCCTCGGTCTGCGCGGCTGTCAGCGCATCGCCTTCCAGCTGGTTGCCGTCCTCATCGCAGTCGGAAATCAGGATCGACTTTGCGTGCAGATAGCTGCTCTCATATTTCTCTGTAATCGTGCCGTCATCATAATATTTATCAATGATATCATATTCCAGCTGTACCGTTTCGTTGTTGCGGTCATACAGTTCTTCGGTATAGCCATATTGGTTGAGATAGGTAACAAACGGGTCCTCATCGCCCTTGACCGAATACTTCAGCCAGCGGACAAACGAACCGGTCTTGGAACCGAGCGCTTCACGATTCGCCGCTTTGTTCGTCTCCAGCTCTTCCTTGGATTCCTTGCTCAGCGTGACGCCCTCCTGCTCGGCCAGCTTATTGATGGCGCGATACTGAATCACCTGCTGCTGGCAGCCTTCCTTGATTCCCTCAAAAATTTCATCGCTTGCCAGCTGTTCCATCGCCATACCAAAATAATTCTCGTAATACATCATATTATAGACAATATATGCCGCCAGCTCACTGGACTGTACCTCTTCGCCATCAACCGTCATGACCACAGGCGTATTGTCCTTTGCCGAGCCGCAGCCCGCCAGCATACCGACGCACAGAATGCCTGCCATCAGCATGGATAAAAATCGCTTCATCTTTCGTTCTCCTGTTCTTTGTTAAAAATTATCGTCTGTACATACGGATTGCCGCAGTAACACAGTTTCACCTGTTCATTATAGCACCAACTCATCGGTTATACAATTATAAATCTATAAATTTTATGTGTACAAACGGTGTACGGCATCTGTGTCTTGACGTGCCGCGCGTAATATGATATTCTGAAAATGTGGAAAGGCATACCATTCACGGTAGGCGGTTCGTTTTCTCCCTCTGAAAAAGAGAGAGAAATGTATTTCTCAAGTCTCTCTCTGATGAAGGGAGGGCGGTAATTATGGCATATGTCACATACTCTGATTTGATTCAGATCGGTATACTTATCATAGCTGTCATTACTCTGTTTCAGATAAAGAAATAACCGCCTCAAGCATCCAAACCAAGGCGGTTATTTAACAAACCGGGG
>CAYNPX010000179.1:0-3120 GCA_964399205.1 uncultured Butyricicoccus sp.
GCGGTTCAGGCGGCAGAAATAGACCGGTTTTTAATCTGTCTGTTTTTCAATGCATAAAAAAACGCCCTTTGGGAACCTGCGTCCCGGAAGGGTGTTTTTTTGGCTCTTTCCCCGCTGTTATTCCCACAGCAGCCGGATGTTGTGCGCACGGCAGAATTCGACGAATTTCGGTGCGGGCTGCTGGTCTGTAATAAAGGTAGAAATGTCCCGCAGACGGCAGAACGTGACCGTGGCGTCATGACCGAGTTTGGAGTAATCCGCGATCAGAATGACATTGGAGGCGTGCGCAACCACGCCGCGCTTGATTTCCGCTTCGAGAAACGTGGTATTGCTCATGCCGGATTCGACGGTAACGCCCGTCGCGCTGAGGAACGCTTTGGTGATGCGCAGGTCGGAAAGCGTCTGCTGCGCGGCGATGCCGACAAACGAACTGGTAGACGAATTATACACGCCGCCGAGCGAAATCAGGCTGATATTATCGAATTTTGCGGCCTCAATCATCGCCGGCAGCGAATGGGTGACTACAGTTATTTTCATGCGCAGCGGCAGATAACGCAGGACGTTGACCGCCGTGGAGCCTGAGTCGATAAAAACAGTATCGCCGTCACGGATCTCACGTGCGGCGAGCTGCCCGATGTGCTTTTTGGCGGAGGGATTCAGACCGGAGCGCAGGGGCAGCGGCATGACCTCCTCGGGCGTGACAGCGGTGACACCGCCGTAGACCTTGGTGATATGACCACGCTCCTCCAGCTCGTTCAGATCGCGCCGGATGGTGTTTTTGGAAACCTGGAACACCTCGCACAGTTCATCGATGGAAACAGTTTTTTTTGACACGACATACTCCTCTATGGAGTTAAGTCTGCTGATCTTCATATAATGTATCCTGCTTTCTTTATTTTGGAACAACGAAACATACTAAAATTAGTATAACAGAAAGGTAAACAAAAAGAAACCAATTTTTGAAATTATTTTTGTATTTGTTGGATAACAGTCGGCGGGCACAAAACAGGATTTACCCATAAATGCACGCAAATATCCAAACAAATCAGCAGGACTGAAAAGAAAATTTTATAATATATTGAAAAAATCTCTAAAAAAGATCGGCGGAGCATTGCAATTTGTAGGCAGAAATGATAAAATTGAAGAAACTGTAGTATGGTGTGGGTGTGAACCCTCGGTTCGCGCCGCAAAACTATGCCAGCAATTTATGAATTAGGAATAGGTAGGTGTATTCAATGCAGAAAGCAGAAAAGATGCAGGCTCTCCGTGAATTCGCAGCAGAAATCCGAGTTGAGACCCTGAAAACCATCGGTTCGCTTGGCTTTGGACACGTCGGCGGCTCGATGTCAATCGTTGAGGCTATGGCTGTCCTGTATGGCGATGTGATGAAGGTTGACCCGAAGAATCCGCGCTGGGAAGGCCGCGACTGGTGCGTACTGTCCAAGGGTCATGCAGGTCCGTGCGCATACGCAACCCTCGCACTCAAGGGCTACTATGATCTGGAGTTGACCCGCACGCTGAACAAGCCGGGAACAAACTTCCCGTCTCATACCGACCGCACCAAGACACCGGGCGTTGATCTGACCACCGGATCTCTGGGTCAGGGCATGTCCACCGCTACCGGCGCCGCGCTGGGTCACAAGCTCGACGGCAAGGACAACCACGTTTACGTATTCGTAGGCGACGGCGAATGTGATGAAGGCCAGGTTTGGGAGGCTGCACAGTTTGCGGCTCACTACAAGCTGGACAACCTGACCTGCTTCGTAGATGACAACAAGAATCAGCTCGACGGCGCAGTTGCAGAGGTTATGTCTCACGGCAAGGGTCTCGGCGCAAAGTTCGATGCGTTTGGCTGGAATGTAATCAATGTTGAAAACGGCAACGATGTAGAGCAGGTTTATGATGCTGTACAGGAAGCGCTGACTGTAAAGGGCGTTCCGACCGCAATCATTCTGAACACCACAAAGGGCAAGGGCGCAACCTTCGCAGAGCCGTCCGCTGCACACAGCTCTCAGCCGTCTCCGGAGCAGTGGGAAGAAGCAATCGCTGCAGCAGAGGCTGAGCTTGCTGCTGTTAAAGCTGCAAAGTAAGGAGGGCATACGAAATGAGTTTTACTTTAATTGGAAAGCATGAAAAGGATAGCCGCGCTTGCCGTGACGCTTATATTCAGGCAATGACCGAACTGATGGAAGCAGATCCGTCTGTTGTACATGTTGACTGCGATTTGAAGGGCTGCATCAATTCCAAGAAACTGGATAAGTTTGGCCGCAGCATCAATGCCGGCATCGCAGAAGCAAACGCTATGGGCATCGCCGCTGGTCTGACCGCTACCGGCAAGAAGGCATGGATCCATTCCTTCGGCTGCTTCGCTTCCCGCCGCGCATTTGACCAGGCATTCATGTCTGCCGCATATGCAAAGCTGGGCGTTAAGGTCCTCGGTTCCGACCCTGGCGTATGCGCTGCATACAACGGCGGCACCCATATGCCGTTTGAGGACTGCGCACTGTACCTGTCCGTTCCGGACGCAATCGTTATCGATCCGGTTGACTACGCACAGGTTTACGCACTGACCAAGAAGCTGACCGCTGTAGAAGGCCGTCTGTCCTATATGCGTATGATCCGCAAGGGCTTCATCACCGTTTACGCTGACGGTTCCGATTTCGAGATCGGCAAGGGCGTTACCCTGAAGGAGTCCGCTGACGACGTCGCTACCGTCATCGCTTCCGGCATCATGGTTGACGAGGCTCTGAAGGCTTACGAGAAGCTGGCAGAGGAAGGCATTTCCGTTCGCGTGATCGACATGTTCACTTGGAAGCCGATCGACGAGGATCTGATCGTGAAGTCCGCAAAGGAGACCGGCGCGATCGTAACCGCTGAGAACCATAACTGCACCTGCGGTCTTGGCTCCGCTGTTGCACGCGTTCTGTCCGAGAAGTGCCCGACTCCGGTCGAGATGGTCGGCGTACATGACCAGTTTGGTCAGGTAGGCGCACAGGATTATCTGCAGCAGGCATACAAGCTGACCGCGGAAGAGATCATCGCAAACGTCAAGAAGGTTATCGCAAGAAAGTAATTTCATAAAACGATACAATCGGAGCCGCTTCCGTATGGAGGCGGCTC
>CAYNPX010000180.1:0-3112 GCA_964399205.1 uncultured Butyricicoccus sp.
ATGAGGCGGTGGAATATGTGCGCGGCGTGCCGGTGGTAAAAACCTTTGGACAGACCGTATTTTCCTTCCGCCGCTTCAAAAACGCAATTGATTCCTATGGAAAATGGACCATTGCGTACACAAGGAGCATGAGACCCGCAATGGTTGCTTTCATGACGGCAATTAACGCTGTTTTTGCGGCTCTGATTGCCGCAGTCTATCTTTTGGGACATAACGGCGTAACGCCTGAACTTATTTCCAATGCAATGTATTATATCCTCATCACTCCCCTGCTGACCGTTACGCTGACAAAAATTGCTTACTCCGGTGAGCAGGAAATGACGCTGCTAGATGCGATGGAACGTGTGGAATCGATCCTTGTTATGAACCCGCTTGAAAATTCCGCAGACAGCATCAAGATAAAGGACAGCTCCATCATCCTTGACCATGTAAACTTTCGCTATCCGGACGCGGGAAGAAACGCACTGTCAGATCTGTCACTGGCGATCCCCGCGGGGAGTAAAGTTGCGCTGGTGGGTCCCAGCGGTGGAGGAAAATCAACCACCGCTCAACTGATTGCACGGTTTTTCGACGTAACGGAGGGCAGCGTCAAAATTGGCGGCGTAGATGTTCGGAAAATTCCACAGGAAAAACTGGCGGAGCTCGTCTCTTTTGTATTCCAGGACAGCAGGCTTTTAAAGACTTCCATTCTGGAAAACGTGCGGCTGTCCAGACCGGACGCAACAGAAGCCGAGGTGCTGGAGGCGCTGAAACAAGCCCAGTGCATGGATATCATTGAGAAACTGCCGCAAGGCATCCAAACTGTTTTGGGAACAAAAGGAACCTATCTTTCCGGCGGTGAGCAGCAGCGGCTTTCCATTGCAAGGGCGATCCTGAAAGATGCGCCAATCCTGATTTTGGATGAAGCCACAGCATTTGCCGATCCGGATAACGAGGCAAAGGTGCAGGAGGCGTTTACCGCCATGTCCGGGAATAAAACCGTTATTATGATTGCCCACCGGCTTTCCACGGTTATCGATGCAGATGAAATATTCGTGCTCGACGAGGGGACAATACGAGAGCATGGGACACATGAAGAATTGCTTTCGCAGGGTGGCTTATATCAAGAAATGTATAAGGAGTTCAACCGCTCCGTACAATGGAAGGTGGGTGCTTGACGATGATTGAACAATTACAGCATAAGTTTGCGCTTTCCCATCAGGGAGCAAAGGATATGGTCAAAGCGATTGCCTTGGTAGCCGTTTCCAATATTGCCATGATGTTTCCTGCCATGATGCTTTATCTTTTGATCGGTGATCTGTTAGATGACGGTCTTCCGGCAGAGCGCGGTGTCGTTTATATCGCGGGCAGCATCGTGATCCTCGCGTTGATCGCGGTCACGCAGTATTTCCAGTATAACGCCACCTTTTTCACCACATATCAGGAAAGCGGCGTGCGGCGGACTGCCATCGCCGAACGGCTCCGCAGGCTTCCTCTTTCGTTCTTCGGCAGGAAGGATCTTTCGGATCTGACAACCAATATTATGGGAGATTGCGCCATTATGGAAACCGCCTCCAGCCATTGGATACCGGAACTTTACGGTGCGCTGATCTCCACAACGCTTGTTGGCGTTTCCCTCTTCTTCTTTGACTGGAGAATGGCGCTGGCCAGCTTCTGGGTGATCCCTGTTTCCCTCATTATCGTGGGGACCTCATCTTCCGTACAGAAAAAGGTAATACGGAAATCCACAGCACTGAAGCTCGATCTGGAAGCCGGAATTCAGGAATGCCTGGAGACTGCCAAAGATTTGAAATCCAACAACGCGGGAAGCCGCTACCTCGCCGGACTGGATCAGAAAATCAAAGCTGTAGAGAAATATGCATTGGTATCTGAGCTTACCGTAGCGACTTACGTTTCCATGGCTCAGATGATTTTAAAGGTTGGAATTGGCACAACCGCATTGGTCGGCGGTATCCTGTTGGTGAGCGGAGATGGGAATTTAAGTATTTTGACATTCTTTATGTTTCTGATGCTGGTGGCACGGCTCTATGACCCCATGCAGATCTCTCTGCAAAATTTTGCAGCCATTATATCCGTAGAAGTGAACAGCGAACGTCTGGACGAAGTGCTGTCCCACCCGATGCAGACAGGGGCGGAAACGCTTACCAATCACGGCTATGATATTACCTTTGATAACGTGAAATTCTCTTATCAGGATGGACAGCGCGTTTTGAACGGCGTCAGCTTTACGGCAAAGCAAGGCGAGGTCACTGCGTTAATCGGTCCTTCCGGCGGCGGAAAGACAACAGTTTCCCGACTTGCCGCCCGCTTCTGGGATATCCACAGCGGAAAAATCACAATCGGCGGCATGGATGTGTCAAAGATCGACCCCGAAACCCTGATGAGCATGTATTCCATCGTGTTTCAGGATGTGACGCTGTTTAACAACACGGTCATGGAAAATATCCGCATCGGAAGAAAAGACGCCACGGATGAGGAGGTCATGCAGGCCGCCCGCATGGCGAACTGCGAAGAATTTATTGTAAAACTCCCCGATGGTTATCATACACAGATCGGAGAGAACGGCAAAGAGCTTTCCGGCGGCGAACGCCAGCGGCTCTCCATCGCAAGGGCATTTTTGAAGAATGCGCCGATTATCCTGCTGGATGAAGCGACCGCTTCTCTTGACGTGGAAAACGAAACGGCTATCCAGACGGCGCTTTCCGCGCTTGTGAAGGACAAAACCGTCCTGATTATTGCCCACCGAATGCGAACGATTGCAAATGCGGATCGGATTGTGGTGCTGAAGGACGGCGTTGTGGCGGAACAGGGCACGCCGGAAAAACTCAGCGAACAAAACAGCATATACCGCCATATGTATGAACTGCAATTACAATCATCCGCGTGGAAAATATGAGCATTCGCCCGTTCCTGATTATTGAAAAAGAACAGATCTCTCTGAAATCACAGGGAAAGCTCCCAACTTTTTTACGGTTGGGAGCTTTCGTTTCAGTCATTGAATCTTACTTATTATAGTAGCTTTTCAGCATCGTTGCCGCTTCTGCGCGGGTTGCGCCAAGCTGTGCGTTGAGCAGCAGTGTGCCATCCGACTGCAATGCGCCGTTGATGATGC
>CAYNPX010000181.1:0-3093 GCA_964399205.1 uncultured Butyricicoccus sp.
CGCAAACGCGCCAATACCCATGCCAATTGTCATGACAACGGCGAGCAGAAGCGCAGCTATTTTCTTTATCTTTTTCATGATAAAAAAAACCTCCTGAATTGTTGATTTTCTTGAGTTTGGTTTAGCCAAAAACGAACGGTAGCTCAAGAATTCCAGCCGTCCGTCACACCATAGACTGCCCCTGTGGCGCACTGTATCAAACCATACCTGCGATTTCAAAGAAACCGTCAAAGGTACAGCAAACACAGCACCATGGAACATACTTCCATCGTGTTGACTTTAAGCAGGAATTCAGATAGCGACAAGAGAGCATGAGTGCTGGAACACACTCCACTCCGCACGGAAACACCAGATCACATGCACACAGCATCACATCTCGGTCTGGAACTCCGAAAAGATACTGTATTATGGAACTGTGCTTCTCATGAAAGAACCGCTGGAACACGCTTCTCCCACAGTTTCATGCGTTTATGCTTGCCGATAAAATGCATCCGGTTTTCGCTGCTAAACCATCAAGAATCTCAACCCTAAAAATTCAAGAGGGAATATATAACAAAAAGAACGCAAGTCATCTGACTGCTATGTCCATTATACCCCCCCCGGAAAAATTTCAAGCCTTTTTTCGTAGAAATTTCAAATCGATTTTTGTGCATTTTGAAAAAGCGTGAAGAAATAAAAAAAGCGGAAGTTCGTTCGATGGATTTTTGCTAAAATCCCGTCCAAAACTTCCGCGTTATGTACTGGCGTCCCCGGCGCGATTTGAACGCGCGGCCTTCCGCTTAGGAGGCGGACGCTCTATCCAGCTGAGCTACGGAGACATGTATGAAATTATTGATCGGGGCAGCCCCAAAAAGAGAACCCGTCCGGTTTTCTCAGCGGTCGCTCTATCCGACCGAGCCGGAGAACCATGCGGAGAAAAGCGGCGCTGCCTGATCCGGCACGATACGTATAGTATACCTGATAACGGATCAAAATGCAAGTGTTCCCTCTTGACATAATTTTAACACATATTTCATTGAAAAACGAGGTAAAAAGAACTATGATAAAAGAAGATTTTATATTTGTGTAATACAGGGAGGCATGGACATGCTGATGGAACAGAACAAGAAACTGATGCTGGTTATCAATCCCACTGCGGGGAAAAATCGGGCACGGGATAATCTGTTCATGCTCATTGATTACTTTTTTACGCATGGATATCATGTAACGGTATTTCCGACGCAGGCAAAGGGCGATGCGTGTGATTATGTCGCGCAATTCGCCCCATATTATGACGCAGTCGTGTGTGTTGGCGGAGACGGCACCTTGAATGAGGCTGTGACCGGATTGATGTTTTTCGATGCGGCGCGCCGTCCGCTTCTGGGCTATATTCCGACAGGCTCGACCAATGATTTCGCCAATACCCTGGGAATCAGCAGCGATATGAGACAGTCTGCGGAGCAGTTTTGTACCGGCAGCGCATTCCTGTGTGATATCGGGCGGTTTAACGGCAGATATTTTACCTATGTAGCAGCCTTTGGCATGTTTACAGACGTATCCTATGAAACGCCGCAGCCGTTAAAAAACGCGTTGGGACATGCGGCCTATATTTTAGAAGGTGTGAAATCTCTGGCCTCCATTAAGAGCTATCATTTGAAGATTACCTGTGACGGAGAAGAAATTGAGGATGATTTTATTTACGGACAGTTTTCCAATTCCACATCCATCGGCGGTATTTTAAATATCGGGAAGACAGGCGTGCAGCTGAATGACGGTCTGTTTGAAGTCATTCTGATTCAGATGCCGAACAATCTGATCGCGTTAAATAATACGGTAGCCGCCCTGATGTCACAGAATATGAAAGATTGCCCGAATATTTATTTCCGTCAGGCAAAAAACATTACGGTTATTTCGGAAGACCCGTTGTCATGGTCACTGGATGGGGAGGCCGGCGGCAGCTTTACCTATTCGCAGGCGGAAATCGTACCGGGCGCACTGCATTTGAACCTCGCTGAGCTGCCGCAGGAACGCGTTTCTACGCAGCCGGAGGCCGCGGGAACGGATACGGAATGACGGGTCGGCCGTCGGAAGGCTGCATCAGTCCAGATGATTTTGGATATTACGATTCGGGAATTTTTTATGTCCGAGCCATTTGAACGGCCGGAGCAGGAGCTTTATAAAAAACCGCGCATCCTCCGCGTGCCGTCCGGAAAAAGGAACCGGATGCTTTGATAACATTTTTAAAATTCGGGACAGGTCTGTATAATTGTTGGAAATCGCACAAATTTTGGCGGAAAATGTCGATATTTTCTGCAATTTTCGCTTTGACAGCACGGATAAACCATGTTAAAATATAGATAATTCAATCGGGTGCAAACGACACATGTATTACTTTCGGGTATGTAAATCTGATTACGGAACATAACATTCCGCAGGCAGGGTATCCGGATGCATGTGTCTTTTTGCGCCATTCTATCTTTTTATCATGAAGGAGACATCCAAATGCCTAGAAATCAATTTCAGAGAATGGTCTTTGCATTCATCACTGTACTGGTCACAGTCCATGCTTATGTGTTTTACAGCTTATTTGTTGTAAACGGAAGCACATTGCGTGATATTACCGGCGCAGGCAGTGTGTTAGCCGCAATCCGGCAGCAGGGCGGCGTATATATGTTTGGACATCATCTTCCGATCTGGACAGTCATTGTCGTAGAATTTTGCTTTGCCTATGCGTTGGAGCTGCTGATCGGCAGCCCATGCTCGTTCAAGCTGGCAATGCGTGTATTTGACCCGCGTGAAACACATCCGGTTCTGTTTGAAAGCGCAATTATCTGCGCAACAGTCGGTCTGATGTGCCCGATGATGAGCCTGATTGCTTCCTGGCTGTATTATCCCTACTATGAAGGCTTCCATATTCTCACGCTGCTGGCAAACTGGCTCAAGCTGATGTGCTTCAATTTGCCGTTTGCATATTTTACGCAGATGTTCTTTATCCAGCCGTTTGTCCGCACCGTGTTCAAGCTGCTGTTCCGCAGGGATATCGCCAGACATGCCCGGCCGATGCCGGAAACCGCCTGAGCCGTCTGTGTATGCAGGTTGATTGTGTAATCCAAT
>CAYNPX010000182.1:0-2980 GCA_964399205.1 uncultured Butyricicoccus sp.
CAAAGAACCGTTTTCCGTTTTCCATTGTAATCCGCTCGACTTCCTCCACGGTCATTCCCTTGAAATCCGCGATCTGCTCCGCCACGCGGTGCACAAACAGCGAGCTGTTGCGAACCCGCTTTTTCATCAGGCGCTCCGGCTCCGGCGTCAGATATGGACTGTCCGTCTCGATCATGATGCGCTCGATGGGCAGATTTTCGATGATGTGCCGCGCCTTTTTCGCCTTTCCATAGGTAATAACGCCGGTGAACGACAGATACCAGCCCAGCTTGAGTATCTCCTTCGCCATTTCCAGACTGCCGGAATAGCAGTGATATACGCCCCTGACGTCAGCGGCATATTCCTTGACAATGCGAAAGCAGTCCTCATGTGCTTCCCTGTCATGGATAATGACCGGCAACCCGACCTCCCGCGCAAGTTCCAGCTGTGCGCGCAGCAGCTTCTGCTGCTGCTCCCGCAGCGGCGTTGTCTCCGGCGACCGCTTTTCCCAATAGTAATCCAGACCGATCTCTCCGATCGCCCTGACCTTCGGATGGGCGGACAGGGCACGGATGCGGTCTATTTCCGCCTGCCCCGCACCCATGCTGTATTCCGGATGGATGCCGACCGCGGCATACATAAAATCATAGGTCTCCGCAAGCCGGATCGCCGTTTCCGATGTCTCTGCCGTGCAGCCCGGATTCAAGATCAAGCCGACATTGTTCTCCGGCATGGAGGACAGCAGCGCGTCGCGGTCCGGATTAAACCAATCGTCGTCATAATGTGCGTGCGTATCAAAAAGCATAGCTACCTCTCCTTGCAAAAACAGCGGCTCCTGTTATGAGAGCCGCTGTCCTTATTTTGAATCCCTTATCGAATCGTGCAGCCGGACGGGATGCCGTCGACAAAGATAACCTTGACGCCCTCCGGCGCGTCCGCCGCCAGAATCATGCCCTGGCTCTCCACACCGCGCAGCTTTGCCGTCTTGAGGTTTGCGACAATGACAACCGTCCTGCCGACCAGATCCTCCGGCTTATAGTATGCCGCGATGCCGGAAACGACCTGACGCTTCTCCTCGCCGACCTCCAGCTGTAAGCAGAGCAGCTTGTCCGACTTTTTCACCGGCTCACAGGCAACGACCTTCGCGGTCTTGAGCGAAACCCTTGCGAAATCCTCAATGCCGATCGCAACGCCCTCCGGCTTTTCCTCTGCCTTTTCTTCTGCCTTTTTCGCGGCCTTTTCCGCCTTCTTTGCCGCCTTTTCCGCTTCCTTGAGCTGCTTTTCCTGACGCTTCTCCAGGAACGCCATCTCCTTGTTCATATCAATCCGCGGGAACAGCGCCGGTCCCTTGCACACAGCGGTATCTGCGGGCAGCGCGCCAAACGCGCCGACCGTATCCCATGTGTAAAGTTCCTCCGCCGCGCCGATCTGGACGCGGATCTTTTCGGCGGATTCCGGCATAAACGGCGTCAGCAGGACGCCTGCAATGCGGATTGTCTCCAGCAGGTTATACATCACACGTGCCAGGCGTGGCTTGTTTGCCTCGTCCCTCGCCAGAATCCACGGCGCAGTCTCGTCGATATACTTGTTCGCGCGGGAGATCACCTTAAATATCTCAATCAGACCGTCCTGGAACGCATACGCTTCCATCTTCTCCTCGTAACGCGCACGCAGACCAGATGCCATGGCGATCAGCTCATCGTCAATCGAATCCGCTGTCTGTTCCGCCGGCAGCCTGCCGTCAAAATACTTTTCGACCATCGAAACCGTGCGGGAAACAAGGTTGCCCAGATCATTCGCCAGATCCGCATTGATCCGGTTGATCAGCGCCTCATTGGAGAACGCGCCGTCCGAACCGAACGGGAACTCGCGCATCAGGAAATAGCGCAGCGTATCTACGCCATAGCGCTCGCACAGGAACACCGGATCGACAACATTGCCCTTGGACTTGGACATCTTGCCGCCCTCCAGCAGCAGCCAGCCATGACCGTACACCTTCTTCGGCAGCGGCACATCCAAAGCCATCAGCATTGCGGGCCACAGGATCGAGTGGAACCGGACAATCTCCTTGCCGACAAAATGGACGTCCGCCGGCCAGTATTTGTCGAAATCGTTGTATCTGTCGTTCTCGTAGCCGAGCGCGGTGATATAGTTGGTCAGCGCGTCGATCCAGACATAGACCACATGCTTCGGGTCGGAAACCACCGGAATGCCCCAGGTAAATGTTGTGCGCGATACGCAGGTGTCCTCAAGCCCCGGCTTGATGAAGTTGTTCATCATCTCGTTTGCGCGGGACGTCGGCTCCAGCCAGCCCGGATTTTCCTCGAACAGCTTGATGATGCGGTCGGCATACTTGCTCAGGCGGAAAAAGTACGCCTCCTCCTCCGCGTCGACAACCTCGCGCCCGCAGTCCGGACATTTGCCGTCTACGAGCTGTGTCTCTGTCCAGAAGGATTCGCACGGCTTGCAGTATTTTCCCTTATATACCGACTTATAGATATCGCCCTGATTTTTCAGGCGTTCAAAAATCTTCTGCACTGCCTCGACATGGTAATCATCTGTCGTGCGGATAAAGCGGTCATTGGAGATATTCATCAGCTTCCAAAGATCCTTGATGCCGTCGACGATGGTATCGACAAATTCCTTCGGTGTCACACCGGCTTCCTTCGCTTTGTCTTCGATCTTCTGCCCGTGCTCATCCGTGCCGGTCAGGAACATGACGTCATACCCCTGCAAGCGCTTGAAGCGCGCCATGGTGTCCGTCGCCACCGTACAGTAACAGTGTCCGATGTGCAGGTTTGCGGACGGATAATAAATCGGCGTTGTTATATAAAACGGTTTTTTCTCCATATGAATCGCTCCTTCTTCTGTGAATACGGTTTGTTACTCCTTATCATATACCAAAACATGGTGTAACATCAAGTTATTTCAGAAAATTCCGCTGTTTCTTCCAAAAAAATAACGCAGGCGGCGCACCGCCTGCCCAGATTGTAGAAAAAGT
>CAYNPX010000183.1:0-2927 GCA_964399205.1 uncultured Butyricicoccus sp.
ATCTGCACGACGGTGGAGCATGGCGTTGCGAGTCCGATGTGAAACAGCGAAACCGGTTCGACATGGCTCATCATCCATGACACCGGAATGCGCACACAAAACGCGCCGATGATTCCCTGCGCCATGACAAAACCGGTCCTGCCGCAGCCATTGAAATAGCCGAGAAAGCAGAACAGGAAGGGTGTCAGCAGAGAATCCACTGCATATGCCTTCAGATAATCCGCACCGGCGGCAATAACGTCCGTGTCCTTTGCAAAGATATTCGCCAGCATATCGCCGTGGAAAAAGGACAGGTACGCAAGAACCGCGCAGATCGCAAACGAAGTCAGCATACCATACAGCATTGCCCGACGGGCACGCGCGGGCTTTTGCGCGCCGATGTTTTGGGCGACAAACGCAGACAGCGACTGCATATATGCGGACGGCACCAGCATGATGAACACGCACAGCTTCTCCGCAACACCGATACCGGCAGAAGCAATCACGCCCAGGCTGTTGACGATCGCAAGAATCACCAGAAAAGAGATACTGACAAGCAGATCCTGAAGCGCAATCGGCAGACCGAGCAGGAAGATCCGTTTGAACAGTTTTTTGTGCGGGCGGATATTCTTCATAGAAAAAGCAACCGGCAATCCGCCGCGCCGCCGGATAATCAGCAGGCACAGCACTACGCTGACTGCCTGTGCCAATATTGTTGCCAATGCTGCGCCGGAAGCTGCCATATGAAAAACGGCAACGAACAGCAAGTCCCCGAATATATTGACGATACACGCAATGCCTACCGCCATGAGCGGCGTTTTGGAATCGCCGATCCCGCGAAAAATGCTGCCCAACACATTATACGCAACAATAAACACAGCACCGCACATGCAGATACGTACATATTGCACGGTTTTCGCAAACGCTTCCGCCGGCGCCTGCATCAGTTCACATACAGGAGCCGCAAATGTGACCAGTGTGACAGTAAGTATCACAGCAACCAGCAAAAACAGGCATATCGCGCTGCCGATGACATCGCCTGCTTCCTTCTCGTGCCGCTGTCCCAGCTTTTGTCCAAGCAGGATTGTCGTACCCATTGCAAGACCGGTAATAACAGAAGTTATCGTCTGCAAAATCTGGCTGCCGGTAGAAACCGCGGAAACATCTGCCGCTGTGCCGAACCATCCGACAACCAGCAGATCGACAGCGCCATACATCGCCTGCAAGCACAACGCAAACAAAACAGGAATAGAAAACCGCAAAAGCGGGCGGAGAATACTTCCCTCTGTAAAAGTTTCGGTCTGTTCCATTGTCGTTTCCTCCAAAGATATTCTCAAAACTCACAAAAAAGCCGGATAACACAGCAGGTGTCTCAACCTGCCATCTTATCCAGCGAAACTGCTTCTGATGAGTGTTTGCCCTCCGATGAACGTAGTTCAGTATAACAAACGGATGCAGACACTGTCAACTGTTTTGTGTCTCGGCCGCCCGCTTCTCCAGCTGTTTTTCCAGCCATCGGCTGATATCGCCATATACTTCCTCTCTGTTGATTTCGTTCAATACTTCATGGCGACCGCCCTTATAGAAAATCACATCAAGGTCACGGCAGCCCGCAGCACGATAGTATGCGGCAATCTTCTTGACACCGGAACCATATCCGCCGACCGGGTCGGCATCGCCGGAAAGAAACAACAGCGGCATCGTATTGGGTGTCTGCCGAATGGTGTTCATTCGATTACATTTCTGCTCCAGATAAAACAGATCGCGGAATCCGGACGCTGTAAAGATAAAATTGCACTTGGAATCCGATTGGTACAATGTAACGATGGACCGGTCACGGGTAAGCCAGTCGAACGGCGTCTGGCAGTCGGGAACGCGTGCTGTGAGACGTCCAAATACAAAACGGTTAATCGTGCTGCTGCGGTACATCGGACCGTGAGATCGAATCACAGAATTTGCGATCTGAATGCCCAGTCCCGCCTTCGCATTGGGGGCGGGCGAACCGCTTAAAATGCATCCATCAATTTTATCCCCATATCGTGTGAGATACAACCGTGCAACCATAGAACCCATGGAATGCCCGAATAAAAAATACGGCAGATCCGTCCACTGACATTTCATTTTATCGGTCAACGTGGCAACATCATCAACCAATATGCTCCAGCCGTCATGCTGGCCAAAAAAGCCCAGCGCGCCGGACGGCGGAACAGAGGAACCATGCCCGAGATGATCATTGCCGCAGACAATAAAGCCGAGAGAGCACAGATACTTTGCAAATGAGGTATACCGCGTAAAATATTCACACATGCCATGAGAAATCTGCACAATGCCGCGCAGCGCAACACCGACCGGACGCAAAATATAATATGAAATGGATGCGTTGCCGCTGGCACTCGGATAAATATTCTGCGTACAACGGATATCCATGCAGGTTCTCTCCTTTCAGCTGACAGAATGCTTCTGTAAATTTTATGTTTATGTGTTATCTATGATATCATATTCTCGACGAAATGAACGCCGGAAAGACAAAAGTTTACAAATGATTTAAAATATCCGTGGAATAATAAGCAGGCAATGACTTTTCTCTTGCGCCGAACACGCAGGCACGGTATAATATAAAAAAGAAGGAAGGAGAAAGAAGTATGATAACCAGAGAAAATATGGACGAGCAGGAAGGTGTTATGACACTTATCAATGAAAAGGGGGAAGAGGTCGAATACGAATTTATTGATTCCATTACTTATGAAAATGCAGAATATATTGTTCTGCTGCCGGTAGAAGAGGACGACTGTGAGGCGGTAATCCTTGCTGTTGAAACGGATGGAGACATGGAGAATTATGTTGCCATTGATGATGAGGATATCCTCATCGCTGTATATGACATCTTCAAGGAGCGTTTTTCCGATCAACTGGATTTTGCAGACTGAACAACCAAATCATTCGATATA
>CAYNPX010000184.1:0-2919 GCA_964399205.1 uncultured Butyricicoccus sp.
ACCGGCGCGCCGCGATGGTGCGCCGGTTTTCTATTTCGATCCATGATTTTCCCGCTTTTGGCGCATCACAGACAGCGCAGCTACAACCAAAAAAGAATGGGCGTACCGCAGCGTTTCCGCACGGTACACCCATTTCTCTGTTATTCAATCCTTTGTCTGCCGTCGAGCGCGCGCATCAGCGTCACCTCGTCAATATATTCCAGCTGTCCGCCCACCGGAATGCCATAGGCAAGCCGGCTCACACGGATATGAAACGGCGCCAACAGCCGCGCCAGATACATCGCTGTCGCTTCTCCCTCCGTGTCCGGATTGGTCGCCAGAATGACCTCCTGAATGTCCTCTTCCGCCACGCGGTGCAGCAGCTCACGGATGCGCAGATCATCCGGTCCGATATGATTGAGCGGGGAGATCGTGCCATGCAGCACGTGATACAGCCCGCGATATTCCCGGGTTCTTTCAAACGCGAGCACATCCTTCGGGTCCGCGACCACGCAGATGGTATGCGCATCGCGTGATGTGTCCGCACAAATCGGACAAAGTTCCTCGTCCGTCAGGTTCTGACACTTCGGGCACAGGTGGATGGTCTGTTTTGCTGTAATGATTGCCTGTGCCAGCGCTTCTGCCTCTTCCTTTGGCAGATTGATCACATGAAACGCCAGACGCTGTGCCGTCTTGCGCCCGATGCCGGGCAGTTTGGCAAATTCATCGATCAGCGTCTCTACCGATGGTGCAAAAAATTTCATGGGTACTTAAAACAGCCCCGGCATACCGCCGCCGGTTGCCTGCCGCATGATCGCCGCGCTCTCGTCATCCGCTGTCTTGAGCGCCTGATTGACCGCTGTGACGATCAGATCCTCCAGCATCTCAATATCATCCGGGTCTACGACCTCCGGATTGAGCTTGAGGCTGAGCAGCTGGTTGGAGCCTTTTACTGTAGCGGTAACTGCGCCTCCGCCGGAAGTCGCTGTGTATTCCTTGTTGCCCAGCTCCTCCTGCGCCTTGACCATTTCTTCCTGCATCTTCTGCGCTTTTTTAATCATAGCGTTCATATTCATGCCGCCCATACCGCCCATGCCGCCTCTGCCGCCATAGCCGCCAAACTTCTTTGCCATAACAATCCTCCTGTTAATCGTCAATTTCACATGTAAGATTCAATTCACCGGCACGCCGGATAATGTCATCCACCGGATTTGCCCTGGTGGACAGCGTGCCGACCTTACTTTCTTCCATCACCTTGACGCGCCACTGCTTTCCCGTCACGTCCTGTGCTGCCTGCGCCAGCGCCTGCTTCACATCGGCAGCGCTGCACAGCTCGCAGGTAATCGCATCGTCACATGCCACCAGCAGATCGCTCCCGTACAGGATGCCCTTTGCAAACGTCAGCTGCGCATAAACCATCGGCTTGAGCTGTTTTTTCGCTGCCAATACAATGTCATTCCACTGCGGGCTGCATTCCAGCTTTTCCGGCGGCGCGGGTTTTTTCTTTTCGCGCGGCGGCACATCCATCGCGTCATACATCGGCATGTCTTCCTCCGACGGCGGCGGTGCGTCCGCGTCAGACGGGAAACTATCCTCTGCCGATACATCGGCAGCCGCCGCAGGCGCCGCTGCGACCACACCGTGCGCCAGCTTTTCCTCCAGCGCGTCCACACGCCCGCTCAACGTATCATAATCGTCCGCATTCAGCTGGCACAGCCGCACAACGCACAGCTCCGCTTCAATCCGGCGGTTCGCCGCACGCGGCATACGCACCAGCGCATCCTGCAAAATACCGGTATACGCGATCAGGCGCGACGCCGGTACGCCCTCGCACAGCCGGTTGATCGTCTTTACGCTGTAGGCAGGCGACAGCAGTGCGGAAACATCGCTCCGGCTGGTCTTTACGAGCAGCATGTCCCGTATCAATCCCAGCAATTGGTCGAGCACCGCGCCCAGCTCACGCCCGGCGGTATAGCTTTCCGCCAGCTGACCAATCGCGGCGGTCAGATCGCCGGTCAAAATATGCCGCATCAGGTCGACCGCCATATCACCCGCCAGAATCCCGACGCCGGAGGCGACATGCTCCTCATCAATCGGACCGCTGCTGCCTGCCGCAGCGCGATCCAAAATGGACAGCGCGTCACGCAGCGCGCCGTCCGCCAGACGGGCAATCATGCGCGCGCCGTCCTCTGTCAGCGGAATATGTTCGTCCTCTGCGATCTCCATCAGGCGCTGCGCAATGTCATGCGGCGCAATGCGGCGAAAGTCAAACCGCTGGCAGCGCGACAGGATCGTCGCCGGAACCTTATTGATCTCCGTTGTTGCCAGAATGAACAGGACATGCTCCGGCGGCTCCTCCAGCGTTTTCAGCAGCGCGTTAAACGCGCCCTGTGACAGCATATGTACTTCATCGATGATATACACACGCTTTTTTACGGATGCCGGTGTATAACGCGTTTCATCGCGGATGTCGCGGATATTGTCCACACCGTTGTTGGATGCCGCGTCGATTTCCACAACGTCCATCACACTGCCATCCAAAATACCACGGCACGCGGGACATTCGCCGCACGGATCTCCGCCCTGTAAATTGGTACAGTTCACTGCCCGCGCCAAAATCTTGGCGCAGGTCGTCTTACCGGTGCCGCGCGTTCCGGTGAACAGATACGCATGGGAAAGCCGCCCGCTTTCCAGCTGCGCGCGCAGCGTATCCGTGATATGCCGCTGCCCCACGACATCAGCAAATCGCGTCGGCCGCCATTTGCGGTACAATGCCTGATACATGCTATCTGCCTCCCTTAAATCGGAAAACGGGCAATCGAAATTGCCCGTTTCAGCCCGTCGACAAAGGTCGACAGGCTGTCAACCAAATGCAAGCATTTGGTTGAGGTTTTGCAGCCCGGTGCGCGCACTCGCATTCGCTCGCACACTTCCGGGCTG
>CAYNPX010000185.1:0-2898 GCA_964399205.1 uncultured Butyricicoccus sp.
AGCCCCGACAGATATCGTCTGCCGGGGCTGTCACTTTTTTTGCGGCGCGGTCAGCCGGAGTCCGTTTCCGCTCCGCCGTCACTCTCCCATTACCTGAAATACGATCTCACGATGTCTGTCGCGGGTATCGCACTCGACCAGTGTCAGATTCTGCCACGGACCGACGGTAATGCGTCCGTCAATAAACGGGACTGTGATAAACGGGCTGAGCAGGGCGGACTTGATATGGCTGGAGCCATTGTCATCATGCCATGTGTTGTGGTGCTCATATGGAATGACGCGCCCGCGCTCATCGAGATACGGGGAAAATACATCAAGCGCTGCCTTGAGGTCATGGTTTACCATGCCCGGTTCAAATTCCAGCGTTGTCAGCGCTGCGACGCCGCCTGTCGTGAAGCCGGTGACGGTACCGCTTTTGATCCCGCATTCCCGGCACGCCTCTGTCACTGCCTGCTGGAAATCGCCGGTCACATCAATCATGCCCATATGTGCACGGGTATGATATTCCTTCATCGAACTGTAAACTGCCATGGGGCAAATCCTCCATTCCTGAGTGCCGCCTGAAAACCGGGAAAATAACGGGTATTTTGCAGATTTTCAGATGCACCTTGCTTACGCATCATGATTTTTCTCCGTCATTGTACCACGAGCGAGCGCATTTTTCAAATCCTCCGACATATCCTGCAGCAAAACCGCGTCATCCGCATTCTTTTCCTGCATCTGCCGTACCTGCGCGGCAATCAGCTCGATCTTTTCCTCCACACCGCGCTCCGCCTGTTCGCGGCGCAGCGCCTTGATTTCCTCCAGCAGATCGGCAACATCTTCTTCCAGCTTGTGCTCATCCTTGAAGCGCGCACGATTGACCTCTTCCAAAAAGCCCGCCGTGATAATACTGGACGGCATTGCGATCACGGCGATGCCGAAAACGGCGGACACCATGCTCACCGCCCGTCCGATCCGCGACATCGGATAAATATCGCCATAGCCCACGGTTGTCAATGTCGCCGTCGCCCAGTACAGCGCGTCAAAAAAGCCATCAAACGTATCCGGCTCTACGGAGAATATCATCGCCGCGGAGACAAACACATAGACAATCGCAATCAGCAGCACTGCGGTCAGCAGCTTGCTTTCCCGCTTCACGGCACGGTATAGATACTCCATGCTCTTTGCGTACCGCATTGTCTTGAAAAAGCGGACGCAGCGGAATAAGCGCATCAGACGTACCACGCGCAAAAAGTTTGCCATCGTCATCGTCGGCAGCATGGAGAACGTCGTCAGCACCGGCAGGATGGACAGCAGGTCGATGATTGCCATCGGCGTAAGCGGATACAGCAGGAATGCCTTCCATCTGGGATACTTTTGCAGCCGCGGCATATAATCCGCAGTCACCCATCGCAGCAGATAATCCACGATAAACAGGCAGGTAACTGTGCGGTCAAGCAGGTAAATCCGCCTGTCCCACAGCTTAACGACCAGCGGGACCGCGCTGAGTATTACCAGCACCAGCACATATCGGTCGTACAGCTTGCTCAGCGTGTCCTGACTCTGACCTTTTTCAATAATCTCATACAGTCGCAGCCGTTTCGACTTTTTTTGTGTATGTTTCGTTGTATTTTCGTCCATTTTATAGCGCCTTTTTAACACAAGACATAGAAATAAGCCTCTCCGTCCGCATCTGGCGATGGGAGGCGGAGAGGGCTTACATCAGGTTCTTTTTACATTACAGCTTTTCTTACTTCAGACCGGCGGTGATGATCGCCATCTTGTAAACCTCTTCTGCGTTGCAGCCGCGGGAGAGGTCGTTGATCGGCGCGTTCAGACCCTGCAGGATCGGACCGAATGCCTCGAAGCCGCCCAGACGCTGCGCGATCTTATAGCCGATATTGCCCGCGTTGATGTCCGGGAAAATAAAGGTATTCGCCTGTCCGGCAACCGGAGAGTTCTTTGCCTTGGTCTTTGCGACGACCGGAGAGAACGCCGCGTCAAACTGCAGCTCGCCGTCAACCGCAAGCTCCGGTGCCGCAGCCTTGGTCTTCTCAGTCGCATTGCGCATCATGGTAACGGTATCGCCCTTGCCGGAGCCCATGGTAGAATAGGACAGCATCGCAACCTTCGGGTCAATGCCGAATGCCTTTGCCGTGCGCGCAGTCTCGATTGCGATCTCAACCAGATCATCCTCGCCCGGATTGATGTTGATCGCGCAGTCGCCCATTGCGTACAGCTCGTCGCCGCCATCCGCCGCCGGACGGCACAGAATAAAGCAGGAAGATACGATCTTGTTGCCCGGCTTGGTCTTAATCAGCTGCAGAGCCGGACGAACGGTATCCGCAGTAGAATACGTAGCGCCGCCCAGCAGCGCGTCAGCCTTGCCCAGCTTGACCAGCATCGTGCCGAAATAGTTGCCCTTGGACAGTGCCGCGCGGCAAGCGTCCGCATCCATCTTGCCCTTGCGCAGTTCAACCATCTTCTCGACCATTGCATCCATCTCCGCATAGGTTGCCGGATCAATGATCTCCGCGCCTTCAATATCGAAGCCGCCGACAGCGGCAGCGCCCTTGACCTCGTCCTCAGAGCCGATCAGGATAACATCCATCAGGTCGTCCTTCAGCAGGCGCGCAGTTGCTTCCAAAATACGAGGATCCGGACCCTCGGTGAAAACAATCGTTCTGCGATCCGCCTTTAATACAGAAATCAGGTTCTCAAACATTTGATTCTTCCCTCCAAATAAAATTTTACACGTTTACCAGCATTTCTGCAAAACGCAGCATTTGGTAATCCCATTATACAACCATTTGCTAAAAATGTTCAAGTGATATCATCAACATTTGTGGAAATTTGTATAAAAAGTCGGGAAAAGCAAGCGGCCGCCGATGGGTCACGGCTTGCGCCGCGCCCAAA
>CAYNPX010000186.1:0-2800 GCA_964399205.1 uncultured Butyricicoccus sp.
GCTGACAGCTCATGGCGAAGTCCCTGCATCCTATGCGATGAGATTTCACTTTTTCTACAATCTGCGCAGGAAACCAAAATAAGGTTTCCTGCTTTTTTCTGTATCGCTGATGCAGAGCAGACTGAAAAATTTTCATTCACAGTACTTTCCCACAAAATAATTGAATAAAATTGTATTTTTTCGTGCATTTCTCACGAAAGTATGATATGATAAAAGAAATCAAACGCAAAGGAGCGTTTTACATGGAAAACAAACTTTTTACCAATGCACATATTCTGGCATGGCTACAGTATTTTGCGGATCACGAAGATGTCGATCTGGAACGGATCAAAATTCTTGATATCACGCGAAAAAATAAAAATCTGATCCCCACAGTAGAATCCAACCGTTCGGTTATGGTATTCACAGAAGCCGGACACCCGGATATCTTCTATCGTATGTTTAATGCTGGTCTGGGAGGATGTACGGTAATTTATAATGAAGGAAGTGAGCCGACCGGTCCGATCAAGCAGAATAAGGTATATGATATGATGGATCGCGGCATCAATGCGTCCGCAGCCATGGTTATCCTAAACCCAAAGGCGCGCAGCACGCTGAAATTCGGTATGAATAACCATTCATTTGCATTTGGTTCCGTTCGCTATGTCGGTTCAGAGATCCGCACGATCATCCTGAGCAAAATGCAAATGGAACAGCAAAAAAATGCATGTGTTATTTCCGGCGAATCCATCGCTGTTGAAGCTGCAATCCTTGATGGAGAGGGCACAATCATTGCTGTTGAATATAACAAGCAGGATCGTAAAACATTAGAAGACAACGTCAGCCAATTCGGTCTAAACAATATCACCATTGTTGATCACGTGGATGAGGAGACTATGGCAGGTCTGCCTGTACCTGATGTTACAATGCTGGTAGCTTCCGCAAGCATGGAGCAGGAAATGAAGTGTCTGCTTCAGCTGAATCCAAACATGGAATTTGTGGTTTACACATTGGACTTCGGTGTTGCTGCTGGTATGCCGGCACTCTGCAAGAACTTTAATTTACAAGAACCGGAGATCATTCAGGTCACTGTTTCCAAACTAAACAGCAAAAATAATTTTGATACGCAACCTGCACCGTGGATCATCACTACAAAGGCTGGTGACTGATTTTCACATGAATCCGTTTTCGCCGGTTTTAGGCAACTGTCTAAAACCGGCTTTTATCAGTGAATCAAGCATACCCTGTTTTGACAAAGCCGCATCTTCTAAAAACAACTCCAGATTCATATCTATTTTTATCGAAAATTTTACAGAAATATGCATCCTATGCCAGCAATTTATGTTATACTAAGCAAGAATTCATTCTATCTTCACATCATTGAAGGAGCCTAAACATATGATAAATACTATATTTGATTTCCTGGTTTCCCACATCAGTGCTTATGGCGCGGTATTCATTGTATCTATGATTCCACTCATTGAACTGCGCGGCTCTGTGATTGTTGGTACAGCGTTTGGCTTGCCTTGGCTGAATGTCCTGCTGCTGAGCATTGTTGGAAATCTGATTCCGATTCCCTTTATCCTGATTTTTGGCAAAAAACTGATTGCATGGCTGGAAACACTGCCAATTCTGGCACGCCTGACGAACTGGTATGAGGCGCACCTGCTGTCCAAATCTGACACCATTCAAAAATTTGCCTTTTATGGACTCTGGCTGTTTGTTGGCGTTCCGCTCCCCGGAACCGGTGCCTGGTCCGGCTCTGTGATTGCCTCTTTATTGGATGTACCGCCCAAAAAATCCTTTGCGGCTGTTATTTGTGGGGTTATCACAGCCGGCGTTATTATGACGGTTGGTTCACGCGGCATTGCCGGACTGATTCATCTTTTTTTCTGAGGATTTTCTATGCTTTCAACTATCACTTCAATTGATTTTGCTGTTTTGTTCTGGATTCAGGAGCATATCCGAACCACAACACTGGATATTGTTTTTCCGTTTCTTTCTACTATAAATAATGTCGGATTATTCTGGATTGTATTATCTGTCGTTTTGCTGTTGTTTCGGCGCACACGGTTATGCGGAATCTGTATGCTCGTCTGTCTCGCGGTCGATTGCGCCCTTGGCGAGGGTCTTATAAAACATCTATTCATGCGAGAACGGCCATGCAATGTAATCCCACTTGACAACCTTTTGATTCCAAAGCCGCTTTCTTCGTCCTTCCCATCCGGACATACAGCATCTTCCTTTACGGCCTCAACCGCTATATTCTACAATCATAAGCGCGCCGGGATTGTGGCATATAGTATGGCAGTATTGATTGCCTTTTCGCGCCTGTATTGCTATGTCCACTATCCTACAGATGTTCTTGCTGGAATGCTGCTGGGGATCTGTGTTGGATGTTTTCTTACTCCGCGTATTCAAAAACGATTATCTGATAAATGATAGATAACATGGCTGAGTTCTATCTGCGGCATTTTTACGGAAAACGACATCCGAATTTTGTTTTAAAAACTTGGAATATATACAATATTCCTGCGCATCCACGCCGCATCCGGACATTTTTTCTGACGAAATCACCCTTGTCGAATGATGCGGTATTCCCTATAACAATTATTTTCAAAAAATATGGTTGACATTCCAGTATTGCTCTGCTATAATAATGTTCGCAGTTAAGAAATGGACACTTAGCTCAGTTGGTAGAGCATCCGCTTGACGTGCGGAAGGTCAGCGGTTCGAGACCGTTAGTGTCCACCAGAATGAATCCCTTGAATTATTTGCAATTCAAGGGATTTTTTGTGCCTTTATGATTCTAAGAGTAAAA
>CAYNPX010000187.1:0-2742 GCA_964399205.1 uncultured Butyricicoccus sp.
AATCATTCCGTTTTTTTCATGCCCTCTCGTCGAGCGCTTGATTAGAATACCACGTTTTTCTCCTATTGTCAACAAAAATTTAAATTTATTTTATCACAGACGTGAACCACCGCCTTTTCCGCGCTCGTTCTTTTATTTATTCGGGATACACGAGCCGCGCCGGTGTCCACGCATGTAATACCGTCCGCATTTTTTCCGCAATTCGCTTCGCTCCCTCCAGATCATGCGACAGATAATTTCCGCACTCTTTTTTCTCGGAGCCGGGAATCGTTCCCTCAAACGCGCAGATAAAGTCCATTGTCTGCTGCACCAATGCAATCGCAGTTTCCTGCGTCATACTGTCGCGCACCAGAAAATAGAATCCGGTACGGCATCCCATCGGGCCGACATATACAATTTCATCACTGTACTCCGTATTGCGCACATAGGTCGCAAACAGATGCTCAAAGGTATGCGCCGCCGCGGGATCGAGATAGATGCCATGATTCGGCTTTACCATGCGGATATCATAGGTAATCACATCCCCATCCACCCGTGAAGTATACATTCCCTCCGTCAGGGTATCATGATTGATGCAAAAACTCGCAATGCGTTTCACCGTTTTCCACTCCCTGTCATTTCTTTCTGCATATGATTATACGCATTTGCATTGACGAATGCAAGTCCCTTTCCTATAATAAGAGAGTAAGAACGCAAGGATAACAGAAAGGAAATGCTATCTATGAAATGGGGAATCCTCGGCGCATTGGACGCTGAAATCGAATTGATCCGCAGAGAAATGATAATCACTGCGGAAACAGCACTGTTTGGCACCGTATATTATGAGGGGACAGCACACGGGCAGGAAATCGTCCTTGTATGCTGCGGCGTCGGCAAGGTAAACGCAGCCATTTGCGCCGCTGCCGCTATGGAAAAATTCGGCGCCGACTGTATTGTCAACATCGGTATTGCCGGCGCGATGGAACATGGTCTGCGCATTCTGGACGTCGTAATCAGCAGCGAGGTCGGCTTTCACGACCAGGACGCCGTCATGCTAAAATATTATCCAAAGCGCGCCTTTTTCCCGGCGGATCAGGCGCTTGCCGACCTGTGTGATCGCGCCTGCGCCGCGCTGCCGGAAATGGCAGGACGCTACCGGCACGGACGCATTGTTTCCGGCGACAGATTTGTCAGCGATGCGCAAACCAGACAGTCGATCAACGAACGCTTCGCGCCCGCCTGTGTCGAAATGGAAGGCGCCGCGATCGGTCACGCCGCATATATGTATGAAAAGCCGTATCTGGTCATCCGCACCATGTCGGATGCAGCAGACGACGATGCGGACGAGAGCTACGACAATTTCATCACGGACGCTGCGCGCACCTCCGCTACAATCATTTTAAAGATGCTCGACCTGTCACAGGCGCAGTAAAGCATTGCGCCGCCGGCGAATGTATGCTACACTAATAGTAGCTTTTCTACATGTATGTTTCAACAGGAGGAAACTGTTTTGGCTATCACATTGGGAATCACAATATTGGTGCTCGGTATAATCGCATTTTGCCTGTGGTATTTCGAGCGTATGCTTTCGCGCAAATCCAGCCGCGTCCCCGGTCTGATCATGCCGGTCGGTCTGTTTGTCATTTCCATTTTGTCCATTGTCCAGGCCGCACCGTCCGTCTTCTCACAGCTGGACGAGGTCGGCGGTATCCGCGGCGCCGTGCTGACGCTGCTGGTATCTTTCGTCATTACCAACATCGCAACCGTCTGGGTCGGCATCGTCTATCACCGCACCCGCCGCAAAATGGGCGATGCGCATCCGTGGTCGTTCCACGCGGACGCAGACAAGCAGGTCGCACCGCAAGCCGGGGAACACAGCGACAAAAAACCGCATAACGATCGGACTGAATAAACAGTCTCCATACCGGTCAGAGCGTATCTGAATATGCGAAATATTTGTCCTTTTGCCGGTTTCCGGATAACGTCCGACATCCGCCCGATCTATACGGCGGATGTTTTTCTTTTCAGGGAGGTGAATCATGTTTTTCACATACGAAACCGAGCTGCCCCAGGGCGTTGGCTTTTCGTTGTACGCCCCGCCGCATCTGGCAGCCCTCGCTGTGATTATCCTGTTGTGTATCGTTTGCTCGATCGCATACCGCAAAGCGGGACAATCCAAACAGCAGCGCATCTCCCGCCTTCTCGGTATTGCGATTTTGCTGCTGGAGATCGTCCGGACAGTCGTCTATTCTTTTATGGGCGGCATGAGCATATATGAACTGCCGCTGCACCTGTGCGGCATGGCGGTTTTTCTGTGCGCGATCCACAGCCTGTGGAAACCGGATTGGCTCGGTCAGGTTTTATATTCCCTCTGCCTGCCGGGCGCGTGGGCAGCGCTGCTGTTTCCCGACTGGGTGATGTACCCGTTTTTCAGCTTTGTATCACTGCACAGCTTTGCCGCGCACGGATTGACCGTGCTGTATATCATCCTGCAAACCGCTTCGGGCGCGATCCGACCGCGGCTGTCCGCAGTGTGGAAACCTGTGCTGTTTTTGTGCGCCGTTGTTCCGCCGGTCATGTGGTTCGACTATCGCTTTCATGCGAATTATATGTTCCTACAACTCCCCTCCGCA
Organism: uncultured Butyricicoccus sp.; assembly: GCA_964399205.1. Classification (GTDB taxonomy): domain Bacteria; phylum Bacillota; class Clostridia; order Oscillospirales; family Butyricicoccaceae; genus Butyricicoccus_A. Next base: position 2,613 of record CAYNPX010000187.1, read on the forward strand.
GGCTCGCCGCTGGTCTTTTTGTCCAATCTGGCTGGCGGCAGCCACGCAGGATATCTGTTCCTGTTCGCTGTTGCAATTTTCTGCATTATGGTGCTCATGGATCTGCCGTTCGCCATACGCAGGCGCCGGA
>CAYNPX010000188.1:0-2728 GCA_964399205.1 uncultured Butyricicoccus sp.
AAGAGTGCTAAAATTAACAGTTTTGTAACAAATTTTCCCTTGTGTTTCCAACTTTTCGGACTTATAATGCAATCGAACAGAAATACTGCGCGGCGCATACCGAAGGGGTGCCGCCGTGCGAGCCAAGGGAGGTTATTTTCATGAATGCACAAAAATTTACACAAAAATCACTGGAGGCCATCCAGAACGCGCAGTCGCTGTATGATGAATACGGCAACGCGGAGATGGGACAGGAACACCTGCTGCTCGCGCTGCTCCGGCAGGAAAACGGACTGATTGCGCAGCTGATGACCAAAATGGGCGTTGATACTGCTTCCATGCAGAACCAGACGCTGCGCGCAGTGGAAAAGCTGCCGCGCATTTCCGGCGGACGCGATGCAAACCGGCTGTATGTCACAGCGGATCTGCAAAAAACGCTCAATCAGGCGGAGCAGACCGCAGAGCAGATGCACGATGATTTTGTATCGGTGGAGCATTTGTTCCTCGCGCTGATTGATACGGCGGGCGGCGCGGTGCGCGAGATGTTCCGCACATTCCAGATTGATAAAAACAAGTTTTTACAGGCGCTGTCCACCGTCCGCGGGACGCAGCGCGTGACCACGGATTCTCCGGAGGACACCTATGACGCGCTCAAAAAATACGGCACCGATCTGGTCGAGCGCGCCCGTCAGAAGGAAATGGATCCGGTCATCGGCAGAGATGACGAGATCCGCAATGTGATCCGCATCCTGTCGCGTAAGACCAAGAACAATCCGGTTCTCATCGGTGAGCCGGGCGTCGGCAAGACCGCGATTGCGGAGGGTCTGGCGCAGCGTATCGTGCGCGGCGATGTGCCGGGCGCGTTGAAGGATAAGACGATTTTTTCATTGGATATGGGTTCGCTTGTCGCGGGCGCAAAATACCGCGGTGAATTTGAGGAACGCCTGAAGGCAGTGCTCAATGAGGTCAAAAAGAGCGAGGGCGGCATCATTCTGTTTATCGATGAGCTGCATACCATTGTCGGTGCGGGCAAGACAGAAGGCGCGATGGACGCCGGAAACCTGCTCAAGCCAATGCTGGCGCGCGGCGAGCTGCACTGCATCGGTGCGACCACGCTGAATGAATACCGTCAATATATTGAAAAAGACCCGGCGCTGGAACGCCGTTTCCAGCCGGTCATGGTCGGTGAGCCGAGCGTAGAGGACACGATTGCCATCCTGCGCGGCCTGAAGGAACGATATGAGGTTTATCATGGCGTAAAAATTCAGGATTCCGCGCTGATTGCGGCGGCTACGCTGTCCAACCGGTATATTTCCGACCGGTTCCTGCCGGATAAGGCGATTGACCTTGTCGATGAGGCGTGCGCGATGATTCGCACCGAGATGGATTCCATGCCGACCGAGCTGGACGTCATCCAGCGCAAGATCATCCAGCATGAGATCGAAGAAGCTGCGCTCAAAAAAGAGGACGATACGCTGTCGCAGGAGCATCTGGCGGAAATCCAGAAGGAACTGGCGGAAATGCGCGAACAGTTCAACTCCATGAAAGCGCGCTGGGACAACGAGAAAAATGCCATTGGCAAGGTACAAAAGCTGCGCGCGGATATCGAGCAGGTCAATGCGGATATCGAACGCGCGGAGGAGAGTTATGACCTCAACAAGGCGGCGGAGCTGAAATATGGCCGTCTGCCGGAGCTGAAAAAGCAGCTGGCAGAAGAAGAAGCTATGGTGGAGCAGGCAGACCAGCATACGCTGCTGCGTGACCGCGTAACAGAGGAAGAAATCGCGCGTATCATCGAGCGCTGGACGGGCATTCCGGTCGCGCGCCTGATGGAAGGCGAACGCGAAAAGCTGCTGCATCTGGAGGATACGCTGCATGAGCGCGTCATTGGTCAGGAGGAAGCCGTACAGCGTGTATCCGAAGCCATCCTGCGCTCCCGCGCCGGTATTCAGGACCCGAACCGCCCGATCGGTTCATTCCTGTTCCTCGGTCCGACCGGTGTCGGCAAGACGGAGCTTGCCAAGACGCTGGCGGCGACGCTGTTTGACGATGAGAAAAACCTGATCCGCATTGATATGTCGGAATATATGGAGAAATACTCCGTATCGCGTCTGATTGGCGCGCCTCCCGGATATGTCGGCTATGAAGAGGGCGGTCAGCTGACGGAGGCTGTCCGGCGGCATCCGTATTCCGTTGTGCTGTTCGATGAGGTCGAAAAGGCGCATCCGGATGTATTCAATGTTCTGTTGCAGGTATTGGACGATGGACGTATCACCGATTCACAGGGCAGGACGGTAGATTTTAAAAATACCATCATTATCCTGACCTCCAATCTCGGCTCGTCTGTGCTGCTCGACGGCATTGACGCAAACGGCGATATCCGCGCCGACGCAAAGGAACAGGTCAACGAGCTGCTGCGACGGTCGTTCCGTCCGGAGTTCCTCAACCGTCTGGATGAGATTGTATTCTATAAGCCGCTGACGCGCGAGAATATCACAGGTATCATTGACCTGCTGCTCGAAGCGCTGCAAAAGCGGCTGGAGGATAAACAGCTGACAGTTGAACTGACAGACGAGGCGAAGCAGTATGTCATTGACAACGGCTATGATCCGGTTTACGGCGCGCGACCGCTCAAGCGGTTCTTGCAGCGCAATGTCGAAACGCTGCTCGGACGCGCGATTATCGCGGGCGATCTGTCCGCAGGCACAAAGCTGGTCGTCGGTATGCAGGGCAATCAGCTGACTGTCAC
>CAYNPX010000189.1:0-2697 GCA_964399205.1 uncultured Butyricicoccus sp.
GCGCAACCCGACCGCCTCATCCGTCAATATCCGACACTACCGTACCGGTATAATAATGTAAGAGGATATCCTCATAGCTGCTGCCGTCCTCCGCCATGCCCTTCGCGCCATACTGGCTCATGCCCACGCCGTGTCCGTAGCCCTGTGTATGGAACGTGATCGACGTATCTGTGGTTGTAATCGTAAAATGCGTAGAATTTAACCCGAGCAGCGCGCGCACCTCCGTCCCCGTCATCTCCTGTCCGCCGACCTTGCAGCCGGTCACGCCGCCCGCTTCTGTGGACTGGATGTCGGTGAACCAGGTCTTAGGCAGTCCGGTCAGATTGATCTGCGGATATTTTGCCAGCATGATCTGACGAAATTCCTCCGCGCCGCAGGTGACAGAGGCGTCATATTCCGGACATTCCTCATCGCCCGTACTGTCTACAGCGACCAGATACGGGATGTCCGATCCCCAGACATCGACTGCGGCTTCTGTCTCGTTTGCCGCCGCCGCGTGGAACACAGCGGCAATCGGCTGTCCCTGATAGGTCACAATCTTTCCCGCAGTATCCGCAGCTGCCTGTCGGATTTTTTCGCTCCATTCCGCCGCCTTGTTCCCCCACAAATCGGCGGCATCCGCATCCAGATCAACAAAAGCGGCGCAATGCGTCGGATCATCGCAGACGACCGCGTCCGGATGAACGGAATCCGTGCCGAGCGACTGCTTATACCGCGCAAAGGTACGCGCCGCGACCGCCTGCGCCTTGAGCGCTTCCGCCGGGAAGGACGCGGGCATTTCCGCCGCCGTCGCGCCCGCCACGTAGTCCTCCAGCGGCATTTCGCGCGTCTCGCCGTCTACAGATACCGTCAGCGTATTGTCCGCCGGTTCGGCTTTTTCCGTCTGCTGCGGCGCATCCGTGGTAATTTCTGCATTTTGTCCAGACGAAACCTGCGAATCCGAGGAAATTTCTACATTTTGGACGGTGTGTACGTTTTCCTGTTCCTGTTTCCCATTTTTATAATATTGGAAGCCGATTGGAGCGATGTATACCAGAAGAATGACAATAATTCCCAAGAAAAAAAAGCGTTTCACGATCTGTTTCCTTCCTCTCCGTCCGTGAGGCGTATTTGACATATTTGCAGGATTGATGTAATATATAATTCATGAATGATATTGAGTGTGCGCTTTCCGTGCGATGTGCGACGTTTTCGCGGCAGGCGTGCGTGAGAAAATGAGGTGACCGATTTGATTGATATTACGAAAGATATAAATGCTCAGGTCATTGGCAATCTATGCAATAGCTTTGAAAAAAATAACCTGATTCAGCCGAAGATGTTCAGCAAATATGGTGTCAAGCGCGGTCTGCGCAATGCGGACGGCACCGGCGTACTCGCCGGCATCACCTGCGTATCCAACGTACACGGCTATATGGTCAATGAGGGCGAGGTCGAGCCGATTGAAGGCCGTCTGACCTATCGCGGACATAACCTGTATGACCTGCTGGATGGCTTTGACACGGAGGATCGTTTCGGTTATCCGGAGACCGCCTATCTGCTGCTCAGCGGCAGCCTGCCGAATCAGCGGCAGCTCGATCAGTTCACTGAACTGCTCGCAAACGAATGCACCCTGCCGGACGGCTTTACGGAGGACGTAATCATGCGTGCGCCCAGCCGCGATATTATGAACAAGCTGGCTGTTTCCACGCTGGCGCTGTATTCCTATGACCCGAACGCGGATGACACCAGTCTGGAAAACATCGTCCGGCAGTCGGTCAGCCTGATCGCAAAGTTCCCTGTCATTATTTCCCACGCCTATCAGGCAAAGCGCCGGTATTATGACAACGCATCCATGTTCCTGCATATGCCTGACCGCCATTACACCACGGCGGAAAATATCCTCAGCCTGATCCGTCCGGACGGACTGTTCACCCGCGAGGAGGCTATGCTGCTCGACCGCTGTCTGATCATCCATGCGGAGCATGGCGGCGGCAACAACTCCGCCTTCACCGCCCGTGTGGTTTCCTCCTCCGCAACCGATACATATTCCGCCATCGCGGCGGCGATCGGTTCCCTCAAGGGTCCGCGGCATGGCGGCGCAAACCTGCGCGTATGTAAGCAGTTCGAGGAAATGAAGCAGAATATCAGCAACTGGGAGGACGAGGATGAGGTGCTCGACTACCTGTGCAAGATCCTGCGCAATGAGGCAGGCGACGGCTCCGGTCTGATCTATGGTATGGGTCACGCGGTATACACGCTGTCTGACCCGCGTGCTGTCGCACTCAAGAACACCGCCCGCCCGCTTGCGGCGCAGAAGGGCTTTGAGCGCGAATTTAACCTCATCGAACTGACCGAGCGCCTGGCGCCGGAGGCATACTACCGCGTGCGCGGAGAGCACAAAATCATGTGCGCAAATGTGGATATGTATTCCGGTCTGGTCTATCAGATGCTGGGCATCCCGGAGGAGATGTATACCCCGCTGTTCGCTACCGCCCGCATCGTCGGCTGGCTGGCGCACCGCATCGAGGAGGTCGTGACCGGCGGCAAGATCATCCGTCCGGCGTACAAGCCGATCATCTCCCGTTCTACCTACAGCCCGATCGCGGACAGATAACCGGCCAATCGCGCAGATTGCCAGATTACAAAATGCATTACAAAATCGCCTGTTCCGCATCCCCGTGGGACAGGCGTTATTTCGTTCGGCTCCGTGCGGCGACA
>CAYNPX010000190.1:0-2641 GCA_964399205.1 uncultured Butyricicoccus sp.
CACAATATTTCCACATATTTCCATCCTGTTTCACGTGAAACACTCACAGCGGACGTGCGGCAATCCTGCGGAACGGTCTTGGATACTGCTTTGGCGTCGATTTTTTCTTGTGAACGACAATCAGACGGTGCGTAATATCGGTATGCGGAATCGTATAATCCACCATCCTGTCGATCTCCCCGCCGAGAACGGCAATCGCATGTCGTGCCGCTTCGATCTCCGCGCCGCTGTCCTTTCCCTTCATCGCAATGAAATATCCATCCGGTTTTACCAATGGAAGCGACAGCTCCGCAAGTACATTCAGCTGCGCGACAGCGCGGGAAACCGCAAAATCATAGCTTTCCCGATGCTTTGCGGCAAATTCTTCTGCCCGTGCATGAACCGCCTGGATGTTTTCCAGCCCCATACCATCTATACACGACTGTAAAAACCGGATGCGTTTTCCGAGCGAATCCAACAGCGTCAGCCGGCAATCCGGACATAAAATATGCAGCGGCATCCCCGGAAAGCCTGCCCCGCAGCCGACATCGACAACGGTTTTTCCCGCAAAATCGGCGGCAGTCAGCAGGGAAGCGCAGTCGAGCAGATGCTTTGTGGCAATCTCCGCCGGCTCTGTGATGCCGGTCAGATTCATGACCTTGTTGGTTTCCAGCATCCGCGCCGTGAAATCCCCGAGCTGAGCAATCTGCGCATCCGAAACCGTCAATTTCATCTCCGAAAACCCTGTTTTCAGCAATTCATCCATCGTATTTCCCCTTTTCCATCATTTCCGTGACGATCATCAGCGCTGTAATATCCGCCGGACTGACGCCGGAAATGCGGGACGCCTGCCCGAAATTGAGCGGGCGGATGCGCTGCAGCTTCTGCCGTGCTTCCAGCCGCAGCGAACTGATTTTTGTATAGTCCAGATCGGGCGGAAGCGGACGGCTTTCCAGCTTGCGGAACTGCTCTACATCGCGCAGCTGACGTTTGATGTATCCGTCATACTTGATGCGAATTTCAACCTGCTCGCGTATCGCGTCGGACAGCGCCGGACGCTGCGGGTCAAACGGCGCAAGATCATCATACTTCAATTCCGGACGGCGGATGAGATCCGCCAGCTTGCAGCCGGATTTGAGCGGCGTGCTGCCATGCGCCCGCAAAAACGCCTGTATGTCGTCAGACGGCGCGAGATTGACCGCGCACACGCGGTCGATTTCCCGCTGTACGCACGCATATTTTTTTTGCACCCGTTCCAGCCGTTCCTGCGAATTCAAGCCGACCTGCGTGCCGATGCCGACCAGCCGTTCATCCGCGTTGTCCTGCCGCAGAATCAGGCGGTATTCGCTGCGCGAGGTCATCATCCGATACGGCTCGTTCGTGCCGCGTGTGACCAGATCGTCCACCAGCGTGCCGATATAGCCGTCCGCACGGTCAAGGATCATCGGCGGCTGGTGCTTCAGCTTGCGCGCGGCGTTGATGCCCGCCACCAATCCCTGTGCCGCAGCTTCCTCATAGCCGGACGAGCCGTTGAACTGTCCCGCGCCATACAGACCGGATATCTTCTTTGTCTCCAGCGTCGGGCGCAGCTCCAGCGGGTCAATGCAGTCATATTCGATCGCATACGCCGGACGCATGACCTCCGCGTGCTCCAATCCCTTGATGGTATGAATCATATCCAGCTGGACGTCCTCCGGCATGGAGGACGAAAAGCCCTGAATATACATCTCCTCGGTGTCCAGACCCATCGGTTCAATAAACAGCTGATGGCGCGGTTTGTCCGCAAACCGGACAACTTTATCCTCAATGGACGGGCAATAGCGCGGTCCGATGCCCTCTACTTTGCCGGAATACAGCGGCGAACGGTCAAGATTCCTGCGTATGACCGCGTGTGTCTCCGCGTTGGTATATGTCAGATGGCACACCGCACGGTTTTCCGGCGCGTGTTCTGTCTCAAATGAAAACGGGATGCAATTTTCCTCTCCGCGCTGTATTTCCAGCCCGCTGAAGTCGATGCTGCGGCGGTTGACACGCGGCGGCGTGCCCGTCTTAAAGCGCATCAGCTTCAGCCCCATATCGCGCAGCGAATCGGTCAGACCGATAGCGGCAAACATGCCGTCCGGTCCGCCGTCATAAAACATGTCACCGATGATAATCCGTCCCTGTAGATAGGTACCGGTGGCGACAATGACTGCCTTTGCCGAATAATGCGCGCCGGTTCTTGTCGTGACGCCGGTGACCGCATTGTTTTCATGTGTAATCTCAACAATTTCCGCCTGCTTAAGCATGAGGTTTTCCTGCCGCTCCAATGCGTGCTTCATATACAGGCGGTAAGCGGAACGGTCTGCCTGCGCGCGCAGGGAATGCACCGCCGGACCCTTGCCGCGGTTGAGCAGACGGTACTGGATACATGCGGCATCCGCCGCGCGCCCCATTTCACCACCCAATGCATCAATTTCACGCACCAGATGTCCCTTTGCCGTGCCGCCGATTGCCGGATTGCATGGCATGTTGCCGACCGCGTCCAGATTGATCGAAAAAATGACCGTCTGTAATCCCAGCCGTGCGCTGGCAAGCGCGGCCTCAATGCCCGCATGACCTGCGCCGATGACAGCGACGTCAAAATTTCCTGCGAGAAACTGCAATCAGATACACTCCTTTC
>CAYNPX010000191.1:0-2620 GCA_964399205.1 uncultured Butyricicoccus sp.
GCGTTGTCTCAGGAAACGAAACCCGCCTGCATGAAGCAGACGGGTTTACCAACGGTGGGGCCTATAATAAAATGAGAGGAATATCGAATTGAAAATGTCTGATAGATAATTAACCCATTTCAGAAACCTTGACCCATCTTCCTTCCTTTGCGGAGGTCGCCATAGCTTCCATGACCTTATCGACCTCATAACCATACGCCATGTCGATTGTAACGTCACGGTCTTCGGTGATTGCAGTCAGAATATCATGTGCCTGAATGGACATGATCTCATTATAAGCAATGCCCTGCTCATCCGTACCGCAGAAGTTTGCATAATCACCATTGCGGGTATTGCCCTTGATGGTCTTATAGCCTCTCTCCTTCGGATCGCAATCATTTGAATAGTAGATCAGCTCATTGATACGTGTCATCTCAAACTTTACGCTTCCCTTGCTGCCCTGAATTTCATAAGCAAGGCTAACCGGACGCGCAACGGAAATACGGCTGGAGGACATCGAACCGATACGTCCATCCTCATATTTAACAATAACATAGATCTGGTCATCCGTGTCGATATCCAGCATCTTGGTGTTATCACGCGCATCCGGACGCTTGTTGTACGGCGTATCCCAGGAAGCAAAGACTTCAACGATCTTCTTGCCGACGATCATATCGGACAGGCTGACAACATGAGCCGTCAGATCGCCCAGCGCGCCGGTACCTGCGGTAGCGGCCAGTTGTCTCCAAGTAGCCGGTGTATTGGGGTCTGCACAGTAGGAGCAGTCAAATTCTCCACGGAAAGTAACGAAGTCACCCAGTTTGCCGGATTCCATCATTTCTTTTGCCAGAATATTGGCAGGGCATTTGGTATAAATAAAATCTACCAAACTCTTAACGCCATTCTTCTTCACAGCGTCAACCATCGCCTGACCTTCTGCCAGCGTATTTGCCATCGGTTTCTCGCATAAAATATGCTTGCCTGCGTTGGCAGCCGCAATTGCAATTTCGGAATGAGTAAAGTTCGGTGTCGCAATGATAACCAGATCAACCTCCGGATCATTGACGACATCATGCCAGTCGGTCGTGACCTTCTTGTAACCAAAACGGTCTGCCGCAAGCTGTGCCGCCTTTTCATTTACGTCCGCTACGATTTCAAATACCGGAATTACGTCATGATATGCCTGACGAACATTGGTAAAGCCGATGGAATGAAAGCTGCCCATCCAGTTTGCGCCGCAAAGACCGATTTTAACTTCTTTCATCGTAATGTCTCCTTCATCTCAATTGTCTCATCTAAAGAATTTTTTAAATGTCGTATCCGATACCCTTGAGGTATTCTACGCTTGCCTTTACATTCGCTAGACTGTTTTCTACATTGCGCGGATCACATTCCTGCTCAATGGTAATATAGCCGTTATAGCCAATCTCTGCCAAAACATCAGCGATTGCCTTGTAATCCAGCATACCCTTTCCAATCGGACACATAGAGCCCTTTGCACAGCCTTCAAAGAAGCGGATATGTTCTCCCATAACCTCGTCATAAACCTTTTTATCAATGTCTTTGAAATGTACATAATCCAGACGATCCTTGTATTTTCTCAGCCATGCTACCGGATCCATGCCCGCATATGCCAGATGACCGGTATCCAGTACAAAGCCCGCCATTTCGTTCGGAATCTCCTCTGCCAGACGATCAATTTCATCTGCAAATTCAATGTAACCGCCGCAGTGCGGATGCAGTACCGGACGAACGCCATAGCTGTTTGCCTTTTCACACAATCCCTTGAAATGGGAAACCAGCTTTGCCCAGCCCGCATCATCCAGACGCGGCGAAATGTCGGAATGACCTGCGCCATAGTCACGCGCATCCGAACTGTAAAAGTCCATTACAGTCAGATACGGCGTTGGCCAACGCTGACCATCCTCACGCGGCAGCGGCGGCAGCTTCGTAATCAGCGAACAGATGCCATCTACTTGCTTCAGCAGCTTTTCATAGTTCTCATCGCTGTACATATCGTCAAAGATCGTACCCGCAACGATAGACAGATTGTTCTTATTCAGTTCCTCTGTGACCGTCTCAATGTCATCCGTCGGAATCCAGCCATTCGGTCCTAATTCGATTGCCCGGTAGCCTGCCTCATGCGCTTCACGCAGAACGCGCTGATAGGTTGGAAGATTCGGATTGGTAATGTCATCTACACCCCAGCAACACGGTGCACCGCAAATCTTAATGCCCATTTTGTCCTCCTTGTACGCTCAACAGATTGTTTTCTTTCGTCTGTCATCTTTTTTGATGCTTCTATTTTACCAATCCTACAAATATTTTTCTTTCAATATCTTTCTTTATTGTGAAAATACATAAAAAAATATTATTTGTTGAAAAAAGCCTGTATTTTTGCACAATATTTCCGGTTTTTTTCAACAAATTTACCATATATTTTGCCCTTCTCTTTTTTCAATCCTCCTTCGTCCGACCTGAGGTTTTTTAAATTTCCGTTTTTTGTCCGGTTTTTTTTGCTAAAAAACATGAATTTGTAACTTTTTTCTGTCAGCTTCGACTAAAATATTTCTCAAAGGAGCAGACAAGGCGGCATCGGTCAAAGCCGCTGCCGCCTTCAGATTGTAGAAAAAGTGAAATC
>CAYNPX010000192.1:0-2613 GCA_964399205.1 uncultured Butyricicoccus sp.
TTTAGGTGTTGCACTTCAGATTATAATCTGCCCACCTCCCTCATCAGAGGGAGGCATTGGCCTGTCGACCTTTGTCGACAGGCTCAGGCGCCCCGCTTTCGCGGGGCGCCTTCTGTTATTCTATCTATTTTTTTGCCAAACAAATGGGATTATTCCGCAACCTTTACCCAAACGCCGCCGTTCCGGCAGGACTCGGTTGCAGCCGCAGCCATCAGTACCGGACGCAGGCCATCGTAAGCGCCAACTACGGTCGGCTTGTCGTTTACGATCGAGTCGATGAAGTACTTGATCTGCTCGATGAACGCATCGTTGTAGCGCTCGAGGAAGAACCACTTCGGCTTCTCAGAAACCGCGCCGTCAACCGTGGTGATAACAGCGGTGGAATTGAGGTCATTGTTGTCTGCTGCCATGCCCTTGGAGCCGAATACTTCCACTCTCTGGTCATAGCCGTAAACAGCCTGACGGGAATTGTTGATGGTAGCAATCGCGCCGTTTGCCAGCTTCATGGTAACAACTGCGGTGTCAACATCCGGAATGCCGGACTCTTCCTGCAAATTCGGATTTACCAGGCAGGAACCGACAGCGGAAATCTCAACAGCCTCAGAACCGGACAGATAGCGAACCATATCAAAGTCATGGATCATCATATCATAGAAGATGCCGCCGGAAACCGCTACATAAGATGCCGGAGGTGGCTCCGGATCGCGGGAGGATACATTGATGTAATGCGGATCGCCGATCTTGCCGGCCTTTACCGCGTCAGCGACAGCCTTGTGGTTGTGGTCAAAGCGGCGGTTGAAGCCTACCTGGAACTTCACGCCCTTCTCCTCTACCAGAGCCAGCAGCTTCTTGATCTTTTCGATATCATAATCAATCGGCTTCTCGCAGAATACATCCTTGCCGGCCTTTACCGCTTCCATAGAAACCTCACAATGGGTATCTGTGGACGAGCAGACCATTACGACGTCTACATCCGGACTGGTAACAACATCCATGTAATCCGTGGATACATTGGTAATGCCTCTCTGCGCCAGCCATTCGCGCGCACCGGACTTGTCCAGCATCGGATCGGCTGCCGCTACGACCTCAGCACCTTCGATGTTGTTGAGCAGGTTGTTAATGTGCAGCTTGCCAATTCTGCCGCATCCAACGACACCAAAACGTAAATTTGCCATGACCTATTCTCTCCTTGTCTATACAAATAATTTATTCCTGAAATTTGGATACCCGCGTCAAATTACGACAGGGTATCCAAACCTCTCGCACATGAAATGTGATTATGTCCTTGCGATTACTTTGCCATCTCAGCAGTGATGTACTCGTAAGCCATCTTTGCGTACTTGAACGGATTTGCCTTAGCCGGATCCTGCTCAGCCTCAACCATGATCCAGCCTTCATAGCCGATCTCGTCGAGCTTCTTCAGAATTGCCGGGAAGTCTACGCAGCCTTCCGGATCGCCCGGTACGGTGAAGCAGCCGTTGCGCACGGACTTCAGGAACGACCAGCTCTCCTTGATTGCCAGATCGCGTACCGGCTTACGCATGTTCTTCAGATGTACATGACCGATTCTGTTCGGGAACTTGTCGAGGATCGCCAGCGGGTCAACCTCAGAGAAGGTCCAGTGACCGGAGTCATAGCACAGCAGCAGGTCGTCCGAGGTGTTCTCCAGCATACGCTCCGTCTCTTCCAACGTCTGTACGCAGGTGCCCATATGATGATGGAAGCAAGCGCGGATGCCGTTGCTCTTTGCATACTCCGCCAGCTTGTTCAGACCATCGCACATCTGCATGAACTCAGCGTCGGTAAACGTAGCCTTGTTCGTAAAGATGGACAGATCCTGATTGCCCTGAATCGAATAGGACTGCTCAGAAATGTTGATCGCAGTTGCGCCTGCATAGGACAGGTACTCGATCTCCTTCTTAAATTCCTCAAAGGTCTCCTCGAACGGCTTGGTGCCGAGGAAGGACGAGAACCACTTGGAAGCAATCGTCATGCCGCGCAGATCGAGCGCTTCCTTCAGTTCCTTTACGTCTTCCGGATACTTGTGGCCAACCTCACAACCGGTGAAGCCTGCCAGACGCATTTCGGAAATACACTGCTGGAATGTATTTTCGTCGCCCAAATCCCACATATCATCGTTGGTCCAGCCGATCGGACAGATACCCAGCTTGATATCCTTGTTTGTGAACATAATCACAACACCTCCATGATTTTATTTTCCCATTTGCATGTCTCCTCTGCACAAAAATCTCTCCTCATATTTTTATGCACCACACAAATAGAAAATAGGTTTCACACCTATATCTTAATGATAAAGGATGTCGCTCTATTTGTCAAATGTTTTGTGCAATTTGGTCAATTATTTTTATTGCGTTTCCAGATTATTCCATTATTTTACAAGACTTGAACGAACAGGTTCCCAACTTTGACTCGAAAGTTTTGAATACAAAAACACATGTCTCCGCGTGCTCCCGCGTGCGGCACGCTTGACAACGGCAGCCCCACATGCTAGAATAAAGATACAAAAAGGGGTATACCGGCAGACGGAACACCCTTCACGACAAAGTTATATTGAAATAACCGCCGTAAGTTTGGTCGCCTCGGCGGTTATTT
>CAYNPX010000193.1:0-2595 GCA_964399205.1 uncultured Butyricicoccus sp.
AAAAAATTTTTACCACAAGCAGGTCTGTACAAACCGACTGCCAAGTTCTGTCAGTGCAATATTCCCCGGATGCAGCCGAAGCTGTCCTTCCTGATAGGACGGTATATGCGTCTGAACATCCTGAACCGTCTGTTCGATAACCTGTTCAAATAGCAAATATAAGGTTTCAAATGCATCCTCTTGTACGTCCTGCAATGTCACACGTTCCGCGTGCATATGCAGTTCGATCAGCTGTAGCCGGAGCAGATTGTCAATCGCAGCCTGAACACGCGCATAATCGCCATCTTCCGGCAAAAAATCTGTCATCCGTCCGATCAGTTTTACTGCGCTGTTGTCACATTCTACAAGCCGAGCGGTAAAATTTCCCTCTCTCCGCATTCGGCATAAATAACAATCTGCCGTCGGAATCCTCCCTCGCTGCTGCAGCATATGCAGAAAACTGGTTTCTGTATCATCCATTTGAACGATCATTGACGCAAATGCAGGATGCACAATCCTTCGCTGTTCTGTGTTCATGCTCGCAGCCAGCAGCGCTGCATATTTCTCACAAGCGGCATCATCCGCCCATCGTGCCGCGTCCAGCGCCTGTCCGGCAACATTCGCCGGCGGCGGACATGGCTCTGCCCGAAGCCGTGCCGCTATGCGATCACGCAGCCGTTCCAGCGCCGCCGGATTGGGGCTATATGACTGTAAATACGCCGTAATCTGTTGTTCAAACATGATTTCTATCACCATCCTATTGTAAAAAAATGTCCTGCTTCCCCATGTAGAGAAAGCAGGACGCCATTGTCTGCAACAAATATGAAAATCAAACAAATATCTATGGATTACTTGACAGCATTGCGGGACGGGTCGCGCAGGACAACGTCATGTGCGCCGCCTTCTACCAGAGAGGTTGCGGATACCAGCGTGATCTTTGCCTTCTGCTGTAACTCCGGAATGGTCAATGCGCCGCAGTTGCACATCGTAGAACGAACCTTTGCCAGTGTCATGCCGACATTGTCCTTCAATGCGCCTGCATATGGTACATAGGAGTCGACGCCTTCCTCAAAGGACAGCTTTTTCTCGCCGCCCATATCATAACGCTGCCAGTTTCTTGCGCGGGAAGATCCTTCGCCCCAATATTCCTTCATATAGGAACCGCCGACAACCACACGGTTTGTGGGGGATTCGTCAAAGCGGGAGAAATAGCGGCCCAGCATCAGGAAATCCGCACCCATCGCCAGCGCCAATGTCATATGATAATCATAGACCAGACCGCCGTCCGAACAGATCGGGATATAAACGCCAGTTTGTTCGTAGTATTCATCACGTGCCTTTGCAACCTCAATCAATGCAGTCGCCTGTCCGCGGCCGATACCCTTCTGCTCACGGGTGATGCAGATCGAACCGCCGCCGATGCCGACCTTAACGAAGTCCGCGCCGCACTTTGCAAGATACAGGAAGCCGTCCTTATCAACGACATTGCCCATGCCGACCTTGACTGTATTGCCATAATTTTCACGAATCCAGTCAATGGTCAGCTTCTGCCACTCGGAGAAGCCTTCCGAGGAGTCGATACACAGGACATCTGCGCCGGCTTCAACCAGTGCCGGCACGCGCTCCGCATAGTCGCGGGTATTGATACCGGCGCCGACCATATAGCGCTTATGGGTATCCAGCAGTTCCAGCGTGTTTTCCTTATGCGAGTCATAGTCCTTGCGGAATACCATATAAACCAGATTCTGATTTTCATCAATGATCGGCAGCGCATTCAGCTTGTGATCCCAGATGATATTATTTGCGACCTTCAGGGTGGTATCCTTCGGCGCGGTAATCAGCTTATCAAACGGCGTCATAAATTCGCAGACTCTGGTCGCGCGATCCATCCGGCTGATACGATAATCACGACCGGTGACGATGCCCAGCAGCTTACCGTTCGAGGTTCCGTCCTCCGTAACAGCCATCGTGGAATGTCCGGTTTTTTCCTTGAGTTCCAGAACATCTGTCAGGGTCTGATCCGGCTTGATGTTGGAATCACTGATGACAAAGCCTGCCTTATAGCTTTTTACCTTCGCAATCATAGCCGCTTCGGATTCAATGCTTTGGGAGCCATAGATAAATGACATGCCGCCTTCACGTGCCAGCGCAATCGCCATCGTATCGTTGGAAACCGCCTGCATGATTGCAGAAACCATCGGGATATTGATAGAGAGCGGGCATTCCTCTTCGCCCTTGCGGAACTTGACGATCGGTGTCTTTAAGCTGACATTTGCGGGAACACATTCCTTGGAAGAATAACCCGGTACTAACAGGTACTCAGTAAACGTATGGGATGGTTCAGAAAAATAATATGCCATATAATTGACTCCCTTCACATTGTTCAATCTGATTTTTTGTTGTAATTGAATACCATTATACTCGTCTGGAAATATAATGTAAACAGCCTATCTGTCGAAATTTCCCCCAAATATTTTGATGGACATGGTGATTTTTTTCAGACAGCTTTTCCATGCGTAAAAAAGCGGCGCCATCCATTGGACAGCGCCGCCGAAGAATCTGAGACTTCTTACTTATTATAGTAGCTTTCCAGCATCGTTGCCGCTTCTGCGCGGG
>CAYNPX010000194.1:0-2594 GCA_964399205.1 uncultured Butyricicoccus sp.
GGAGGTGAGTCCAATGTGGAAATAAACTGAGAATAAATAGAAATATACCAGCTGCGTAATTATTACACGCAGTCATTCCATGTGATACAACGAAGGAGGTACTTCAAATGAAAAAACTGACAGCTCTATTTTTATCGATGTCCATGCTGGCATCGATTGGAACCACGGCGCTCGCGGCTGAGATGCCGTTTCAGGATGTGTCAGAGGGTCCATGGTATTTTTCCTATGTTGCGAAGGCATATGACGACGGGCTCATGCTGGGGACGGGTAAAACGACGTTTGCGCCGAATGACAGCATGACCCGCGAGCAGCTTGTCGCTGTGCTGGCACGGCTGGCAGATGCAGATCTGTCGAATGACAGCCAATCGACATTTGCGGACGTCAGCAGCGGAAAGTGGTATTCGTCCAGCATCGCGTGGGCACAGAAGGAAGGCATCGTCAAGGGGATAGACGATAAAAACTTCGGTCTGGGGCAGTCTGTGACACGGGAACAGCTGGCACTCATGCTGTCGAACTTTGTGCAGGTTGTAGACGGTTTTTCTTTGGAAAAGGCGGAAAATCCGGCAGCCGCATATAAGGACAGCGCTGATGTGTCCGGCTGGGCGAAAGCCGCAGTAGAAGAAATGCGTGTTTACGGCATTTTTGCAGGGGATGGGAACGGACGTTTTCAGCCAAAGCGGAGCGTAACCAGAGCGGAATGTGCAAAGGTTTTGGTTTGCGTTACGATGGCAAATGCGGACGATAAGAAGATTGATCTGGATTATGATAAAGTAACTGCTGTTACACTTGATATGCCGGAAGAAAAATGGAGCATTTCCGACCAGCAGGCGATTGAGACGCTGGAAAAGAGCATTGAAGCCGCGCCGGTTGTATCGAAGGAATTTATCCCAATGCCTGATGGAGCGGATGGATTTTATTATACGCTGGCATTCTGGAACGGTCAGGAAAAGCTGCAAACGGTGGAGATTGATGACAACATGTTAATCGTCTGGGCGGATGATTTTGATTATGGCGTCGCCTATTACACCGAGGACGGATATTTCAAGACGGTGATCGAGCAGATTCAGTCGGCGGGAACCCATTCGGAAGAATAAGGGCGGATAAACAATGAAAACATACAGAAGGTTTTTATTCCTGCTGCTGACAGCTTGCGTTGCCATATCCGGATGCGCTGCTTCAGCGGAAACCTCTGAAGGCTCTGCTGATGAAAATATGGTGATAACTGCGGATGATAAACAGATTGATCTGGATTTTGACGGAGTAACGGTTATCACACTTGATATGCCGACAGAAAAATGGAGCATTTCCGATCAGAAAACAATACAAGAGCTGGAAAAGAGCATTGAAGCCGCGCCGGTCGTATCGACGGAATACATTCAGATGCCCGATGGATCGGATGGATTTTATTATACGCTGGCATTCTGGGACGATGAGGAAAAGCTGCAAACGGTGGAAATCGATGACAACATGTTTATCGTCTGGGCGGATGATTTTGATTCCGGCGTCGCCTATTACACCGAGGACGGATATTTCAAGACAGTGATCGAACAGATTCAGTCGGCGGGAGCCCATTCGGAAAAATAAAGCAGTTGACCGGCAGAAGTACGGCATCGCTTCCTTTGTGGAAGGGGTGCCGTTTTTTGCGCATACATGAGCCATCATTGTTCCGGCGGAAATGGACATGCTTGCGCATTTGTTGTATACTGAGAACAGGCAAACGGGCGCACTGCGATAAGCGGACAGGGAGGGAGAACACAATGCTGATTCAGCCGAATTTTGAAGAGATCAAAAGCCTGTTCTGGCGGAAGCCAAAGCTGATCTCTGTCAACATGGAGGATCCGGTGCATACAAAAATGCTTCGCGCACTGCATATGCACGATGATCGTGTGGAAATTATTTTGATCCGCAGCGGCAACGGCGTACATACCATTGACGGGAAAGCATATTCTACGCATGGGGGAAATATCCTGATCTATAATGCGGGCGTCACGCATGACGAGTGCGCGGATCGGTTTGAAGGGATGCAGATTATCAGCTGTGCGGTTTCCAATATTTTTATTCCCGGGCAGGCGGATAATACGCTTCTGCCGGAGCACTGTTCTCCGCTGATTTCCAACACGCCGCATTTCCAGGAAATTGAAGCCCTGCTTGTGACGCTGATGACGGTTACAGATGAGGAAATTCGGTACCATCTGACCTGTGCGCTGCTCCTGCTGGTGCGCCAGGAGGCAATGAAAGAACCGTTTCCGGAGGAGGACAAGACCATCCAGCTGGGACATCTGGTACAACAGTATCTGGATGCGCATTATTTGGAGGATATTCAATTGGAGGATGTTGCGGCGCAGATGAATATGAGCCCGTATTATCTGACGCGGGTATTTCGGCGTACCGTAGGCTATCCGCCTAAGCAGTATCTGGTACGCCGACGTATCGGAGAAGCGCAGTCCTGGCTGCTCATGACGGATCTGCCGGTGACAGATATCGCAATGAAGGTGGGCTACAATAGCGTCAGCAATTTTCATAATACCTTCCGGAAGATCGTCGGTATGACGCCGCAGCAGTATCGGGATTACTGGAAGAACAAATAAATACCG
>CAYNPX010000195.1:0-1091 GCA_964399205.1 uncultured Butyricicoccus sp.
CGCTCTTTCGTTGAGTGCTTTGATAGCATACCACGTTATGCCGCGTTTGTCAACATTTTTTTCAAATTTAAGATAAAATCTTCCAGAATGGATGTATTCAAATCTGATCTGTGTATGGATTTGAGGATCGCACGCCGGAAAACCCGGCAAAATTCTTTAAAATAATGCAAAATATATCCCGTTCAACATCCGGAATTCCGGACCGCCCGATCGCCCATCAGTCTTGACAATGCGGATATCCGGCGATATTTTTTCACGGAAAACTGGAATCTGCGCATGATATGCGCTATAATAGTGAAATAGCATCCTATGCCGTGAAATGAATGAAACGGAAACGCTGAAAAATCATCTGTTAATCTGAATACGAGGAGAATTTCCATGTTCAATCTGTTCCGAAGGAACTGCTTATATAATGAATCCATCGAACCGCACTGTGCATATTGCGCGCATTGCAAACCCGACAATGAATATCAGGGGGTGTGCACTTATCGCGGTATCGTCGCTATGGCAGGCAGCTGCCGCCGATTTGAATACGATGCTCTACGCCGCAGACCGCCAAAGCCGATCCGCATCCGTGGACGTTTTACGGCGGACGATTTTTTCTTTGAGGAAAATGAAACCGATCTGCCCGCCGACACCAGTCCGCAGGATAAGACCGATCCCGCACCGCGCAGGCCGCTGATTTCTGATGACCTCAGCCAGTTTGCCGATCTTTGGGAGGACGACGACGCCCCCGCCGCGCCGGAGCCGGACTGCACAAAGCCGGAGGACGCCGCGCCGGATGCATCCGCAGAAATACACGAATCAGATATATCGGAAGAAATCCGGGAGGATCCTGAGAATGAAGACAAATAAACAGCTTGTTGCTCTGCTGCTCTCGGTAGCATTGCTCGCAGGTACGGCAGTGCCGTCCTTCGCTGAGCCGGAGCCGGATACTACTGAAAATTCTACGACCACGACCCAGACCACAGACGATGCCGCTGCGCCAGCGCAGTCAGATACGGATACCGACAGTTCCCAGCCGGATACATCTTCCACATCGGATGCTGCCGATCCGGATGATACGCAAACATCGACAGAGGGTACGGATG
>CAYNPX010000195.1:1191-2584 GCA_964399205.1 uncultured Butyricicoccus sp.
TGCCGCAGATGCCGCAGCGCAGCAGGCAGAACAGGAGGAACCGGCAAACCAGACCTCCTCTGTGGATGAAAACGGCGACATCCGTATGCCGACTATCACGGTAGACGCAGAGGCTTCTATTCTGGTTAACGCGGAAACCGGTGAAATTGTCCATGCGGACAACGAAAAGGAAAAAAAATATCCGGCTTCGTGCACCAAGATCATGACCGCGCTGCTCACGGTGGAAAAATGCAGCATGGATACTGTTGTCACCATGCAGGAGGAGGACTTCACCGACGTCACCAACGGTGCAAGCAACGCCGGTCTGAAGGTCGGTGAGCAAATCACCGTGGAGAACCTGTTGTATTGCTTGATGCTCCCTTCCGGCAACGAGGCTGCCAATGCGCTGGCACGTGTCGCGGGCGGCTCTGTCGATCAATTTGTCTCCATGATGAACGACCGCGCCAAGGAACTCGGCTGTGTCAATACACATTTTGTAAACCCGAACGGTCTGCATAACGAGAACCATTACAGCTGTGCCTATGACCTGTACCTGATCGCACAGCAGGCTATGCAAAATTCCACGTTTGCCACCGTTGTCAATACCGCGCAGAAAAAACTTCCGGCATCCAACATGAATGCCGAACGCATTATCTATACCACCAATTCCCTGATTCTGAGCAGCTATTCCTCGATCTACTACGACAACTGCTACGGTATCAAGACAGGTCACACCACACCGGCGGGCTATTGCCTTGTCTCGTATGCAAAGCAGAGCGGTTACACCTATTACTCCGTTGTGCTCGGCGCAAAGGCCGGCGAGGTATACGCGGGCAGCTTTACGGAAACGCGCCGCATGTTTGAATGGGCGTTTGACAATTTCAGTATGGTAAACGCCACGGAATCCGGCGAAGCTGTTACCGAATGCGCGGTTCGTCTCGGACGCGGTACCGACCACGTCACGCTTGTCACCTCTGAGGATATTCCGGTGCTGGTGCCAAAGGGTCTGGATCCGAGCGAATTGGATGTCTCGATCTCGGTAGAAGAGAGTTATGATGCGCCAATCGCAAAGGGCGAAACACTCGGTACGGTTACTTATTCGTATAAAGGCATGGAATGCGCGACTGCCGATCTGGTTTCGCTGACAGAGGTCAAGCGATCCCCAGTCCTGTATGCGCTTGATGAAATCGGAAAGTTCTTCCGTCTGATGCCGGTGCGCATCGCCATTCTCTTTATCATCGCGGTGTTTGTGCTGTATGTCATCCTCTCGTTTATCGCGGGTCGCAACCGCCGCAATAAAAAACGCAGACTCGCGCAAAGGCGCAAAACCCAGAACCGCAGAAAATAACCGCACCACAAAGCAGGGCAGTCCGCGCATGGACTGTCACCCAAATGCAAGCATTTGGGTGAGGTT
>CAYNPX010000196.1:0-2571 GCA_964399205.1 uncultured Butyricicoccus sp.
GATACATCCCGCCGTTTGTGTGTGAAGTTTTCGGCTTTGTGGTACATTTACCAAACGTCTTTACAACTGTTCACATTGCCTGACCCACAGCGCGCTCACCGCGTCCGACGGCATACGCCAGTCGCCGCGCGGCGACAGCGTGACCGTACCGACCTTCGGACCGTCCGGCAGGCAGGAACGCTTGAACTGCTGGTTGAAAAACCGGCGCACAAATGTAGTCAGCCATTTTTTGATTGTCCTGTCATCATAGACGCCGTCAAACGCCCGCTTTGCAAGGCGATAGATTTTTTTCGGCTCCATGCCAAAGCGGAGCAGATAATACAGGTAAAAGTCGTGCAGCTCATACGGACCGACCAGTTCCTCGGTCTTCTGCGAGATCTTGCCGTCCTTCGGCGGCAGCAGCTCCGGGGAAACCGGCGTTGCCAGCACATCGCGCAGCACCCGTCCCGTCTCGCCGCCGGCGCGTTCCGCTTCATACGCGGTCAGATAGCGCACCAGCGTTTTCGGAATCGAGCTGTTGACGCCGTACATCGACATATGGTCGCCGTTATACGTCGCCCAGCCCAGCGCCAGCTCGGACAGATCGCCCGTGCCGATGACCATGCCGCCGGTCTTGTTCGCCAAATCCATCAACACCTGCGTGCGCTCGCGTGCCTGCCCGTTTTCATAGGTGACGCTGTGGTCATCCATGTCGTGACCGATGTCGATAAAATGCTGTGTGACCGAAGTGCCGATTTCAATTGTCCTGCATGTCGTGCCATATGCCGCCGCCAGCGTGAGCGCGTTGTTTTTGGTACGGCTGGTCGTGCCGAAGCACGGCATTGTAACCGCGATGATGTCCCTGCGGTCGCGCCCCAGCATATCAAACGCATGAACCGTGACGATCAGCGCCAGCGCGGAATCCAGACCGCCGGACAGACCGACGACCGCCGTCTTTGCATGGGTATGGCGGATGCGGGTGGCAAGTCCGGTCGCCTGCAAGGTCAGAATCTCCTCACAGCGCGCCGCCAGATCGCCCTTGTCCGATGGCACGAACGGCGTCTGCGCAATCGGACGGGTCAGCGTTGTCTCGCGCAGCCGCATGTCAAATTCCACCTCACAGAATTCATAGCCGGTATCAGCCATAAATGTATTCTGGCGGCGGCGCTCATAATCCAGACGTGAAACGTCGATTTCCGATATGGTCAGTCCGGTCGTAAAGCGCGGCGACTGCGCCAGCAGCGTGCCGTTTTCCGCGATGATATTGTGCGCGGCAAACACCAGATCGGTCGAGGATTCGCCCTGTCCGGCGTCACAATAGATATACCCGCACAGACCGCGTCCGGACTGCATACACACCAGATTGCGGCGATATGCCGCCTTGCCGATGATTTCATCCGAGGCGGACAGGTTATAGATGATCGTCGCGCCCGCCTGCGCCAGCTCGCTGGACGGCGGGTTCGCCACCCACAGATCCTCGCAGATTTCCGCAGCTACGGTAAACGCCGGCATGTCCTTACAGGTGAATACCATACGCGGGCACAGGCTGACATATGTGCCGCCGATTTCCACCTCTTCACACAGGTCGGCTGCCGCCGCGGTATAATGGCGCAGCTCATAGAATTCGGTGTAATTGGGGATATTGCGCTTCGGGACAAATCCGAGCACCTCGCCCTTGTGCAGGAATGCCGCGGTATTATACAGCGCGCCGCGCGCACGGACCGGCATACCGACCAAAATCAGCATATCCATCTGTGCGGTCTCCCGCGCAATGCGCAGCAGCTGCTCCTCCGCAGCGTCCAGCAGGATGTTATGCAGGAACAGATCCGAACAGGTATAACCGGTCAGACACAGCTCCGGAAAACCGATGACCTGTACGCCCTTCTTGTCCGCCTCACGGCACAGGGCAATGATATTGTCCGCGTTAAACGCGCAGTCCGCCACATGAATTTCCGGCGTAGCGGCCGCGACCTTGATAAATCCATCTTTCATACATGTGCACCTCAGCAATTTTATCATGACAGTATTATACCCCACAGAGGCGCAATTGAAAATACGCAATCGTGCCAAAAACAGGTATTTTCACCCGCACACGATCTCTACCTCGCCCGCCGCCGCAGCATATACGGCAATCCGGCGGGAGGTTTTGCGCGTCCCTGTCTGCGGGTCGCGGTCGATCACCATATCTTCGCCGCCGGGCGCAATGCGCATGTTGTTCTGTTCCGCAAAGCGCTCCACAGACACATAGATATCTGCCGCGGTAAAATTCTTTACCCGCCACTTTAAACAGCTGAGCTGCATGTCGAATACCGTTACCTGTCCCGCCGGACATTCCCTCCGCTTGCAAAAAATCATATCATGATCGCCTTTCTGTAAAATTATTTTAGAATAATACAGATCATAATAATTTGTGCGGGAAAATTGTCAAGGTGAATTTATTAACAGGCTGTGGATAATCCAAAAAAAGCGGCAGGCTTCCTTCCGTTGCGCGCCGCTTTTCTTTCAGTCAAATGCTTGACACGGTTTCTATGTCGTGCTACAATAAAGACATAAAGAAAGGGCATACCGATAGACGGTACTGCATCCTTCCCA
>CAYNPX010000197.1:0-2558 GCA_964399205.1 uncultured Butyricicoccus sp.
CATGCCGAAGTCCCTGCATCATATGCGTTGAGATTTCACTTTTTCTACAATCTGATGATAAGTGTATCAGATTTTCACATGAGCTGCAATGGATGGATTGCGATTATAAAAAGTGATCAAGCTCGGCGCGCAGCTTTTGCAGGGATTTCTTTTCGATACGGGAGATATACGACCGTGAAATGCCGTGCAGTTTGGCGACCTCGCGCTGGGTCAGCGGCGCATGACCGTCCAGACCATAGCGCTGGGTGATGATTTCCCGCTCACGCGGTTCGAGAACATGTAACGCGTTGGCAAGCAGCCGGTTGCGGTCGCTGAGGTCGACCTGCTCCAGCTGCTCGTCATTGCTGCTGAGGATATCCATATAGGACAGCGCGTTGCCGTCGCCGTCCTGCTCCATCGGTTCGTTGAGCGAGACTTCATTGGACAGCTTTTTGGAAGCGCGGAAGTACATGAGGATCTCATTTTCAATGCAGCGGGAGATATAGGTAACCAGACGTGCGTTTCTTTCGGGATCAAAGGTCGAAACGCCTTTAATCAGCCCGATTGTGCCGATGGAGATCAGATCATCCGTATCGGCATTGAAGGAGTAATATTTTTTTACGATATGTGCCACAAGGCGCAGGTTGTGTTCGATCAGCTTTTCCTTTGCGGCGGCGTCCCCCTGACGCATTGCCTGAATATAAGCGGTCTCCTGCTCCGCGCTGAGCGGGCGGGGGAAGGAGCCGGAGGGCGAGGAGACGCGAAGGATACAGAATGCCGCGCCGCACAGCAGCGCAGTCGTAATGGAAAACAGCACAGTGATCCATCCTTTCACCAAGAGGATGCTTCAGCATATGCGGCGGGAAGCTGTCCGGTTACCGGGAAAGCACGGGATCCTCCTGCGGTCGGAGGGCATGATCTGAGAAACACACCGGTCAGGAATGGAACACATATCGATCTAAGCGGCGAAATGCCTCCTGTACACGGCTGAAAGGCAGGGCAAGATTCATGCGGATATGGCACGAGCCGTGGAACATGCGTCCGTCCTGTACAGCGACGCCGACATCCCAGCAGGCCTGTTCAAGCGCGTCCAGCGTCTGATGGTGCGCATTGCACCATTGCGTGCAGTCGAGAAACAGCATATAGGTACCTTCCGGTTTGGAAACGGAAACGCCTTCCAAATGCTTTTGAATATAGTCACAGGCATAATTGACATTTTGCGAAAGAACGGAACAAAGCGCATCGACCCATGCATAGCCCTCCGGCTTGTACGCGCCGATCAATGCGTGCATGGAAAGCACGTTCATGTCATTATAGTGCGAGAGGGAGGATTCCTTCTCCACGCGGTCACGCCACCATGGATTATAGATCATGTGATAGCTGCCGACCAGTCCGGCAAGATTGAAGGTTTTGCTTGGCGCATAAAAAGCGGCAGTGCGCTGGCGGGCGTCATCGCTGACCATCTGGGCGGGCAGATGCCTGTTCCCGTTCAGCATGATGTCAGACCAGATTTCATCCGAGATGACATAGACATGATATTTTTTGAACAATTCCATGCATGTTTCCAATTCCCAGCGTTCCCAGACGCGGCCGCAGGGATTGTGCGGGTTGCAGAGAATGGCGGCATGAATCTTTTTCTCCGCCAGCTTTTGTTCCATATCCGCAAAATCCATGCGCCAGATATTGTTTTCGTCCTTTACAAGCGGGCTGTGAACGATGGCGTAGCCGTTGTTCTTCAAAGACGTCGTAAAACCGATATAAGTGGGAGAATGTACGAGCACCCGATCGCCTTTGGAACAGATGCAGTTGAGCGCGGAGATCACGCCGCCCAGTACGCCGTTTTCATATCCGATGCAGTCTTTCGTCAGACCGGTTACATGGTTGCGCGTTTCCTGCCAGCGGATGATGGAAGCATAGTATTCGTCAGTCGGCTGAAAATAACCGAAGGCCGGATGCTGTGCGCGCGCGATAATTGCTTCGGGGATGGTGGGGACGGTGGGAAAATTCATGTCGGCAACCCACATGGGGATGATATCAAAGCCTTCCTTTGGAGCGGCAGGCGCAAAGCCGGGCATGTTGCCGATCGCGTCGATCGCCATTGCGTCCTTGCCGCTGCGATTCAGAATGGAAGTAAAATCATAGTTCATTTGA
This sequence comes from uncultured Butyricicoccus sp., assembly GCA_964399205.1. Classification (GTDB taxonomy): domain Bacteria; phylum Bacillota; class Clostridia; order Oscillospirales; family Butyricicoccaceae; genus Butyricicoccus_A. The sequence continues at coordinate 2,131 of CAYNPX010000197.1, forward strand.
GAGCGCTCCTTATTGCAGCAATGATAGCACTGCATGACGTAGAATGATAAAAACCAATGAAAAGGCGTCCTGACTTTGGTGCGGTATCATTGCGTTTTCACACAGACAGGGAACCAAAGGGGGAACATCCTATGAACAATTCTATCACAGGTGACCATAAGATGGCAAGCGGCAGTGAAGCTGACGCATTGCTTGGGACGGACGACTGGAAACCGATGCGGGCAGCGGGCGGAAAGCGTCCCTTGCGGGAAATATTTGGATAAATTTAATTTTTTTCTTGACGAAGGCGGGATGTTGTGTTAGAATTTCATTCAGATGCTAATGTGGCTCAGAGGTAGAGCAGCTCACTCGTAATGAGCAGGTCGTGGGTTCGATTCCCACCATTAGCTCCATGTAAAACCGCCTGTTTCGTGGGAAACAGGCGGTTT
>CAYNPX010000198.1:0-2536 GCA_964399205.1 uncultured Butyricicoccus sp.
CACCGACACGGGGATTTTCAGTCCCCTGCTCTACCGACTGAGCTACAGAGGCAAAGTGTTTTCTGTCAAACAACGAATGATATTATACTATATACCATATTGTTTGTCAAGCATTTTCGCTTTATACAGAAAACATATTTCGTTTCACCATCCGAAGACAATGAAGAAAAATGACGAACTGGCGACCCGGATCGGGCTCGAACCGACGACCTCTAGCGTGACAGGCTAGCGTTCTAACCAACTGAACTACCGGGCCAAATGGTGGAAGTTACAGGGCTCGAACCTGTGACCCTCTGCTTGTAAGGCAGATGCTCTCCCAGCTGAGCTAAACTTCCATGCCGTCCAGCGACTATTATAGTATAGTCAAAAGAACAGGTTTTGTCAACACTTTTTTCAAAAAATTCTTAATTTTCCAAAATGTTCTTTTTCGTATTAAATTTTCAGAAAAACAGGATTTTCCTGCCGTTATGATTCCTTTTCGGTAGCTGCAAGTAAGAGTGCATCGATATCCTTCGATGATAGATGATAGACTTTATCGCAGAACTGGCAGGTAACTTCAATGCCGTTCTCCTCATCGCGCAAGCGAGTCAACTCATCCTTTCCGAGGCTGACCAGTGCACGTGTTACTTTCGCATGTGAACAGCCACAGCGATAAAAAATCGCGTTCCGTTCCAGCACCTCGATATCAAAGCCATCCAGCACTGCACATGCAATATCTTCCAGATTCATGCCCTTCTCCAGCATCGTTGTGAAAGCACCCGCATTTGCAATATTGTTTTCCAACCTTGTAATATCCTCATCTGTCGCTCCCGGCATCAACTGGACAATATATCCGCCTGCTTGCTTGACGGTCTGGTCAATATCTACCAATACGCCCAGAGCAACCGCAGATGGCACCTGCTCACTCTCTGCAAAATACTTGGTAATATCCTCTGCAATCTCACCGTTGTGCAACGCTGTCGTTCCGGTAAACGGCTCACCGACACCAATATCCTTGATGACCATCAAATAGCCGCGTCCCACACCGCTGCCGACGTCTAAATGTCCATCCGGTTTTAACGGCAAATCGACTGCCGGATTCTGCAAATAGCCGCGCACGCAGCCATCACAATCACCAACCGCTGTAATGGTACCCAGCGGACCATTGCCTTTGATCTGAATCGTTACAGAGCCGTCGTCGTCCTTTAATTCCCGTCCCATCATAGATGCAGCAGACAATGTGCGTCCCAGTGCAGCTGTGGCCAACGGCAAGGTATGATGAATCTGACGGGCGCGCTCAACCAACTCTGTTGTGCGTACAGCTGTAAACTTGATCTCCGCATCATGGCAGATTACCCGAATCAATGTATCATGCATCCTCTGTTCCCTCGTTTCTATGGTTTTCGCGCAAGGAAAAAGATTCGCTCCTCCCCTGCCTGCGGTGCCGTATCGGAAAGCTCACCGCGCTGCTCAATTTCTATAAATCCGGTCTGTTCCAGCATATCCACCAGCTCCTGTGGGGCATAAATGCGTTCCACATGGTGCTCTTGATACCGATTCCATGTCCCCGCTTCATTCAGTTCAAAGATATCGAAGTCATAGTGGCACATGCAGCTATCCTCAATGTAACTCTGCCAGACACAGAATACATCTTCATCCTCACGCACAAAGCTCTGACCATCAATACGTTCCAGCTTATCGCGCGTATTGATATCGAAGATAAATATACCACCCGGCTGTAAAAACGTAAATACGCGCTTCATTGTCTCGCGTAAAGTTTCCGGATCGGTCACATAATTCATGGAGTCCAGGCAGCACACACAGGCATCAATACTGCCATACAGTTCCAATTCCTGCATCGACTGATGCAGCAGCAAAACAGGCGGCTGCATTCCGCAGCAGTTTTCCTGCGCCATCGTCAGCATATCCTCCGACTGGTCAACACCAATCATATCGTATCCACGCTGCGCTAAAATGCGCGTCATCGAGCCTGTACCGCACGCCAAATCAAGAAGAAGTTTCGGCTTAATACCCTTTTGCCTGAAAATCTGCTCAAAAAAATCCGCCCACCGTTCGTATGGTACATCATCGGTGAAGCGGTCATAGTATTCCGAGAGCAATGCGTACTCTGCATATTCACTCATGTCCGTCATTCTCCTTCATGCGATCCAGTGCTGTGCGATAGCCGTCCGAACCATAGGTCAGGCATTTATTGACACGGCTGATGGTCGCGGTCGATGCGCCGGTTTCCTTTGCGATATCGCTGTAGATCCTGCCCTCATCCAGCATCTTTGCAACCTGAAAACGCTGCTCCATTGCGCGCAACTCGCTGATGGTGCACAAGTCCTCAAAGAAATTGCTGCACTCTTCCATATCTTTTAGTCCTAAAATAGCCTGGAACAGATCATCCATTGATTTTCCCCTGAGTTTGCTGTTCATATCAATTTCATGCCTCCGTCGGAGCACAGCCCCGTTCCTTTTGTTTTCGCTGTATCTATTGTAGCACGTTAATCCGTGAAAGTAAAGAACAGGTGCAATGTTGACGGTGTCAAGTTGT
>CAYNPX010000199.1:0-2516 GCA_964399205.1 uncultured Butyricicoccus sp.
ATCATGCAACCTGCAAGCGCCAGACTCATGGCTGTTCTCTTCCATTTCATGATTTAATCATTCCTTTCCGCGCTTTGCGCGCATCCAATATTTGCCGGCGGTGGAAGTACCGCCCGGCATTCGGTGGGTATTGTGAAACACTGCCCCCATGTAAGAGTCTCGCAATTCCCGGCAAAGCGTCCCCCCTAAAAGCGGACGTTGTTAGGATTACCAGCTTACATATTACAATTTATTGTAACAGAAGGTAAGCCGACATGCAAGCAAATTATCCAGAAATCATGCAAATCTGCAAAGAAATGGAAAACAAAAAATGCAAACTCGCAGAACAACGGAACCTCGCTTGTGCATGACGTTAAAAAAAGGGGCAAGACAGCAGATCGTCCGCTGCCGTCTCCATCGCATATATTATGCTACCATAAATCTCCGCGCAATGCAAGAGGTTTTTTTAATTTTATGTTACTATTTTGTAATCTATTGCACGCGCACCTTATAAAAGCGGATATTATGGGGGAAACGGAGTTGTTTTCCGTCCGAAAATACGGGTTTCCGGAGGGCAGGGGACAAAGAGCGGGAGAGGACCCGACCGTCCGGACAGCGGTCACAGAATCGTGCAGAAATACAGCGCATAACAGCACAGCAGAAGCACGCCTGCCCACCGGTTCAGCGCATGGGTTCTGACGCTGCACAGCAGCAGAAGGATACCGGCGCCGACAGCGACGAGCATGTCGGTGCGGAACGCCGCGGCGAACGGAATCGGGATGATGAGCGAGGACAGCCCGACAACGAACAGGATGTTGAAAATGTTGCTGCCGACAATGTTGCCGATGGCAATATCCGCGTTGCCCTTCCGCGCGGCGGTCACGGAGGTAAACAGCTCCGGCAGCGAGGTGCCCAGCGCGACGATGGTCAGACCGATGAACCGGTCGCTCAGACCGAAAAATTTCGCAATCGCGGTCGCGGCGTCGACAGTCACATTGCTGCCCAGCACGATGAGCGCCAGACCGCCCGCCGTCAGGCACAGCGCTTTCCAGAGCGGAACCGGCGCGGATTCCGCCTGCGGTTCGGGATTCTTCTGCGACATCCGGAACAGATACGCGAGATAGACGAGGAACGCGGCGAGCAATACCGCGCCGTCGAACAGGGAAATCGTGCCGTCCAGCCCCTGCGCGAGCAGCAGGACGGAAATGCCGATCATAAACGGAATTTCAAAGCGCATCGTCGAACGCGCCAGCGTCAGGCGGCGGATGACCGCCGTCACACCCAGAATGATAAGCACATTGAGGATGTTGCTGCCGACAATGTTGCCGATGGTGATATCCGCGTTGCCCTTGAACGCGGCGGCGATGCTGACAGCCGCCTCCGGCGCGCTGGTGCCCATTGCGACAATGGTCAGACCGATCACCAGCTGCGGGATGCCGAATCTCCGCGCAATCCCGCTGGAACCGTCGACAAAAAAGTCCGCGCCCTTGATCAGCATGGCAAAGCCGATGACCAGCAGCAATACCTGTAATACAATACCCATAATTGAAAACCTCCGAACCGGTTTGCAGCTGCTTTCGTGGCATAGAAAAACGAGACAATGCTGCAATCCTGCGTAATTGCAGCAAAGTCTCGCTAATTATTTACAAACCGAATCCATCGTTGGATTGTACTGACGGCAATGTAAACACGATATCCGTGCAAGCTACTCCCTTTGCTAATAGAAAGTGTAGCAAAAGCCGGAGGAAATGTCAAGCGGACGCGGAACAATTCGCAGGTGCACATAAAAGCATTCGTGTGTTATAATGTATAGCAAAGACAGATTGTAACGGCGGCGCGGTGAACAGGGCGGCAGGAGACAGGAGGACGCACAATGCGCGATGAGAAGAAAAACAGACAGAAAATCATAACCGGTTATATTTCAAAGGCGACCTATTGCGTTGAAATCATCATGGGATGTATTGTCATGGCGGTCATACTGATATTAACCGTCAGGATGATATGGAATCTGCCGCATACGATAACGGATATTCAAAACGGCGGCTTTACGGAATTTCTCGCGGATATCCTCACGCTGGTCGTGGGTCTGGAGTTTATTAAGATGCTGTGTATGCATACCGCGGACACGGTGATCGAGGTATTGATGTTCGCAACCGCACGGCAGATGATCGTAGAGCATCTGGGCGCGGTGGAAACGCTGATCGGTATTATTACCATCGGCATCCTGTTTGCGATCCGCAAGTTCCTGCTGACGGAGGCACAGGAGAAAAAAGCGGAGGAACAACAGCTGGAAAATGCGGAGCAGCGGGACTGATGGGTTCCGCTGCAAAAAAGTCGAAAAAACAGAAAATTTTTCTTGACTTTCCCCGCGTTCTATTATATACTAAACAAGCACTGCGAAAGTGCGGTGTTGTCCACGCCATATATAATTTGGCGTTTTTCATACTCTTTTTGTTGCAAAAATTACAACAGAAAGACCTTTTGCCTCTGTAGCTCAGTTGGTAGAGCAGGGGACTGAAAATCCCCGTGTCGGTGGT
>CAYNPX010000200.1:0-2516 GCA_964399205.1 uncultured Butyricicoccus sp.
AAAAGATCCTCTATGATTTTCTGTCCCGCACGCCGATGCCGTTGCTCCGCCGGTATTCGCGCGGGGAACAGCCTACCTTTTTGATAAACAGGCTGCTCAGGCTGCTTCCGCTCTCGTAGCCCACCTCATAGGCGATATCGAGCACTGGCATTGTCGTCTGCAGCAGCAGCATTTTCGCCTTTTCCAGACGGGTATTGATGACATATTCCATCGGGGAAAAGCCGGTCTGCCGTTTGAATTCATGCGAATAATGACATGCGCTCAAATGCGCCATATCCGCCAGCGACTGCAACGTGATGCTCTCCCCGACATGCCCGCGGATATAGGTGACAGTCCGGTTGATCGGCGTATCCCGCCGCGTCATGCGTTCCGGCGGCATCGCCAGCAGCATAAGCATCTGATAAATCCGCATGGAGCTCTCCACTTCATTGTCAATGCCGCGGCGGCGATAGGTCCGGATCAGATCATACAGCCGTTCACCGACCAGAACATTTTCCTCCTTGCGCAGCAGAGGGGAATCCGCCGTAATATCCCGCACCAGCTGATGCGCGTTGCTGCCGTCAAAATGCAGGTACAAAAAATCCACATTTTCCTCCGCGGAATAGCAGTGCGGTCTGTCGCAGTCGAGCAAAATAATATCCCCCTTCTCTGCATGATACGTCTGTCCTTCATATTGCAGCCGCATCACGCCATCCCGTATAAAAATGAGCAGCGGGTTTTCATGCCTCTGCCGGTTGACAATATAATGTATATCACAGGAATACTGTCCGCACAGCGTCGGATAGAAATACAGCGCCTGCGCGTGTGCGGCGGGTGTCAGCGGGGTACAGACGGAATTGGGCAGGATGCCGGGTCCAAGCTCATACATCTGGTTTTTCTCCTTTCCGCAAAATTGAGCATGTTTTTCACGAAATTCATTATTCCGGTTCTCATGTGAATAGTATATAATACAGACAATGAAACGGGAACGGTAAAAACAGACAAAAAATGCTTGATAAAATTGGTTATTTTTGCTTATTATCTATCTCTTTGCAATCTCAATTGCAGGCAGAAGCGTTCCTGTTTGCAGAGGATACGGATTGTTATGTAAAGAAACACGCAATACCTCTATGTCCAAATCAAAAAATCAAACAAGTATATCCGTGTTGTTGGAGGAAAGGAAGTACATATCATGAACATCGGTGAAAAGAAAATCGCAAGACCCTATCGCTGGGGCATCGTAGGCGGCGGCAAAACCTCTCAGGTAGGCTACAAGCACCGTCTGGGCGCAATGCGCGACAACAATTCGTTTGTATTGACTGCCGCCGCATTTGACGTTGACGCGGAACGCTGCAGGGAATTTGGCGTAAATCTGGGCATGGACGCGGATCGCTGCTATCCGGATTACAAGACCATGTTCGCGGAGGAAGCAAAGCGTGCGGACGGCATCGAAGCTGTCGATGTCGCAACGCCGAATTTCCTGCATTATGAAGTAACCAAGGCGGCGCTGGAGGCCGGTCTGCATGTAATCTGCGAAAAGCCGCTGTTTTTCGAGGTCGAGCAGGGCGAGGAAATCAAAAAGCTGGCGGAGGAAAAGGGAAAGATCGTCTGCGTTACCTATGGCTTCTCCGGCTTTGAGATGTTACAGCAGATGCGTCACATGGTGACATCCGGTATGCTCGGCAAGATCAACATGATCGACCTGCGCTATGCGCATGGCTTCGGCTGCGATCCGGAGGGCGACGTCAAGTCGGAGGGTCAGAGATGGCGCGTTGACCCGTCCAAGGTAGGCCGCGCGTTCGTCCTCGGCGACCTGTCCACGCATACCTATTACATGTCCCAGCTCATCTGCCCGGAACAGAAACTCAAGCAGGTGCTGTGCGACCGTCAGGCATTCGTCGGCTCCCGTTACCCGCTGGAGGACAATGCATATGTCCTGATGCGTTATGAAGATGGCGCAGTCGGCCGCATGTGGTGCTCCTGTGTCAACGCGGGCGATATGTCCTCCCAGCATATCCGCATTGTCGGCTCCAAGGCGTCTGTCGAATGGAACGACGCGCGTCCGGATGTCGTACATTATCAGATTCAGGGTCAGCCGGAGCAGCTGCTGTACCGCGGTCTGGATTATCTCGCGCCGGAGGCGCAGGAGGATGAGCGCATCGGCGCGCTGCACTACACCGGTCTGATCGATTCGTGGGCAAATCTGTACGGACGCTTCGCTGTCGCAATGAACGCGAAGGACAACGGCGATGAGGAAACGCTCAAAAACCTCATCTATCCGGATCTGGAACACGGCATCGACGGCATCAGGTGGATCAACGCCTGCGCGGAGTCCGCTGACAACGGCGCTGTGTGGGTCGACGTGAAATAACAAAAAAATTTCTGAATCCGAGAACTCCCGAAGCCTGTTTCGGGAGTTCTCACCAAAAATTTTTCTCGTTTTCTCTTGATTTTCTCGCTGTAGTGTGCTATAGTTGAGGTGCTAAAAAAGCAGATTGTTGTACATTTTCATGACAACAAAGAAAAATCCCGGAGTG
>CAYNPX010000201.1:0-2504 GCA_964399205.1 uncultured Butyricicoccus sp.
TTTTTTACGCTGTTATGATACCGCGCAGTCCGTTTTTATGGATTGCGGTCAATTTGACGCTGACTTCGCCGCCCTGCATTCCGCTGTCCGGCGGGAGGGTAACAGAAAAATGCCATTTGCCGTGTGCCGGCTGACTGTCCGCTCTGCTGTGTTCCAATACGACCGGTATCGTTTTGCCGATAAACTGCTGCAAAAAATCCTGTCCCATTTGGGCGGACAACCGGCGCAGTTCATCCGCGCGGCTGGCGCGGACATCCTGCGGGATGGAATCCGGCATAGCTGCGGCTGCTGTACCGGCGCGCTCGGAATACGGGAAAACATGGATCGCGGCAAAGGCGCACTGCTGTAAAAAGGCTTTTGTCCGGTCAAATTCCGCCTGCGTTTCACCGGGAAAACCGGTGATCACATCGGTTGTAATGGAGCAGGTAGGGAAAGCCGCGCGCAGCCGCCGCACGCAGTCAAGGTATTGGGCGCACGTATAGCGGCGGTGCATTCGCTGCAATGTTGCGTCACAGCCGGACTGTAAGGACAGATGAAAATGCAGCGCCAGATTATCATATTGGCGCAGGGTATCGCAAAAGGTCTGTGTTACGATGCGCGGTTCAAGAGAACCCAGACGGATACGGACAGAAGGGACAGCGCCGCAAATCGCCGCAGTCAGGTCGACCAGATCCGGTCTTTCCGGCAGGTCGCGCCCATAGCTGGCGATTTCAATGCCGGTTACAATGATTTCCCGCACACCGTTCCGTTCCAGCTGCCGCGCCTGCGAAACGGCGTGCTGCAGGGGCAGCGAACGCACATGACCGCGGGCATAGGGGATAATGCAATAGGTGCAGTAGTTATCACAGCCGTCCTGTACCTTGAGCAGTGCTCGGGTGTGCCCGGGCAGGATACCCGCCGGAAGCAGCTCAAATTCCCGCTGACGGCTGATATCCGAAACGGTACAGACCTGCTGCCGGCTGCGCACAGCCTGTTCACAAAGGGTTAAAACAGCGGCACGGTCTGCTGTGCCGCAGACAATATCCACGCCGTCCAGCGCCGCGGCGCGTTCCGGCTCGGTCTGAGCAAAGCAGCCGCACAGCGCGATGACTGCCCGCGGGTGCTCTTTTTGCAGCTTATGTAACGCGCGCAGATTTTTGTGGTCGCCCGATGATGTGACAGTACATGTATTGAGGATGCACACATCCGCGTCCGCTTTTACCAGTACGTGCCCGCGGGATTGTGCCAGCTGTGCCAGCGCCTGCGTCTCAAACTGATTGACCTTGCATCCCAGCGTTGCAAAGCAAAATTTCATACGATTTCCTCCGATACCATCCTGTAATTCTCTAAACGCTCTGTTACTGTTTGACACAGGGATAGAATACAGGGCATGAAACTATTATACTCAGATTTACAAAAGGATACAAGACGGTCAAAACAATTCGGATTCGGCGCATGTGCTGAAACGATATGATGCCGGAGCAGTGGATTTTCCCGTTTTCACAGGCGAACAGACAAAATTTTACAAAAAAATTTGCCGCCAATTATCCTATGTTAATTACAAAATCAGAGAAAAGGTATAAAATAGAGAAAAGAAAAGGGTGAGGGTATGACAAGCGAGGAATTTTACAGAGATATTCTGGGATTGAAAAATGAGGAATTGCTTCGGGAAATGTCTTCCGCTACATATAAGGTATCCTTCAAGGCCGGTCAGATCATGTTCGTTGTGGGAGAGATATGTAATTATGTAGATTTCCTGGAAGAAGGGCTGATTCGGGGCGTTATTTTAGACGTCAAAGGAAAGGATATTACGGATTGCTTCGCGTTCCGCTATGGAGAGACAATTCTCGCGTCGTTTGACAGGCTGGAAATGAATATTCCTTCTTCCTATACTATCGAAGTATTGGAGGACAGCACATTTTTCCGCATCCCGATGGAAACAGTCATTGAACTGAAAGAAAAGTATTTTGAATTGACGCTGCTATATAATCGAATGCTGCTCAAGTCTTTGGAGGAGCATCGCGCGACAAAGCTGGCGCTGCATCAGCTTCCTGCGGTAGACCGGTATCTGTGGTTCTTGAAAGAATATCCCGATTTGATCAACAGGGTGCAGCATAAGCAGATTGCTTCTTTTTTGAGCATGACACCGGTAACACTGAGCCGGATACGCAAAAATCTGCGGAATCATCTGGATGATACGCCCACAGAGGATCGGAATGATTGACGCGAAAAAGAGATTTACAACGCGCCTGAACGAGAAACTTACATCGGTAAAATGATGTAAAATATAAATTTTAGGAGGAAATAATATGAAATGGCGGAAACAAACAGCCAGCCTTCTGCTGGCGGGGGCAATGCTGCTGTCCACTGCGCCGACGGCGTTCGCCGCAGAGGTCACGCAGAGTGTGTCCAGAAATGAGGACGCCGCTACCAGCGGTACATGCGGCGAAAATGTGACCTGGTCTTTTGATTCTGATACAGGGACGTTGACAATCAGCGGAACGGGGGAGATGTACGATTACGAT
>CAYNPX010000202.1:0-2439 GCA_964399205.1 uncultured Butyricicoccus sp.
CTTATAGTATTTAAACAAAATCTTGCTTCATGTCTAAAATTGTACAAAATATATCTTGATATTCTATAAACAGTATGCTACACTACAAAAAATAGAAAAATCGACAGGAGTAACCAGATATGAGCAAGATTGCAGTCATTGCGGATTCCGGCTGTGATTATACGCCGGAACGTGCAAAACAGGCGGGTTTTTCCGTCGTTCCGCTACAGGTGACGTTTGAAGACGGTACGGTATACCGGGACGGCATCGACCTGACAGGCGAGGAATTTTTTCAAAAGCTGGCGGTATGCAAGCAGCTGCCGACGACCAGTCAGCCGACACTGGAGGCATGGATGGCAGAGCTGCACAAGTATGAGGATTATGATGATATTATTATCATTACGGTGTCTTCCAGGGTTTCGGGTACGTTCAACGGCGTCGGCATAGCGCGCCGGATGCTGCGTGACGAGGGTTTCCGCCCGCGTGTCCATCTGATCGACTCGCAGACGGCGTCTGCCGCTATCGCCGCGTTTGCGCTGGAAGCGGTTCGCATGGCAAGAGCCGGCAGACCGGTTCAGGAGATTCTGTCACGGATGCAATATATGCAGAACCATTTGGCGGTGTATTTTATCTTCGACAGCCTGGAATATCTGCGCAAGGGCGGACGCATCGGCAATGTGACCATGGTGGCAGGCAAGCTGATGGGGATTAAGCCGCTGATGACCTTCTATCAGGGCTTGCCGAAGAGCGTAGATAAGGTACGCGGTATGCAGGAGGGCTATAAAAAGCTGGTGGATGGCTTTTTGAAAAACAGCGCGGATCTGCATCATGTGATCGTCATTTCTTCCTGTGCGCCGGAGCGTGTGGCGATTATCAGCAAAATGCTTCAGACACATATCAGCGATATTCAAATCACCAGCGTGGAGATCGGCGCCGTGATCGGTACATACGTCGGTCCGGGCGGCATTGCGCTGGCATATGAGGAAAAGGAAGCCCGCTGGTAAGCGGCAATACGCGCCCTTTTTCTACAGACTGTGCGCCCTGTTCTCCGGTTGGAGCAGGGCGCTGCTTCTTTTGTGTAAGCTGCGGCGCGGCAATTTCGTCTGCCGCCAAAATTTAAGAAAGTTGGCTGTACATTTCTGACTTTCATGCTATAATGTTAAGTAATTACATTGGAGATGAGATGTTGACGTAACAGAGCAGCATTGAAAAAGGAGGGGGCTTCCCGCCGGAGGGAAGCGTTTTTTGCAGCTATGAGTCAGACGAGTAATTTAGGTGTTTTGAATGGCGGGCTTCGCCATGTTGTGCTGTTTGGCAAGACCGGAAGCGGAAAATCCAGCATTTTCCACCAGCTTGTGGAAAAGGATAAGAAGCTGGAGCTGGGCTATACGCAGGCAGGCTCGAAGTACAGTCCTGTCGTGGGTTTGTGTAAGCTGGGGCAGGCAGGCAATATTACCGTTATTGACACAGCCGGACTGGACGATGTCGACGAGCTGGGCAATGAACAGGCACGCCGTACCCGCAATGTCATCCGACGTGCGGACATTGCGATTTATGTGATCGACATTCAGGAATTTGACCGCGCGGCATACAAGCGTGCGCATGACTGGCTGGAACGCAATATGATACCGTATTTGCAGGTATTTAACCATTGCGACGAGACATATGTCGGGGATATTGCGCGGCTGAAAATGGAATTTCCGGACGCGATCTTTATTTCCACCAGAACCCCCGGCTCCATCTCCCTGCTGCGTGCGCGGCTGTCGCAGCTGGTGCGCAAAATCAAGGTGAAGGAAGCGCCGATGATTCCGGAAGGGCTGGTTGAACCGGGCGACTATGTTCTGCTGCTGTCGCCTCATGCGAACAAAGAGATCATGCTCAATCAGCATAAGATTGTCAATGAGCTGGTGAACCGCAGCGTGCGCTGCGTCGTGATAGATGAAAGCGATCTGGACGCAACGCTCAAGGAGATTCCGCGTATCGATCTGGTCATTGTATATGCCCGTTCCTTTGGCATTGCGCGCGATATCATACCGGAGAGCATTCCGCTGACATCATATTCGCTGCTCAACGCGCTGCAGTGCGGCGTGCTGGAGGATTTTTTTGACGGCGCGGCAGCGATCAGTAAGCTGAACAAAGACAGCCGTGTTTTGATTACAGAGGATATCGAGAACAACGGGACGTTCCATGACATCGGGAGAATCAAAATTCCGCGCGCACTGCGCAAGCTGGCGGGCGAGGAACTGCACATTGATTATATTTCCGGCATTGACCTGCCGGACGATATCGATGCATATGATCTTGTCATCCATGACGCCGGTCTGACGATGACGCCGCGCTCGGTTCAGGCGCGCGTGTCGATCTGCCGTGAGGCAGGCGTGCCGATTGCCAATTACGGCACGGTTCTGGCAGCGCTGTGCGGTATGACCAGCCGCTGTAAAAAGGTGCTGCTTCCGGAAA
>CAYNPX010000203.1:0-2421 GCA_964399205.1 uncultured Butyricicoccus sp.
AAAAGGGCTGTCCCGCATGGGGCAGCCCTTTTGCTTATTCTTCTGTACCGCTGTCGGTATCCGCAGTATCGGTATCATCCGCGTCGCTGGTCTCCGGCTCCGGCAGCTCAGACGGTGTATTTTCATTCACCTCAAAGTGTACCGGCCGGCTGGAATTGGTGATCGGCAACATATCAATGCCCGCGTCCTTCAGCTTGCTGATAATCGACGGCAATGCCTGCACGGTCTTTTCCTTGCCATAGGTATCATGCATCAGCAGGATGGCGTCGTTGCGCGAGCTGCTCGTGACCTCACTTACCGCGTAGCTGACCATCTGCTCGACAGAATAATCGCCATTTTCCGCGTCATGGTCATAGGCATTCCAGTCATAGTATTCAAACCCGCGGCGCGTCATTTCACCGACAATGGTATCATACGTATCATGCCGCTGCATCACAATATTATTGCTGCCGCCGGGGAAACGGAAGCCCTGTACACGATAGCCGGTCAGCGCATAGATTTTATCATATGCCGTTGCAAAGTCCTTTAAATAATCATCAACCGATGCATACAGATCGCCATAGACATGCTCGTTTGCATGGATGCACAGCGTATGTCCTTCCTCCACGATGCGCTTGAGGATATCCTCGTTGCCGTCGATCTCACTCGTGACAACGAAGAAGGTCGCCTTGACGTCCGCCTCCTTGAGCGCGTCCAGAATGCCCGGCGTATTGGTCGAGGACGGACCGTCGTCAAAGGTCAGATAGCACACCTTTTCTTCGCTCTCTACATTCGGCTCGTCCACGGCATCCGCGTACATGCCCGGATAATCGAGCGCATATGCCGGCAAAGAGGTATCGTCCTTGATCTTCTTATACTGCTCAGACTCCTGCTGGCTTGCGGGTTTGTCGGTTTCGGTATTTTCCACAATCTGCGCGGAACCGTTTGCCGCCGCACCGGAGCCTGCATCGCCGGAGCCTGTCAGATCAGAGTTGCCCTTGCCGCCCAGCGCGCGCACAACGGATACAATCACCACAACGAGTACCAGCAGGATCACAATCGTTGCGCCCAGACGCATCAGGCGCTTCTTCCGGCGGCGTGCCGCCGCAGCTTTCCTGCTCTTCGCGGATTTTTTTGTACCGGTCTTTTTTCCTGTTGTTTTCTTCTTCGCCGTGCCATCCAGCTGCATCGTAGCGAGCGGCTGATCCGGATGGTTGCGCTTTGCCTGTTTGTCCAAAATCGCTTCGCGCTGCTTCTGCTCCGCTTCCGCCTGCGTATCAGACGGTTTCTTCTGATGAACCGGCTTTTTGTTTTCCGGTTTCTCCTGCGTTGTTTTTTCCGGCTGCTCCGCTTTTTCTGGCGATTCCGGCTGCTTCGGTTCTGCCTGCGGCTCCTCTGCCGCTTCCGGCTGCTTCTGATTCGTTTCCTGTTCTGTGGAATCAGCTCTCTTTATCTCTGTATCTTTTTTCGGATTTTCTTCCTGAAATTCCGCTATGATGCGCTGCAGATCCTCCAGATTTGCTTCTGCCTGCTCATGCTTGTCCCGCTGCTCATCATTCTTCGGATTCCATTCCTGATCCATTTCAAACATCTCCTCTCCTCTGAGAAAGCGCTGATTCAATCGGCAAGCGCCGGCGGCGAAAAAGAACTGCCGTCCAGACACAGACGATTGATTCAGGGATTCTCTAATTCTTATGCGAAAGATAAAAAAGATATCTCTGCCCTTTCTGCTTCTTATCATTCAATTGCTGTCTATTATAGACACTTCTTCTGCAAATTACAACCATTTTATCATATTTTCTACAAATAATTCTCGCATTTCCCCTGCGGATGACGATGTGCGAAACTTTACGTTTGCAAACAATCCTCCCGTATGATATGATATATTTGTTCCATGATGGGACAGACCTGTTTATTCCAAATCATATAATTTATTTTATATTATACAAATAGTATAGAAAGGCGGCAATTATGATGTCTATTACCAATGCTTCTCTGTTGGAAATTGAAAAGGAACTTACCTTCTCTTCCTTTTCGCGTGCGGATGCCCTGCGTCTGGGACAGCTCATCAACGAGGCTTCTGCCGGTTATCCCGAACCGATCGCGGCGGAGATCACGATCAACGGTCTTGTTGTCTATCGTTATTTTCAGGATGGCGCCCGTCCGGACAGCGAACTGTGGCTGGAACGCAAGCGCAATGCAGTCGAGCTGATGCAGATGGGTTCGCTGCGCTTTGGCTGTATGCTGGAGGAATCGGGAGAATCGCTGGAAAGCCGCAAGCTGAATCCGGATGATTTCGCGCCGGGCGGCGGCGGTATGCCGATCATTCTTGCGGGCACCGGCGTCATCGGTTCGGTATGCGTATCCGGCGAACCGGATCATCTGGACGATCAGGCAATCGTGACCAGGGCAATGCAGGCGCTCAAGGCGGAAAAAGCATAA
>CAYNPX010000204.1:0-2404 GCA_964399205.1 uncultured Butyricicoccus sp.
TCACAGCTGTCTCAATGGAGCGGATGACGAGGCTCGAACTCGCTACCTCCACCTTGGCAAGGTGGCGCTCTACCAGATGAGCTACATCCGCATATCGTGTCGCCCTTGACCTGACGACGGTATTTATTATACCATCTTTTATTGATTTGTCAACAACAATGTTCCTGTTTTTTTCAAAAACATCCGGATCGATCACTTGAAACCGTTTTTTGCGCAAACGGATGCCCGCTGCGGATGCCCGTTGTTATTTTTGACGAAAATCAAAGAAATTCGCAAAAAATATTGCAGAAGCTCAGAATTATTCGTATAATGAATATATACCCTAAGGAATCTCTGAATCAATCGTCTGCGGTCGGACGGCGATTCTTTTTCGCCGGAAATGCGTTGCCCAAATTTGAAATACATAAAGTATTCCTGCATTTTCGCGCCTTTTTCTGACAAAAAATCCCTTGCCGCCGGTTCTTGCCGATTGGATCAGCGTTTCCCTGGAAAAACTGGATTCTCCGGAGGTCATACATATGAAATTCACGTTTGCACATAATAACATAAATGTTAAAAATATTGATGAATCCATCGCATTTTACCAGAAGGCGCTCGGTCTGAAGGAAACACGCCGCATCAGCCCCAAAGACGGCTCCTTTGTCATCGTTTATATGGGTGATTCCGTTACACCGCATCTGTTGGAGCTGACTTGCCTGAAGGAGCACCCGCAGGCATATAATCTCGGTGAGAACGAGTTCCATCTGGCGCTTCGGGCAGATGATTTTGAAGCGGCGCATGAAAAGCATAAGGAAATGGGCTGCATTTGCTTTGAAAACCCGAAAATGGGCATCTACTTTATCAATGATCCGGACGGCTATTGGATTGAGATCATTCCGGCTGACTAACAGGAGGATAGCATGGGTTATGTCATTGTCACGGATTCCGTACTGGATATAGAGGAGGATTTTCTGCTCCAGAATGGAATCTGTACGGTTCCCCACAGCTTATTGCTGGAGGATTATGATACCGTGGAGGATGATTTCGGCAAAACGATACCCTTTGCAGAGGTTTACCGTCAGCTGCGGGAAGGAAAAGCGGTTGCCACGATCCAGCCCTCGGTTGCATCCTTTACCAGCATATTTGAAGGTATTTTAAAATCTAACCGCGATGTGGTCTATATCTGTCTGTCCTCCGGTCTGAGCGGCTGTTTTCAGTCGGCATTTTTTGCGCGTGAGGCATTGCGGGAAAAATATCCGGCACATATGGTGTACTGTATTGATACGCTTGCGGTATCCGGCGGGCAGACACTGCTCCTGCGCGAAGCAGTCAAGCGCAAAGCGGAGGGCTATACCGCAGAGCAGCTGGTTGAATGGGCGGAAGAATTTCGCGGGCATATCGCACAGTGGTTTACAGTAGAGGATCTGACCTGCCTGATGCGCAATGGGCATATCAAAAAGGTTTCGGCAATGAATTCTCTGCGCGGCAATCATCAGATATTTTATCTGGATGAAGCCGGAAACCTGCAACAGGACAGGCGCGTGCGCGGACGCAGAAAATCGCTGGAACTGTTATGCCGGCAGATGAATGCGCATATGCAGGACTCCCGATACGATCTGGTCACCATCAGCCATGCGGACTGCGAGGAGGATGCAGCGTATCTTGCGCAGTATATGAAGGAGCACGCCGCAGTGAAGCAGGTGGAATATCATATGTTAAATCCGGTCATCGGTGCGCACACAGGTCCGGGCGCGCTCGGCGTGTTTTTTTATGGCGACCGGCGCAGCGGCTGAGCATAGGGAGACCGGAAGATGAATGTATATGATTTTGACCAGACGATCTATCACGGTGACAGCACGGTAGATTTTTATTTTTATTGTATGCGGCGCAAGCCGCTGATGCTGCGCAGCGTGCCCGGCACAGGTGTCGCGTTCGCATTGTATCAGGCAAAAATCTGGAATAAGACGCAGTTTAAACAGCAGATGTATCGGTTCCTCACGGCATTGGGCGATACGGAGCAGGTCGTGCACGATTTTTGGCAGAGTCACATTGGCAATATCAAAACGTGGTACATGGAAAAGACCCGACGGCGGGATGATGTCATCATTTCCGCTTCACCGGAATTTCTGCTCAAACCTGCCTGCGAACAGCTGGGAATCCAATACTTAATGGCGTCGCGCGTAGACCCGCATACCGGAAGATATACCGGCATAAACTGCTGGGGAGAAGAAAAGGTGCGCCGGTTCTATGAACGGTTCGGGGAAGTGCCGATTGAGACGTTTTATTCTGATTCGTTATCGGACACGCCGCTGGCAAGGCTGGCAGATACCGCATGGATTGTCCGCGGGGATACGTTGATCCCCTGGGAAGAATGGGAACAAAAAAAGAAAAAATGATTGAAAACGCTCCGAATAGGGGCGTTCAG
>CAYNPX010000205.1:0-2376 GCA_964399205.1 uncultured Butyricicoccus sp.
GCTCCCAGAATAACGCCCCGATCAAATACAAACCGTTCCCATCTATGATTCCGGAAGGCAAACACAGGCGGCATGGCAAAACAAATTCCCCGATCAGCAGCGGATCGGGGAATACTTGCAATTTTCATGCCGGAAGGGTTACTTGGTTTCAGCAGCAGCTTTTGCCGCCTTGTCAGCTTCAATCTGTGCCTTGGTGCGGCGGGTCGCACGCTTTTTCGGCGCCGGAGTTGCTTCGCCGGCGGCAGCCTTTGCGGCCTTATCGGCCTCGATCTGCGCCTTGGTGCGGCGGGTGCGCTTCTTCGGCTTTTCCTCGCCGGCAGCGGCGGTCGCCGTCTTTGTGGTACGGCGGGTGCGCTTCTTCGGCTGCGGCTTTTTCTCCTCCGGCTGCGGCGTCTCTTCTGCCTTCGGCTGTTCTTCTGCCTTCGGCGCTTCTTCAACAGCAGTCAGCAGCCAGCTCTGGTTCTCGCCGTCTACGTCTACCCAAATCTGCAGGCGGGCGCCGGCAATCTCTGCATTCATGCCGACTACGTCGATGCACTTTGCGGATTTCGCGGACTTGATCGCAACGGCGCCATCTGCCTTGTCCTCAAAGAACCACATCTGGCTGTCGCCGTTTACGAACTCCCACTGATGCAGGTTTGCGCCGTTCACAACGCCCATGCTGATGATGTCCAGCGCCTTGCCGGACTTCTTGTTGATGATCTTATAATACTTGCCGTCAACATGGCGAATGGACCACAGCTGCTGGTCGGCGCCGGTCGCATCTGCCAGGCAGACGGCTGCGCCGTTGTCGTTGGAGGCGTTTTCAATTTCGATCACCTTGCCACCGACCTTTGCCGCAATCGTGTACCACACGGTTTCATCAAATGTCTGCATTTTTATGACACTCCTTGTCTCGCAACAGAAATATGTAAGAACATATTCACAGGCGAGAAATGCCGCCTGTGCGGTTTTTTCCGCCATACTGCATTGCTTTTCTTTGCAATGCCGCAAAGAATTGCGGGAAAGCGTCCTGTCCGTCAGGAGGATTCCTCGCCCGCTCCCTGTCCGTGAATACCGGTTCTAAATTTCTGCAATCAAATCTTTCATTTATTATTCTGTCCCCCATTATAGCACAGCGTTCCGGGGTATTCAATATTTTTGTTTCAAAAAAGACGCATTTGTGCGCTGGATTGCCGGTTTTTCGTGAAAATTGATAGGTTTTTTGACATGGTTCTTCCATTGTTTTGGTGGTTTTTCCGGTCGAAAAATGCGTTTAAATGCTGGATATTTTATAAGTGTACGGCTTTTGCCGCCGGTCACTTTTCAGAATGATAAAATTGTGTTATACTAAATGCACGGAAAAATTCGCCGGCAAGTCATCTGCCGGCATGGGCAAATGAGGAAAGGATGGACATTCTTATGACAACTTCAACCATCTATACCATTGAACGTGAGTTCGGTTCAGGCGGACATATCGTTGGCGAAAAGCTGGCAAAGCTGCTTGACATTCCATTTTATGATTCGCAGATCGTAGACATGGCGGCAAAGAACGCGGGCGTCAGCCGCAAGCTGTTTGAAGGCTTTGACGAAAAGCCGACCAACAGCTTCCTGTATTCGCTCGTTATGGGCAGCTATACAGGGGCAAGCTCACTGACGCAGACCTCGGAGCTGAACATGAGCGATAAGCTGTTTATGGAAGAAGCAAAGATCATCCGCGAAGCGGCGAATCAGGGACCATGCGTCGTGGTGGGACGCTGCGGCGGCTATGTTTTGCGCGAACGAAATGATGTTGTCCGCATTTTCTGCACAGCGGATATTGAGTTTCGCAAGCATCACGCAGTATATGACCTCGGTCTGCCGGAAAAACGCATCGAGGACGCTGTGCTCAAGCGGGATAAAAAACGCGCCAGCTACTTTAATTATTATACCGGAAACCGCTGGAATGATGCATCCAGCTATGATTTATGTGTTTCGACCAGCGCCGCGGGCATTGACGGCACGGTGGAGACTGTGCTGGCGTTCGGTGAATTGATGGAACGCAAGAGAAGCGCCAAATGAAATGGAACAATGGAAAGTATAAGCCCATCGCGGAACAGCGATGGGCTTAGCTTGTCGCCAAAAATGACGGCTGCACCCGAAAGCACAGCCGTCTGGTTCCATCCAGCCGGGTCATCACTCCGTCTGGATGATTAGGGTCGAATCACGAAAGGATTCAACCATGAAAGCACAGCGCGGGTTCCAGACCGCGCCGGGATGATCCAGGAGTTTTCGCAAGAACCTGTCCATCCTGATTATAACGGGATTTGCCCGATATAACTCTGTGAAAAATCGTGTTGTGGTTTACTCCTGTGTGCCGCTCATGCGCTTCTTGGTGATGAGCAGGACTGCCGCGCC
>CAYNPX010000206.1:0-2375 GCA_964399205.1 uncultured Butyricicoccus sp.
GCAGCCCGCCACAACTCCCCCAACCTGTTGAATCTTTCACGGACGCATTTTACACACAAATTCGGACGTAGCTGAGCCATTGCTCCGCAGATGATTGCTCATCTGTTTTGCAATGGCTCCTTCTTGGGGTATATGATTTAGAATGGATTGATGTCGTTTGAATCGAATGAAATGCTGATAAATCAGCAGGATCTGGCGGAAAAGAACCGCCGTCCGTCCGCGGACGATTGATTCAGAGGTCCCTAAGCAAGAAGTGATTTCATCGCTTCGTAAAGTCCGTTTACATCCATGCCATTTTGGGCATATAAGAAATCCGGAGTGGCGATCGGGACAAATTTTTCCGGGCATCCACGGCTGATCAGCTTGCAGGTTAACCCTTCTTCACCGAGCACTGCGGCTACTTTCTGTCCAAGACCTCCCTGAAGATTATGATCCTGGGCTGCAACGATCCGTCCTGTCTTTGCAGCGTCAAGAATTGCCGACCGGTCAAGCGGCTTGATTGTATGCATGTCAACTACCCGGATTTCCTTGCCAAGCTCATCGTGAATCTTCTGAGCAGCTTTAATTGCATGATGCACCATAATTCCGGAGCAGATGAACGCGCCGTCATCTCCTTCCCTTGGAATCAATGCCTTTCCGATCTCAAATTTCACATCTTCCGCGTAAAGCGATTCGGTTGCTTCACGACCCATGCGAATATAAACCGGACGGTTCGACTCCATGGCAGCTTCCAGAACCTTTACCATTTGGGCAGGATCGCCCGGTTCGATTACTGTCATGTTAATCAGATCCGACATGATTCCGGAATCTTCCAGACCGCAATGTGTACACCCGGACTCACCGTTGGAATATCCTGCTCCGTTGCCGATGATGACAACGGGAAGATTCGGATAACACACATCCGTTCGGACCTGCTCATAGCAACGCATACTTGCAAAGGAGCAGAATGCAAACGCGAGCGGCTTAAATCCTTCATGTGCCATACCCGCCGCAGTGCTGATAAGGCTCTGCTCCGCTATGCCGGTATTATAGCAGCGATCCGGATACTTTTCTTTGAATGCCTGAATTCTGGACGATGTATCCACATCGGCAGTCAGAATAATCATATTGTCATATTTGTCTCCCAAGTCTGCCAGGCACTTGCCAACTGCGTCCCGCAGGCTGGTCATCATTCCCATATTAAAAGTAAATCCAGCCATTATTTTGCACCCCATTTCTGCTCATATGCGGCAGTTACTTCCGCAATTGCCGTTTTCAGATCATCATCACTCAAACTGCCTGCGTGCCATTTGGGATTGTTCTCCATAAAGCTGATGCCGTGACCTTTGACGGTCTTTCCGATAACGACTGTCGGTTTCTCGCTGTCCACAGCCGGAAGCTGGTCAATGGCATCCAGAATCTCATTCATCTCATTTCCATTGATCTCCACAGTGTTCCATCCAAAGGCTTTCCACTTGTCCGCAAACGGTTCCAGAGCCATGAACTCTTCTGTGGGACCGTCAAAGGACAGACCGTTCCGATCCACAAATACCGTCAGGTTGCCCAGCTTATAGTGATGAGCGAACAGGGCAGCTTCCCAGATGGAACCCTCTGCGCATTCGCCGTCTCCCACTACGCAGTAGACACGGCTCTTGGAGCCTTTTCTCTTCAGAGCGGCTGCAACGCCTCCGGCAACCGGAAAACCATGTCCCAGAGAGCCGGTGGAAACATCCACGTATGGATTTGCAAGATTACAGGAATGCATTCCAAATCTTCCGTAGTCCGTGCCGTACTCTTTAAAAATATCCTGCACATCATAGCACCCTATTGCCGCCTGGCTGAATGATGTCACCGCAGCAGCATGTCCCTTGGAGAGCACAAACCGGTCGCGCCCTTCCCAATGCGGGTTTTTCACATCATAGCGCATCGCATACTGCCAGATCGCGGTCATCATGTCGCATACAGACATATCTCCGCCAATGTGGATACCGTTTGTGTTGCTCAGCTTCAAAAGATTGATCCTTGTTTCCAGCGCGGCTTTTTCCATGCGCTGAACCAAAGCCTTTTCTGCCATAGTTACATCTCCTTTAATTGTTCAATGTTTTTTTCTTTGCCTGTAATTCTGCCAGCACGGATTCAAAACGATCATAGTCCAAATCGTACAGGAAGAACATCGCACCTGCCAATATGGAAATAACGCCCGGCACAATATACATGAATATGTTGATACTTGTCAAAACGCCCGCATTCTGTACTTCATTGGGCACATAACCCATGGCGCCGATGATGGCAACCACTCCCGAGGTTCCGATAGCGATACCAATTTTGTTGAGGAAAGAAGTGAATGAAGAATAAAAACCATCCATCCGAATGCCGGATTCCAGTTCTCCAACCTC
>CAYNPX010000207.1:0-2369 GCA_964399205.1 uncultured Butyricicoccus sp.
CAACAACGCCTTTGAGCGCGTCATGGTTATTATCCGGTACGACAATATCCACAGCCTCCAGCACATCGTCACGCGCATTTTCCGGCGCGAAGCTGATACCTGCGCCGGTCAGCATGGGAAGATCGTTCTGGCTGTCTCCAACGGCACAGACCAGCTCCGGCTTTACGCCAAGGTATTCTGCTACCCTGCGTACCCCGTCGCCCTTGTGCCCGCCCATACAGGTCATTTCATAAAAGATCGGTGTTGAGAACGTCAGATTATAAAATTCCTTCATCGGGTCAACAAACTGACGTACCGGTTCCATTTCCTCCGGTGTGCCGGTGAAGTTAATCTTTCCCCATGCAGCTGTAGGCTCCGGAATGTCATCCAGCGAGGCCATTGTATATGGAATATCCAAATTGATAAAATGCTGCCGCGTAATCTCATTCAGATTGCAGACATACGACTTGTCCAGAAGAAACACTTCGATGCCAATGTGCGGAAATTCCTTCATGACACGGTGAGCAAGCTCTTTTGCGCGGTCATCCAGACCTTCCATGTATACAATGGTTTCTGTGCTCTCATCGCACAGAATGGCGCCGTTCAGATACACGCCCGGCGCATTGCATGGCAGCAGCGGACGATATGCCGCCGTCGCCGGACGGGTACGTCCGGTTGCGAGCGAAAAATATCCGCCGTTTTGCGTGAAATAATTCAGCGCTTCAATGGTTTCCTTACCGATCCTCCGGTCGTCATCCAGAAGCGTCCCATCCATATCGGATGCAATCAAAATACCATCAAATTTCCCCATATTGATTCCTCAATTTCTGTAATACCGTTGTGAAATATTCGGGTAATGGCGCCTGAAAAGTCATCCTCTCACCGGTTGCCGGATGCGTCAGCGTCAATTGACCTGCGTGCAGGCACTGCCCGTTCAGCTTCCATTTGTCTTTTGACGGTCCATAAAGCGGATCACCGATAATCGGGTGTCCAATATGTGCCATGTGCACGCGAATCTGATGTGTGCGTCCGGTTTCCAGCAGAAAAGTCAAATACGCATATCCCTGAAACCGCTCCAGCACCTCATAATGTGTAATGGCTTCCCGTCCGCCCGGTACAACAGCCATTTTCTTCCGATCCGCATGATGGCGCGCAATTGGCGCACAGACCGTCCCCTTCTCTTCCCGTGGTGTGCCATAGACAACAGCATAATACCGCCGACCCGCCGAATGTACCTTGATTTGCTCTGCCAGCGACTGGTGCGCACGATCATTTTTTGCGACGACGAGCAGCCCGCTGGTGTCCTTATCAATGCGGTGGACGATGCCGGGGCGGATCTCTCCATTGATGCCGGACAGGCTGTCGCCGCAATGGTACATCAGCGCGTTGACCAACGTACCGCTCCAGTTGCCCGGCGCCGGATGCACCACCATACCGCGCGGCTTATTGACAACCACAATATCGGCATCTTCAAATATGATATCAAGCGGGATATTCTCCGGCGCAATCTCCACTTTCTCCGGTTCCGGCAATTCAACCAGGAGATTGTCTCCAACGGATGCTTTTGCGTTTTTCTTTACCGGTCTGCCATTGCGTGTGATACAGCCGTGTTCCATCAAATTTTGAATTGCAGAGCGTGTCAACGCCGGCAGCTGTTCGCTGAGCAGCTTGTCAATACGCTTTCCCGCATCCGCTTCTGTTACGCTGATCTGCCGGCTCATTTTTTCTCCATTTCCTCCGCATCCTTATGCAGGAACAAATAATACACCGCAAACAGCGCAACCCCTACTGTAACATAGATATCCGCAATATTAAACACCGGAAATTGAATGAAGCATACCTGAATCATATCCACAACATAGTGACGAAGAACACGATCGATCACATTGCCCACTGCTCCGGCAGAAATCACGATCAGACTGAATTTACCCAAAAAATGCTGAATGCGCCCGGTGTGCAGCGCATATACAATACCGCACAAAATGATAACGGCAAGCAGGACAAACAGCCATATCTGATCTTCCAGAATGCTGAAGGCGGCGCCGCGGTTTTCCACATAGGTCAGCTGCAGCACGCCCGGAATCAGCGGAATGCTGCCCACGGGAGCCAGCATCGTGATCGTCCAGTATTTGACAACCTGATCGACCAAAACCATCACGCAAATCGCGAGCAGCGACATAATAACCGTCATAAGAGGGCATTCCTCCTTTCAAAACAAAAAATGTTTGTTTTCCTATGCAGTGTTTTTCTCTACTCAAAGAGAGGCAGAGGATGATCCTCTGCCTCAGATTGTAGAAAAAGTGAAATCTCAACGCATATGATGCAGGAATTTCGTCATGAGCTGTCAGCGTCAGCGACAGCGGATTATATTCCGTCATTTTTGGCGACAT
>CAYNPX010000208.1:0-2348 GCA_964399205.1 uncultured Butyricicoccus sp.
AGCCTACTGCGGACGGCATACGTCCGAGCAGCGCGGATACCTCCGAGCCTGCCTGCGTGAAACGGAAGATGTTGTCGATAAACAGCAGCACGTCCTGACCCTGACGGTCACGGAAATATTCCGCCATTGTCAGACCGGACAGGGCGACACGCATACGCGCTCCTGGCGGCTCGTTCATCTGACCGTAAACCAGCGCGGTCTTGCTCAATACGCCGGACTCCGCCATTTCGCCGTACAGGTCGTTGCCCTCACGGGTACGCTCGCCTACGCCGGAGAATACGGAAATACCGCCGTGTTCCTTTGCGACGTTGTTGATCAGCTCCTGAATCAGGACGGTCTTGCCTACGCCGGCGCCGCCGAACAGTCCGATCTTGCCGCCCTTTGCATACGGGCAGATCAGGTCTACGACCTTAATGCCGGTCTCCAGAATATTGACTGCGCCCTCCTGCTCCTCATAGGACGGAGCCGGACGATGGATTTCCCATACTTCCTCAGTCTTGATCGGCTCACCGTCATCGATCGGCTGACCGAGAAGATTAAACATACGTCCCAGCGTCTCCTCGCCTACCGGAACACGGATGGATCCGCGGGTGTCAACAGCCTTTGCGCCGCGAACCAGACCGTCGGTCGAGCTCATGGCAATGCAGCGTGCGGTATTGTCGCCGATGTGCTGCGCGACCTCGGCAATGATCGTCACGCCATTGTTGTCCACTTCGAGTGCATTGAGGAGGTTGGGAAGCTGTCCATCTGCAAATTTTACATCAAGTACCGGGCCAATGACCTGTGACACGATACCAACGTTTTGCTCGTTCATGCACATTTTCTCCTTCTTATTTTCTGTGCTGTAGCCGGGCGCATCAATGCTCCGCACCGGCTACAATTTCGGTAATTTCCTGCGTAATCGCGCCCTGACGCGCACGGTTATACTTCAGGCTGAGATCTTCGATCATGTCGTCGGCATTCTTGCTCGCCGCGTCCATCGCGGTGCGGCGTGCCGCCTGCTCCGAAGCATACGACTGGCAGAGTGCGCCATAGAAAATACCGGAAATATATTCCGGAACAACTGCATTGAAGACAGCTTCCGGGCTGGGTTCATACAGGATCAGGCTCTTCAGATCATCCTTTGCCGCTTTCTTCTCATACGGAACCGGCAGCACCTGTATTGCCGTCGCCTGCTGGGTCATCATGGAAGCAAAATTCGTGTAGATGACATACAGCTCGTCAAAGGTGCCCTTGCGGTACTCCTCGGTCAATGTATGCGCCGCCTCAAAGCAGTTGCCGATGGTGACGTTCTCAACGAGGTTGTACTCGCTCGTCAGGATCTCCATTTCCCTGCGCTGGCAGAACTCGGCGGCTTTTTTGCCTACCGGTACTGCGCAGACCGCATGGCCATGCGCCTTTATATGGTTTTCAACCAGCTTCATGATGTTGCTGTTATATCCGCCTGCGAGACCTCTGTCGCCCGCGATGATAACATAGCAGACCTTCCGCACTTCCTCCCGCGGCTCTACGAACGGCGAGGTGAAGTCGCGCTTGCCATAGGCGATCTGGCTCATTGTGTCGTACAGGATGTTAAAATACGGCTCTGTACGCGCAATGCGCTCTCTGGCGCGGCGCACCTTGGACGACGCGACCAGTTCCATTGCCTTGGTGATCTGCCGGGTGCTCTGCACGCTCTTGATGCGGAGCTTGATTTCCTTCATAGAGGCTCCCATGTCTCAGCCCCCTTATCTGGTCTTCAGAAAGGCGGTCTTGACCGTATTGATTGCCTCGATCAGCTTGGCGGTGGTTTCGTCGCCCATGTTGCCGGTTTCGCGCACCTCCGCCATGATCTCCATGTGGGCGCGCAGATATTCGTACAGCTCCTTCTCGAAGCCGAGGATATCCTCAACAGCAATATTGTCCAGCATATTGTTGGTAACCGCGTAGATGATCGCAACCTGGTTCTCGACCTCGATCGGCGCGGTGCGGTTCTGCTTGAGCACCTCCACGATGCGTTCGCCCTGTGCCAGACGGCGCTTGGTGTCCTCGTCCAGATCGGAGCCGAACTGCGCGAACGACTGCAGCTCTCGATACTGGGAATATGCCAGCTTCAGGGTGCCGGAAACCTTCTTCATCGCCTTGATCTGCGCGTTGCCGCCGACACGGCTGACTGAGATGCCCGGGTTTACCGCCGGCATGATACCGGAGTGGAACAGCTCTGTTTCCAGAAAGATCTGACCGTCGGTAATGGAGATGACATTGGTCGGAATATAGGCGGAAACGTCGCCTGCCTGTGTTTCGATAATCGGCAGCGCGGTCAGAGAACCGCCGCCGTGCTCATCGTTCATACGCGCCGCGCGCTCCAG
>CAYNPX010000209.1:0-2244 GCA_964399205.1 uncultured Butyricicoccus sp.
GAATCAGCCGGCGGATCGCCTCCACTGCGGCATGGATGCCGCGCTGTGCCGCGCCCTCCGGTACTGCCGGCGTTTCGCTTTCATCATTCCACAGCACATTGAGCACTGTGCCGCAGCGCACATGCAGACATGCGCCCGCGACGAACAGCGCCGCAGACTCCATCTCGCTCGCCAGTACGCCCGCTGCCGTCCATGCGCTCCACTGCGCCTGCAGCTGTCCCGCCATCGGCATACGTTCCGGACGTATTTCTCCATAAAAGCTGTCCTTGGACTGTACAACGCCAACATGGGTGCGATAGCCCAGCGCTTCACACGAATCCGCCAGCGCACGCACGACCGCATAGCTTGCCGCCGCCGGATATTCCAGCGGAAGGTACTCTCTCGAAGTGCCCTCCTGCCGCACGGCCGCCGTTGCGACGACCACATCGCCGCCCTTGACCGCGGCGTCAATGCCGCCGCAGGTGCCGACGCGGACAAAGGTATGCGCGCCGCACTCCACCAGTTCCTCCAGTGCGATCGCGGCGGACGGGCCGCCGATGCCGGTAGAGCATACTGTAACCGGCTCGCCGTCCAGACCGCCCGTCCAAACCTGAAACTCGCGGTTGGACGATATCATACGCGCATTTTCCAGATGTTCCGCAATCGCTTTGCAGCGTCCCGGGTCGCCAGGCAAAATCACATAATGCCCGATGTCCGCCGCCGTGCATTGCAGGTGCATCTGTTTTCCGTCAATCAGCATATTATCACGTCTCGCCTTCCGTCCCGTCCGCGCGAACGATTTTGCGGATATTCTTTTCCGCCTTGCTGCGCGGAATCATAATCATGTGCCCGCAGCCGGTACATTTCAAGCGGAAATCCATACCGACACGCAGCACCTCCCATTCCCTGCTGCCGCAGGGATGTGCTTTTTTCATGGTCAATTTATCTCCCAGCCGGATATCCATCGTATTTCCTCCTTGGTCCTTCTACTGTTAGTGTATCACACCTTCCCACAGAACACCAGCGATTTGTATGCATTGCCCATACTAATTCCAAAACGCCGCGCATATAGTCAAAGCAGGGTGATTCAAAAACCAGGGACTTTTGAGAACGGAGGGAGCAAATTGCAAGCCTATGCACCAGAAAGCCTGAAAACGACCATTCCCAAGCGGGAGGATATATATGCCGCCGCACAGGACGGCAGTGTTCTGCAAGCGCCTGCTGTCCGCTGTGATGCGCAGCACAATCTAATCATTCAATTAGACGGGCTGACCGGTATCATGCCGCGCGAGGAATGCGCGCTTGGGATCAACACCGGACAGACCCGCGAAATCGCCATATTATCCCGCGTGGGAAAACCGGTCTGCTTCCAGGTACAGCGAATCGAGGGGACTGTCGCATATCTTTCGCGCCGTGCGGCGCAGCAGGAAGCCTTGCACGTCCTGCTGACAGAACGCACGCCCGGCGATATCATTCCGGTGCGCGTGACGCATTTGGAGCCGTTTGGCGCGTTTGTCGATGTCGGCTGCGGCATTATCTCGCTCATCGGCATTGAAAACCTGTCCGTCAGCCGTATTTTCCATCCGTCCGACCGGGTCAGTATCGGTCAGATGCTGCGCGCCGTGATCGTCAGTCTGGATGCGGATGCCGGACGTATCTCGCTGACACACCGCGAGCTGCTGGGTACATGGGAGCAGAATGCCGCGCAATTCGCGCCGGGTGAAACCGTCTGCGGCATTGTGCGCAGCGTGGAGGATTATGGCGTCTTTATTGAACTGACGCCAAATCTTTCCGGTCTGGCGGAACAGCGGTTCGATGTATCTCCCGGTGAAATGGTTTCATGCTACATCAAATCTATTCTGCCGGAGCGCATGAAGATCAAGCTAAATCTCATAGACCACATCGGTTCAGCCGCCGCCGATCCGCCGCCGCTGTCCTATTTTATCGAAAGCGGTCATATTTCCAGCTGGCAGTATTCGCCTGAATGCTGCCTCACACGGCTGATTCGCACGGACTTTGAACCGATACCAGACGAATAGGTTGACCTATCTGTTTTGCTTTTTCATGCAGTTATTGTCGCTTCATGTACTGAAGAGGGAGAACCGACAGCCCGGTTCTCCCTCTTCGCTCCCTCTCCGGGCTATGGGCGTGGTGTGACTGCCGAAAACTCCATGACTCCAAAAGTTTTCGGCAGTCTTTGGGGCTTCCTGCACCGAGAGTAAAAAACGCATTTGCATCATTTCAGCACAGACGGTACGCTATGCG
>CAYNPX010000210.1:0-2224 GCA_964399205.1 uncultured Butyricicoccus sp.
CGAAATCCCTGCATCCTATGCGTTGAGATTTCACTTTTTCTACAATCTGATTCTTTCTCTATATTATTATAGTGGATTTCAGCAGTTTTTGTGCCTGTCTCTTGCAAACCCTGCCGCTTTGTGTTATTTTAAGAAATACGAATATTATTTGTTGGAAATGCTCCTGTTCGGCACTTCCTTCTGCTATAGAGGTGTGTTTTTATGTTAACCAATTCTTCCCTCCGCCTGCGTGCGGAATCCCTGACTGTTCTCAACGGCCTGCGCCGCACAGATGTCTTTACCGCATACGCGGATACTCTGCGCGCGCTGGAGCAGTCTCCGACAGATTTCTGCCGGAAATACGCGCATTTATGTCGTTTCCATTACCGTCATGGCGATCTGGGCAGGCTGCTTGCCCGCGAGATCCATTACGACACCAATGTGCTGACGCAGTATATGGACAAGCCGGTTCCCGTCGATATCCGCAAGGCGGCGGACTTTGATCTCTATACCGTCAATGCCCTGATCTCGCTCTCCGGCGCGGATATTCTGGACTTTGCCCGCAAGGCATATCCGAAGCTGTCCGACCTGCTTGAAGCGCTGCCGGGCTTTCCGTCCGGCACGCCGCTGCCGTTCGGCAATTGCGATGGGTTGATACAGATGTACCAAAAGCATGGGTTCGGTTTCTTCGCGCGTGCCAACGCATTCACTATCGCTGACGGCGCGCCGCAGCCGATCGAGCATCCGGATCCGATCCGCCTGACCGACCTCAAGGGCTATGTCACACAGAAAAAATCCATTCGTGACAATACACTCGCCCTGCTCGCCGGCAAAAACGCCAATAATATC
This sequence comes from uncultured Butyricicoccus sp., assembly GCA_964399205.1. Classification (GTDB taxonomy): domain Bacteria; phylum Bacillota; class Clostridia; order Oscillospirales; family Butyricicoccaceae; genus Butyricicoccus_A. Next base: position 829 of record CAYNPX010000210.1, read on the forward strand.
CTGCTGTACGGTGACAAGGGCTGCGGCAAGTCTTCTACCGTCAAAGCGATTGCAAACGAATATGCCGACCGCGGTCTGAAGATCGTCGAGCTGCCAATGGATCAAATCCGTGCGTTCCCGTCGGTCTGCGCACAGATCGCGCAAAGCCCGTTTCCCTTTATCCTGTTCCTCGATGATCTTTCCTTCAGCGCGGAGGATGACCGGTTTGTCGCTCTCAAGGCGTCTATCGAGGGCGGCGTTGCGGACAAGCCGCACAACATGGCGATCTATGCAACCTCCAACCGCCGCCATATCGTCCGCGAAACGTTCTCCGACCGAAACGGCGATGATGTCCATGTGCGTGATACGCTGCAGTCTACGGCCGCGCTGTCCGACCGCTTTGGAATCGAAATCACCTTCTCCAATCCGGTCAAGAACGAATATCTGGATATCGTTGACCAGCTCGCGGAGGACTACGGTCTGAGCCTGCCGGAGGATCGTCTGCACCTGCTCGCGGAGCGCTTTGCTATCCGCCGCAACGGACGTTCCCCGCGTACAGCGCGGCAGTTCATCATGCATCAGCTCGCGTTGGAAAACGGCGAAAAAGAGGACATGCCGGAGTGATTGCCGCTGTATAGAATTTTACACAGAATTTTATACAAATCATGCGCCAGATATAGATATTCCACCATTTACTTTCACTTTTCGGCAGTCTATAATGTCATTAGCAAACATGTAAAGGAGAACCGTCCATCATGAAAGACCGTGAACAGCTTTCCTGCTGGATTCACCATTCTATGGCTGTAACCGGCGGATACCTCGGTGTTTATGCGCTTCTATGCCGCAGTGATTTTTTCGGCAATGCGATGACATCCAACTTAATTTACATTGTCACAGGTATCTTAGGTCGGAGCCCTCTCGATGTTTTGATCCGGATCGGCGGCGTTATCTTCTATGTACTGGGTATCTCTTCCACCGTATTTTTGTCCAAGAAATATCACCGGAACCTGCATCCGATCTCGCTCATCATCAATTATATTACCGTGATAATCCTCGGCTTTCTGCCCACAGAGATGAATCCGATTCTCGGTCTGTATCCAATCTTCTTTGCGATGGCATTCCAGTGGAACGCTTTTCCCGGTGCATACGGCTTCGCCGGCTCCACGATCTTTTCCACGAACAACACCCGTCAGGTTGCAAATGCGCTATCGGAATACTGCATCACGCATGAAAAACGTCAGCTGCAGAGAGCTGCTTTCTTCGGCGGTACATTGGCATGTTTTCACATCGGTGTCGCGTTTTCATGGATCACCCATTCCTTTCTCGGCATCCGCAGCGTTTGGCTATGCGCTGTCCCGCTGCTGATCTCTACGGTATTGATCGTGTATGAATGCCGTCTGGATAAGGCCGCCGCAAA
>CAYNPX010000211.1:0-2184 GCA_964399205.1 uncultured Butyricicoccus sp.
CGGTCGGCGTGAAAACCGTCTACCGTTTCCTTCTCTTTTGCCCCGTTTTCCGCCCCTGCTGCGGCTGTGACCGCGCATGATTATTCTGTCCATGCCGGTTTTTTGCCTTCTGCTTTGCCTGCTGCAAATGCGCGAAGTGCTCATTGGGGCGCGGATGAATGAGGCACTGTTCTCCATAGCCGATCAAATCTTCTCTGCCCGCCTGCTGGAGCGCCTGTATGACGATTGCGCGCTGATCCGGTCTGCGCCATTGCAGCAGCGCGCGCTGCATCGCTTTTTCCTCCGGCGTTTTGGCAACATATACCGGCTTCATCGTGCGCGGGTCGATACCGGAATAATACATCGCGGTGGACAGCGTGCCCGGCGTCGGATAGAAGTCCTGTACCTGCTGCGGCATATAGCCGATGGAATTTAAATATTCCGCCAGATGCACGGCATCGCGCAATTCCGCGCCCGGATGGGACGACATCAGATAGGGCACAAGGTACTGCTTTTTGCCCAGCCTGGCGTTGATGCGTTCATATCGCTCTTTGAACCGGCGGTATACGTCAAACGACGGCTTGCCCATATAATACAGCGCATGATCGCTCATGTGTTCCGGCGCGACTTTAAGCTGTCCGCTGATATGATATTTGACCAGTTCGAGGAAAAATTCGTCGTTGTCATCCGCCATCATGTAATCATACCGCAGACCGGAACGCACAAAGACCTTTTTTACGCCCGGTATTTCACGCAGCTTGCGCAGCAGCGCCAGATAATCGCTGTGGTCTGCGCGCAGGTTTTCACATGCCTTTGGGAACAGGCAGCGCTTGTCGCGGCACAGACCGTATTTTTCCTGCTTGGCGCACGCCGGAAAACGGAAGTTCGCGGTCGGACCGCCGACGTCGTGGATATAGCCCTTGAAATCCGGATGCTGCGTGATGCGCTTTGCCTCCGCAATGACGGATTCATGCGAACGGGACGAAATATACCTGCCCTGATGGAAAGCCAGCGAGCAGAAATTGCAGCCGCCAAAGCAACCGCGATTATGGATGATGGAAAACTGTACCTCGGCAATCGCGGGTACGCCGCCTTCCGCCTCGTAGGACGGGTGATAGGTGCGCATATAGGGCAGACCGTATACCCAGTCCATTTCTTCGGTTGTCAGCGGCAATGCGGGCGGGTTCTGTACGAGCAGCCGGTGCCCGTGCTTCTGCACCACGGCTTTTCCGGTGATATGATCCTGCTGGTCATACTGGATTTTGACGGATTCCGCATATTTTACCTTGTCCGCCAGCGTTTCCTCCAGCGATGGGCACCACACGGCGGGGAATGAGATGTCCTCCTCGTGCCGGGTCAGATATGCCACGCCGCGCACGTGTTTGACGACATCCACGCCGCGCTTGCCCGCCTTCAGATTGGCGGCGATCTCCAAAACGGAACGCTCTCCCATGCCGAACATCAGACCGTCCGCGCCGGCATCCTGCGCAATCGACGGCAGAATGCGATCCGCCCAGTAATCATAATGCGCGAACCGGCGCAGGCTGGCTTCCAGCCCGCCCAGATAAATCGGGACATCGGGAAAGGCGCGGCGTGCCAGCTTGGCATATACCGTCACCGCACGGTCAGGACGCCTGCCGCCTTTGCCGCCGGGGGAATAGGAATCGTCATGGCGGCGCTTTTTGGCGACGGTATAATGCGCGACCATCGAGTCGATGTTGCCGCCGTTGATGAGTACCGCATAGCGTGGTCGCCCCATCGCGGTAAAATCCGCCTCAGAACGGAAATCCGGCTGCGCCAGAATCGCAACACGGTAGCCCGCGTCCTCCAGCACGCGCGAGATCACCGCCGTGCCGAAGGATGGATGATCGACATAGGCATCCCCTGTCACCAGAAGGAAGTCGCAGTAATACCAGCCGCGCGCCAGCATATCCTCTTTTGAAATCGGCAGAAACCCGCCGTTCCGTTTCTTTGCCATACGTCATTCCCTCATCAAATGCGTTTCGAGATATTTTAATACAGTATTTATCATACCACAGCTGAACGCAAGAAGAAACGGGATTTTATGACGAATTTCATATAAATTTACCGGTATTTTGCAACAGTGTGATAGACCGGCGGCGAGACAGCCCGTTTGTGACCGTAGCCGCAAGGAGGGGACATTGTTGCGCTGTGCCAGAGCCTCCTTCTGATGAGGGAGGTGGG
>CAYNPX010000212.1:0-2172 GCA_964399205.1 uncultured Butyricicoccus sp.
ATCCCTCCGGCTGCTCCAGCACGCGGCGCAGCATGGAATCGGCATAAATGCTGACCTGATACAGCACGCCGGCGTCGAGCGGTCCGAAGGCAAACCGCCCCATCTCATCGGTATATACCACACCGGCGATGGGATCGGGGCCGGTCTTTCCGGAAGCGGTCAGAACGACCAGCGCATCGGCTACCGGCTTGCCGTCGGCGCTGACGGCGGTGCCCAGCAGGGCAGGGCGGGGATCCGAATGCAGGGAAACCGTGGTTTCCACCTGTTCGCCGGCTGACGGACGGACAAAAAAACTGGAATACATAAAATTCCGGCACCTCCTGAAAAAGTATGGCTGCTTTCAGCATATGCTTCCGGAACAAAAAGGTGCGGGAGAGAAAGGAACAATACGATATGAAAATGAGCAACATGCTCGGCAACCGGTTCAAGGAGACTCCTGCGGATTGCCAGCTTGAAAGCCATAAGCTCATGGTGCGCGGCGGCTATATGAAGCAGCTGACCACCGGCATCTATTCGCTGTACATGCCGGGCAAGCGCATCACCAGAAAAATTGAAAACATCATCCGGGAAGAGATGGATAAGATCGACGGACAGGAGGTCATGTTTCCGGTCGTCATGCCGGCGTCGCTGTGGCAGGAATCCGGTCGGTATGAATCCATCGGCAGTGAGATGGCGCGCTTCAAGGACAGGAGCGGACAGCCGGTCGTGCTCGGCATGACCCATGAGGAGGCCGCGGTCCATCTGGCGCGCGGCACAGCGCAGTCGTACTCCCAGTATCCGTTCATGATCTACCAGATTCAGACCAAGTTCCGCGATGAGCCGCGTGCCCGCGGCGGTCTGATCCGCGTGCGTGAGTTTACCATGAAGGATGCGTATTCCTTCCACACGACGCAGGAGGATCTGGAGGCATACTATGCGCGGTGCTACCAGGCGTATGAAAACATCTATCGCCGTGCCGGTATTCCGGAGGTTGTCGCGGTACAGTCCGACTCCGGCATGATGGGCGGCAGCGTGTCGCATGAGTTCATGCTGCTGACCGACTGCGGCGAGGACACCATCGTGCTGTGCGACTGCGGCTATCGCTCCAATATGGAAGCGGCGGACTGCATCGTGGAGCCGCCGGAAACAGCGGAAGCGCCGATGGAGAAGGTATTTACACCGGAGACAAAGACGATCGAAGCGGTCTGTGAATATCTGCACGCGCCGGCAAATGCGTCCTGCAAGGCGGTTGTGTATCAGAAGAACCTGACGGATGCATATGTGATCGCGTTTATCCGCGGCGATCTGGAGGTCAATGAGACGAAACTGCGCAATTTCCTCGGTGAGGAAATCCATCCGGCGGAAATTACGCAGGAGAGCGGCATTGTCGCGGGCTTTATCGGTCCGGTCGGTCTGCCGGAGGGCGTAGAATATGTCATCGACAAGTCGCTGGCCGATCTGAACAGCTCCGTCTGCGGCGCAAATGAGGAAAACTATCATTACACGGGCTACAATGTAAAGCGCGACACGCCGGACGCGCGCATTGCCGACTTTGCCAAGACCTATGAGGGCGCGATCTGTCCGGTCTGCGGCAAGCCGCATATCCGCATCCGCCGCGGCATCGAGGTGGGAAACATTTTCCAGCTGGGCACGAAATACACAAAGTCGATGGAGATGACCTATACCGGTCAGGACGGCAAGCCGCATTACCCGATCATGGGCTGCTATGGCATTGGCGTCGGTCGTCTGGCGGCCTCCGTCTGCGAGGTCAGACACGACGAGTACGGTCCGATCTGGCCGATGTCGATTGCGCCGTGGCAGGTACACATCTGCGCGATCAAGGCGACCGACCCGCAGGTGCGCGAGACTGCGGACGCACTGTATGAGCAGTTGCAGGCGGCGGGCGTTGAAACCATGTATGACGACCGCAAGGTGAGCGCGGGCAATATGTTCTCGGATGCCGACCTGCTGGGCGTGCCGGTACGTGTGATCGTCAGCCCCAAGACCGTCAAGCGCGGCATGGTCGAGGTATCCACGCGCGATAAATCGCTGCGAGAGGACGTACAGCCGGAAAATGCGGTTGCGTTTGTCCGCGATCTGGTACAGCGGCTGCTGGACGAGTATAAAGTATAAATAAGAACCCTGTATTCATAGACAGGGAATGTCGGAAACAGGCAGGGGGTTCCTCTGCCT
>CAYNPX010000213.1:0-2145 GCA_964399205.1 uncultured Butyricicoccus sp.
GATTATTTGACTTTCACTGTTAAATATAGTACGATATGGATACCCTAATCCATATCGCAGGAGAGGAAGTGGAATTGATGTTATTCAGTTTTTTCGGACCGTTCGGACCGTTTGGAAGCAATGGAGAGAATGAATCGTTTGGGCAAGGCGAAAATCCGTTTGAGCAGGGCGCCGGTCAGCAGAACCCTTTTTCCGGCATGAACCGGCAGCAGGGAAGCGCAAAGGATATATTCCGCAATTTTTTTAACGGAAAGCCGGTCTATGGAAAGACCAGACCGAGCCGGATCGTATGGACAGCGGTTATTTTTCTGGCGCAGTTGTTTGCGCAGTTTTATTTCATGCTGCCAGCCATCAACATTCAAAATATAGATTTCTGGTTTTTTGTCGGTGAAAACCTCATTATTTTGCTTGCGCTGACCGCGCTGCTTTGTACCGGTTCGCTGGTAAGAAATATCCGCAGAGTCGTGGTGACAGCTGTGGGACTGGGATTTGTTGCGGCAGTTGCGCTCTGTCTGCTGTCCAGCGCGATCTTGCAGTCACACCGTTACGCGGACATCATCAGCGCAGACATTGAACAGAAGGAAATTGAAGAATATACGCCGACGATCGACAATGTCCCGCTGCTCGACAAGGACAGCGCTTCGCGTCTGGCAAACCGTGCGCTGGGCAATCTGGTGGATGAAGTTTCACAATTTGAGCTGTATGACACCTATCAGATAACGGTAGCCGGCGCGCCGGTGCGTGTACAGCCGCTGGATTATGTCGGTCTGGTAAAATGGTTCCTCAACCGCAGCACAGGCATTCCGGCATATATTACCGTTGATATGAAAACACAGAATACACAGATTGTGCGTATGTCGGAGGGCAAAGGCATTAAGTACTCCCAGAATGCGTATTTCAATGACAACCTGACACGGCATGTACGGTTCCGTTATCCGTGTGATATGCTGGATACGCCGCGGTTTGAACTGGATGAGGATGGGAATCCGTATTGGATCTATCCGGTGCTGGAGCATAAAATCATGCTGTTCAGCGGGACAGATGTCAAGGGCGTTATCACGGTTGATCCGGTGACAGGCGACTGCCAGCGGTATAAATTGGGAGAAATTCCGGATTGGATTGACAATGTTTACAGCCCTGACCTGATCATGCAGCAGTACGACTGGTATGGCAGCTATCAGAGTGGCTGGCTCAATTCTGTCATCGGACAGAAGGGCGTTGTGCAGGCAACAGAGGGTTACAACTATATCCCCAAGGGCAATGATCTGTATATGTATACCGGTGTGACCTCTGTCGTCAGCGATGAGTCCAATATCGGGTTTATCTTTACCAATCTGCGTACCAGGCAAACGGAGTTTTATGAAATTGCCGGTGCGGAAGAATTTTCCGCGATGGAAAGCGCGGAGGGCGTTGTACAGCACCTCAATTACGATGCGACCTTCCCGATTTTGCTGATGATCGAGGGACAGCCGACGTATACGGTGGCACTCAAGGACAACGCCGGTCTGGTCAAGCAGTACGGTATGGTCAATATGGCGCAGTATCAGATTGTTGCGACCGGCGCCAGCATCAAGGACTGTCAGGCGAATTACCGCGCACTGCTGGAAAGCAATGGCGCGGATGTGACACAATCCGCGACCACTGAGCTGAGCGGCGTGATTGATGACATCCGCACGGCGGTCATCAATGGCACGACGTATTATTATATCCGGCTGCAGGGCAGCGAGGTATATTATATTTTGAGCGCAGCGGAAAACGAGCAGGCTGTGCTGCTCAATGTCGGAGATACGGCGGAGCTGAATGTCGAGACTGCGGATGAAGGCAACGAGCTGCAAGAGGCAGGCTTGAAGGGCGCGACAGCTGCGGCTGCGGCACAGGAAGAACCGGAGCAGACGGAAGGTCAGATCGTGGATACCGAGTTGCCGGACACGGAGGAGTGAGCCGGTGGCGGTAAAATATACTTTGCTGTGTTTGGAGATATCATGCAGGCATAGTTGTTTCTGTGAATGAAGAGAGGGAACCGACGTCGGTTCCCTCTCTTCGCTCTCCTTCGACGCCAAAGAACCTATGGTTCTCTGGACACTCCTCCCCTGAGCCGCGCTTGCGCTCTATGACGCCAAAAGCGCCGCGCGCGGCAGCTGCATG
>CAYNPX010000214.1:0-2135 GCA_964399205.1 uncultured Butyricicoccus sp.
TATAGATACTGAAAACGGAAGGGCGGACAGTAAGGGGCAAATGCTATATATGGCTATACCGAACCAGCGGACTGTCTTGTATGAGTACGGCAAAAAACGAAAGGTCAATCCATTTTTCGACATTTTCCACAAAAGAGGAACTACAGAACCTCACAGGTAACCGCTTCTATCCCTTATGATTTGTATAAAGGGAGGTGAGGAAAATGTTGGCAAAGTTTGACGGGGCTAAACTGCGTGAAGTACGAGATCAACAGAATATGCCGCAGGCTGAATTGGCAGCCAGAGCGGATACATCCATCCGTTATATCCGTGCGCTGGAAAAAGGAAGAAAGTGTAACCCGTCCGCAAAGCTGCTTTGCAGGTTGGCGATTACGCTGAATGTCCCAATGGAAACATTCATGCAGGTTCAGCCAAGGGGAAACGACAATTTTTATTATGAGCAAGAGACAAACTATGCATCATTATGAACCGAATGAAATCACAAAAGGAGATGGTATAATGACGAATTACCGAGCAACTTGTAATTTGCTCTGCCAACTTGGAATATACCCGAATTACAAAGGGTTTTTCTATACCGCCTATGCGGTGTCGTTGTGCATAGAGCAGCCGGACAGACTTCTGCTGGTGACAAAATGGCTATATCTTGATGTTGCCAAGAAATATGGCACGAACTGCAAAGCAGTAGAACGAAATATCCGGACTGTATCCGCGATCGCCTGGAAACGAAACCGGCCTCTGTTAGAATTTCTGGCAAAAAGGCATCTCGACAGGCATCTGTGTCCCTCTGAATTTCTCGCACTCATCTTCCATGCTGTTCTGTCTGATGAACTCAATAATTCCTGATCCATAATTCTACAAACTTTCATCCGAACCGGAAATGGAGGCGGACAAACCTTTGCCCGTCTTCGTTTCCTGGCCGCTTTAGAGAATTTCATAACGGTCTCGCCCGCTTCGGAGTAGCGAACGCCTCCAGAGAGCAGGAGCGGCTTCTTGGATGCCTCAATCATTTCAACTGCCTGTTTGATTTCATACTCATTGGCGCAGCGGCGGGGGATCTTCTGTTAAAAAATCACAGAAAAAACCTTTTTTCGTCCATTGTTTTCTTTTTGTTAGATGATATAATTAAGAAGTAAAGACCGGATAGAAATGAGGTGTATTTCATGGCACAGTATCAGCCGCTCAATGCGCAGTGCTTTGTAAAAAGGGCTTTTCAGCCGCTATTTGATACGGAAAACAATCCACAGCTGCTTTATGTTTGCAAAATCATTCCCGATGTCAGCAATCGTCATCCACGTATCATGCATTCTCATGACGATCTGGTCGAACTGGTACTGATATACAGCGGTCAAAGCGAATATCTGATTCATAACAAAAAATATGCGGTAAAGGCCGGCGATCTTCTCGTATACAATTCCGGCGTTGTGCACGATGAAAACTCCACAGCTGATTCCGAGCTTGGCTTCTATACAATCGCAATCAGCAATCTGCGTATGCCTGATCTGCGTCCAAATGCATTGATCCCAGACAATGCCGGATATCTGTTCCGTACAGGGCATCATTTTGACGAATTACAGCAATTGATGGAAATGATGTTCCGCAATCTGGCAGAGAGTGAGCCATATGCAGAACGTTTCTGCAACAGCCTGATGCACGCATTGCTGAGCAAAGTGCTTGCCCTCGTCGATGCACCCACACCCGGCATTCTCCCGGAAGCAGCTGAAGTCGATGAACCGAACATCCTCGGCAATCGCGTCAAGCAATACATCGACCAGCACTATACCGAACCAATTACACTGCAATCCATCGCAAACGACCTGCACGCCAGTCAATGCTATCTGTCCCATGTTTTCAAGGATATGAGCGGATATTCCCCGATTCAATATCTGCTCCGCCGTCGTATCGGAGAAGCGCAGACGCTCCTGATTACAACGGATTATCCGGTAACGCAGATCGCCGGTATGGTCGGCTATGACACGCAAAGCTATTTTAATATGCAGTTCACAAAGCATGTCGGCATGTCTCCAAAGAAATTCCGCCAAAATTATATAGTTGGAGAAAAGGAAGACAAGCCTGCGCCGAAGAAGAAGACAAAGAAAAAATAAGCGCGATAACGCGATACACATACTGAACCTGGC
>CAYNPX010000215.1:0-2115 GCA_964399205.1 uncultured Butyricicoccus sp.
AAAGACCTCCCAGGTATCACAGCTGCGATTTTCTAAAAAGGCAGATGGTACATAGGAGGTCTTATTCTTTCATTCGGGGGAAATTACGCCTTCGCCTTCTGATAGATTTCGTAAATTGCTTCCCGATCCAGCTGAACGAATTTACCGATTTTTCGTGTATTCATAAAGCTGCACTTATGCGCCAGTTCACGCATGTCGTCTTCGGTAAGCGCAATGCCCATTTGGTTAATACGTGTTGGCATACCAATGGACTGGAAAAATGCTTCCATTGCGTCAATGCCGCGGTTAGCGGTTTCCGTGTCATCCGCGCCCGGCGTAACTTGCATGATATTCACCGCAAATTTTGCAAAACGGGCAGGATTTGCCGGCATAACTGTCCGTGCCCAGCTTGACCAAACTGCGCACAAGCCTGCGCCATGCGCGATATCATATTTGCCGCTCAATTCATGCTCCAGCTGATGACATGCCCAGTCGCCGCCGTCTGTGCCGCAGCCGGTCAGTCCGTTGTGTGACAGACTGCTTGCCCACATCAATCCAGCGTGGGAATCATAATCCTGCGGATCAGCCAATGCAGTTTTGACATCTGCCATAACAGAACGAAGCAAACCCTCTGCCAGCGCATCGGTCAGCGGCAATGTTTCTACCGGTGTGAAATAGCGTTCCATGGTATGCATCATGATATCGGCCGCGCCGCTGGCAGTCTGATACGCCGGAAGCGTATAGGTGAGCGTCGGATCCATAACAGCGAATTTGCAGCGGCAAAGCTCCGAGCTCAGACCACGCTTGAGCCAGCCGTCCTCGTTGGTAATGACGGAAGAATTGCTCATTTCGCTGCCGGCAGCGGCAATTGTCAGCACAGCGCCGACCGGTGCACAAGCCTGTGGAACAGCACGTCTGGCATAAAATTCCCACACATCCTCGTCGTTGGCGATACCATAACCGATCGCTTTGGAAGAGTCAATAACAGAGCCGCCGCCCACAGCGAGGATAAAATCAACACCTTCCCGCTTGCACATCGCAATGCCGTCACGTACCAGACTCAGGCGCGGGTTTGGCACAACACCGCCCAGCATAATATAATCAATGCCTGTTTCATCCAGAGACTTGGCCACGCGGTCAAGCAATCCGCTGCGCTTTGCACTGCCGCCGCCATAATGAATCAGTACTTTTTTACAATTCTGCTTGCTGACAAGGCTACCAACCTGATCTACGGTATCTATGCCGAAAACGACTTGTGTTGGTGCATAATACTGGAAATTCTGCATGAAAAAACACTCCTTTATCATTCCGGGGAATTCCCGATCGTATTCTTATTTCTATTGTAGCGGATTTATTCATTGGATGCAAGAGGATTACACCGTCTGTTTGTCCGGACGAAACAGATGATCCATAGTGACACCTTCCAGCCGAAGAAGCTGGATTTTTTTATCAATACCGGCCGCATAGCCGGTTAGGCTGCCGTTTGCGCCGACAACACGGTGACAGGGAATGAGGATGCCGATCGGATTATGCCCGACTGCGTTGCCGACAGCCTGTGCCGCAACACGTTTTCCGGTCTGCTGTGCCAGTTGATGAGCAATCGAACCATAGGTCGTCAGGGAACCATAGGGGATTTGACGGAGGATTTTCCAGACCTCCTGACGAAACGGACTGCCGGTTGGCGCAAGGGGAAGGGTCAGCGGAGGATTTTCCCCGCGAAAATAGCTGTCCAGCCATTGGGCAGCAAGCCGCAGCGCAGGCGTCTGCTTTTCCACAGCCTGCGCGTCCAGTGTGCTGCCGAAATATTTTTGTCTGAGGAACCACAGTCCGGTGATGGCATCCGCTGTGCCTGCAAGCATCAGCTCACCGACAGGGGAATGGTATGGGAAGGTATATTGTTGTGTCATTGATTTACTCCGATTGTTCCAAATCGTATCTCTGAGATACAGGTTCTAAGTTTGTGCGGTAAAAAAGAAACGGGCAGAGATTGCGTTCTCTGCCCACAGATTGTAGAAAAAGTGAAAACTCATCGCATAGGATGCAGAAACTTCGTCATGAGCTGTCAGCAGACAGCGGATTATAAATCCGTCATTTTTGGCGACATGTGCGTCAAAAATGACACATCTCAGCCCGGAA
>CAYNPX010000216.1:0-2105 GCA_964399205.1 uncultured Butyricicoccus sp.
GTTTCTGATGATTATATCATTTCTGTAACGATTTTTCAAATGCGATTTATGGCGGAACAGCGACGGCAGGAAGGATTCTGAAAGGTCGCGTTGCCGCGTGTGCGTGCAAAAAAAACAATCGTTCCGGTGGCACTGTACGGAAATTTGGCGTGCACGGATATTTATGGAAAAATTCGCGCAGCAGATATTTTGAAAACTTTTGTATGATTCTCCAAATTTCTGAGGAAAACGGTTGAGAAATTCTAATGAGTGGTGTAAAATAGTAATGACGATAAGTTTATTGTACTATGTTGGCGATATTCTTGCAATGTTATAAGGAAGCCTCTGAACATTCATGTGCGGCTGGACGGCGGAGATTTGCTCCACTGATTTTGTCTCAAAACCTTGAAATACACGAAATACACAAAGTATTCCTGCGTTTTTTCGCTTTTATCTGGGAACAAAATCTCCTGCCTCAGTTTATCCCTGAATTTTTCGAGGCATCCATAAATAAGACAAAGGAGATTGAGAATAATGAATGTACTGGTCATCAATGCGGGCAGCTCCTCACTCAAGTATCAGCTTTTCAACATGGATTCCAAGGAGGTTCTTGCTAAGGGTCTGTGTGAGAGAATTGGTATCGACGGTCGCCTGACCCATACGAATCCGGAAAAGCCGGAGAAGTATAGCGAAAACGTGCCGATGAAGGATCATGCCGATGCGATCCGTGCGGTTATCGATATTTTGGTCGATAAGGAATGGGGCGTTATCGATTCGATGGCAGAAATTGATGCGGTAGGGCATCGTGTCGTACATGGCGGTGAGTACTTTGCAGATTCCGTTATGATCGACGATTCTGTTATCAAGGCAATCGAAGACTGCATCCCGCTGGCGCCGCTGCACAATACGCCGAATCTAATCGGTATCAGCGCGTGCAAGGATGTAATGGGCGAAGATATTCCGCAGGTTGCGGTATTTGACACTGCGTTCCATCAGACAATGCCGCCGGTGGATTATATCTATTCGATTCCTTACGAGTACTATCAGAAGTACAAGATCCGTCGTTACGGCTTCCACGGTACTTCCCATAAGTACGTTGCGCAGCAGGCTTCTGAGATGCTGGGCATTCCGCTGGAGCACCTGCGCGTGATCACCTGTCATCTGGGCAATGGATCTTCCGTAACCGCAATCAAGGGCGGCAAGTCGGTTGATACCTCCATGGGCTTCACTCCGCTGGCAGGTCTGCCGATGGGCACACGTTCCGGCGATATTGATCCGGCAATCATCTCCTTCCTGTGTGAGCATGAGAATAAGAGCGCAGAGGAAATGCTGGAGATTATGAATAAGGAATCCGGTGTATACGGTGTTTCCGGCGTATCCTCCGACTTCCGTGATCTGGATGCCGCGATCAATGACGGCAATGAACGCGCAAAGCTGGCAAAGGATATCTTTATCAATTCTGTCAAAAAGCTCATCGGCGCTTATATCGCTGAGATGGGCGGCGTAGACGCTGTTGTATTCACTGCCGGCGTTGGTGAAAATGACCGCTCTGTACGCTGGGATGTCTGCGAACATATGGAATACCTCGGCATCAAGGTCGATCCGGAGAAGAACAAGTACCGTGGTCGTCAGATGGACATTTCCGTTGACTATGCACGTGTACGTGTACTGGTTATCCCGACCAATGAGGAACTGGTTATCGCAGAAGATACCAAGCGTCTGGTTGAAGCGGCAGAAGGTTAATCAAAAAAGGAAAAACGGTTTGGGGCGGAAACTTTTCCGCCCCTCAGCCTGTCGACAAAGGTCGACAGGCCGTCAACCAAATGCAAGCATTTGGTTGAGATTATGCAGCCCGGTGCGCGCACTCGCATTCGCTCGCACACTTCCGGGCTGAGAAGTGTCATTTTTGACGCGCATGTCGCCAAAAATGACGGAATTTATAATCCGCTGTCCGCTGACGCTGACAGCTCATGTCGAAATCTCCGCATCATATGCGTTGAGATTTCACTTTTTCTACAATCTGGGGGGGCGGAAACTTTTCCGCTCCTTATTTTTTGCAGATCAAAATGAAAAACAGGCTGCTTCCGGATGGAAACAACCTGTTTTCTGGCAATCCTGTTTTTCGG
>CAYNPX010000217.1:0-2081 GCA_964399205.1 uncultured Butyricicoccus sp.
TCTTTGGTGGCAAGACCTACTTTGTATGCAGTGGCGGAGCCTGCTGCAAGACCATTGGCAAAGCCGTCGACCATGCTGCCGCGCTCCAAATAACCTGCCAGGAAGCCGGCAACCATAGAATCGCCTGCGCCGATCGAATCGACCAGATTGCCAGCAGGAGCAGGAGCGGAGAATACCTGACCTTCTTCGGTGACGAGGATCGCGCCTTCACTGCCCATGGAAACGAGAACATTGCGTGCGCCCTCTTCCTGCAAATGCTTCGCACAGCCTACGATATCATCGTAATCGTCGAGGGAACGACCGAACAATTCGCCAAGTTCCATCAGATTGGGCTTGATGAGGAACGGACGGAATACCAACGTGCGGCGGAGCAAATTGCTGGAGGTGTCAACAACGACACGAATCTCACTGGTGTCGATGGTTTCCAGAATGCGCTCATAGGTATCCTGCGGCATAGAATGCGGGATGCTGCCGGACAGGACAAGCGTATCACCCGGTTTGAGCATACGCTGCAGCCGCAGCATAAACTGGTCTGCGGCCTTAGCCGAGACAGCGGGACCCATACCATTCATCTCGGTTTCTTCTTTGCCCGACATCTTGACGTTGATGCGCGAGAAGCCGTGCGGAAGATGAATAAAGCTGGTCTGGCAGCCGAGTTTCTGCATACCGCTTTCGATCTGTTCACCGGTAAAGCCGGCGACAAAGCCAAGTGCAATGTTTTCGACGCCGAGCGAATTCAGGACGATCGAAACGTTCACGCCCTTGCCGCCGACCCGAATCTCTTCATAGCTGGTGCGGTTGAGCGCACCGGTTTTGAAATCATCAATGCGGATCGAATAGTCAAGCGACGGGTTAAATGTAACAGTATAAATCATGTGTTTCCCACCTCATATTTGGATTATTTTATACGCGCTTCTCGAGCGGAAGCAAACCGGCGGAGAATGATACGTGCGCCTTCTCCTTTACTCTCTCTTTTAATGATAAACGAATTTTACACAAAGTCAATCAATAGCGCGGGATGGATATGGAAAAAATGAATGATTTAATTTTGTGCAAAATAACCAAAAAATGATTTAAGATACAAGAAATCCATGACAGCCAACGAAAAATGCGGTTAAAAGTATTTGCGGAGTATTGGGATGCGAGCACAGATTCTGGCATATTGCGGAAAATCCTGCGTGAGACGTGCCGCGCATTGACCGCAAAACATCGCGCGCGCTTCCGGATGTTCCTGCATTGCCTGCTTAAAGCCCCATGTATGTGTAAAATCTTTCTGTGACGGATGGGATAACGCCTCCGGCGTGGACAACGCATCAATTGGAATATGCATCGCCTCTGCGCACATGGCGAGTAACCGCTGTTCAGCAAAAACCATATAAATCAGTCCGTCACGACCGCGTGTGGCCTGAATAAATTTCAACGCCTGGGATACATAGCCTGTCCGAAGAGCTTCGTTGCCGAAATATGCGAATGCTGTATTGCAGGCGGGTATATTCCAGTTCCAGTCCGTCGGGAATGCATAGGACGGACTCAAAGAAAATGCAGACGGCGCGGGATAGATATCCGGTTCAAGCGGTTCGCGGTGAATGACCGACAGCTGCGATGACGCAAGGCGTTCCCGCAGGTCGCACCAGACAATGAAATCCGTGTCCAGCATTGCGCAGGGAGCGGCGATCTTTTGCAAGGCGTACAGCTTGCCGGCCGCCCAGAAGGTTGACGGATCCACGGTATATGGAATCGCATCCAGCTCACACCGAATGCCATCGTCCCAGACGGGCGCAAGACCAAGCGAACGATAGTAGCGTTCTCCGACGCGGTCGGTTATCATGCAGATGCTGCCGTTTTTCTCCCGCCAGAGCAGGGCGGAAAGCACGGTTGTCAGCAGCTCATAATCCGGAATTTCATAGGGACGACCGGGGAAGCACATGGCATAGGGGCGCGTCCAGTTTGAACAAAACGCACGCATTAAATCAGATTTAATCCGTAGCCCCCGGCATCGGCCGACCACAGCAGGCTGCCGGTGTATGGCTGGTCGTTGGCAGGAACTTTGGCGGCATGAAAAAGACGGCAGCCGGATGACA
>CAYNPX010000218.1:0-2064 GCA_964399205.1 uncultured Butyricicoccus sp.
ATGCATCCATTTGAGCGGTTTGCTTACGCATGACAACAAGATTGTCCGCAAGCCGCATCAACGGCGCGCTCAAAAAGAACCAGATCGTGCTGTATCGGATGCATACCTGTCCCGCAAGATTGAATAATTCATTGGAATAATCCCAAACCTGCATATGCAGTCCCAGATTAAAAATACAGCCGAATAAAAATTCTACGCCGGTGATGGCTGCCGCGCCCGCCGCACAGCGCAGCGCAATATGCCGTCCATGCATCCGGTCAGAGATGCGTCCCAGCAGTCCAAAACAGACGCCGCCTGCCAGCGCCATCGACCAGTGTGACCAGCCGCGCCATAGAAATTCCAAAAATGGATATCCCCAGCATCCAAAGGAAACTAAAATTGCCGTTTTTTCCGCTTGTCTCACATTCTATCACCCATATGCAAGTGTGCGCAGAATGCGGCCGGAATATACCGCCGATTTCCGGACATGCTAACGATGGTGATTCCTATATGAAACAACAGCATGATCCCGGTGTGCAAAATGATTGTCTGTGCGGCCTGCTCGTCCATCCGCGCTACTGTCCCCGCAGAAGGTCCGGGGAGAAAAAATACCGATATGGTTCCATTATTCAACACAAAGATGCTTAATATGTGTACTTTACGTCGCTTTGCGCCTGTTGTATAATTATAATAATGATATAATACAAAAATTGAGGTGACTGCTATGGGACTTAATACAACTCCGTCTGCGGAACGGGTACATATCGGTATTTTCGGCAAGCGAAACGCCGGAAAATCCAGCCTGATCAACGCAATGACCGGTCAGGATCTGGCAATTGTATCTGAAATTGCAGGAACAACAACAGATCCGGTGACCAAGGCAATGGAACTGCTGCCGCTCGGTCCGGTGGTTATGATCGACACGCCCGGTCTGGACGATACCGGCGAATTGGGTGCGCAGCGCGTCCGCAAGGCAATGCAGGTGATGAATCGCTGCGATCTCGCTGTCGTTGTGATCGACGCGCAGGAAGGGCAGTCGGAGGTACACACCGCGCTTTTGAACCGACTGACAAGCAAGAGCATCCCCTATGTCATCGCCATGAATAAATGCGATCTGTTGGATACTGTCCCGCCGGATACCGAGCAGGTGCGTTACGTAAGTGCGACGAATGGCGCCGGCATTTATGCGCTCAAAGAAAAAATTGCGCATCTGGTTCCGTCCGGCGGCAATGGTCGGCGCATTGTTGCCGATCTGCTCCAGCCAAACGATTTCGTCGTGCTTGTGGTTCCGATCGATTCCGCCGCGCCCAAGGGACGACTGATCCTTCCCCAGCAGCAGACAATCCGCGATGTTCTGGAAGCAGGTGCAAGCGCGATCGTCTGTCGTGATACGGAGCTTGCCGCAACGCTGAAAAAACTCGGTCAGCCTCCCCGCATGGTCATCACAGACAGCCAGGCGTTTGCTTCTGTCTCCAAAGACACACCGGAAGACGTTCCGCTGACCTCGTTTTCTATCCTGATGGCACGCTACAAAGGCAGGCTGAAAAGCGCGGTGCACGGTGTCCGCACACTGGAAACCCTGCAGGACGGTGATACTGTCCTGATTTCCGAAGGCTGCACCCATCATCGCCAGTGTGATGACATTGGTACCATTAAGCTGCCGCGTTGGATCACGGAATATACCGGCAAGAATTTAAACTTTGCGTTTACCAGCGGCGGTGAATTTCCAGACGACCTGTCGCCATACCGGCTGATCGTCCATTGCGGCGGTTGTATGCTGAATGAGCGCGAAATGAAATACCGCATTGCCCGCGCGCAGGACGATGGCGTCCCGATGACCAATTACGGCATTTTGATCTCCTATGTCAATGGCATTTTGGAACGTGCAATCGAACCGCTTGCAGATTCGCTATAAAAAATCGCACCCTCGGAGGAAATCTCTGAGGGTGCGTCAGATTGTAGAAAAAGTGAAATCTCATCGCATAGGATGAAGGGACTTCGTCATGAGCTGTCAGCGTCAGCGGACAGCGGATAAATCCGTCATTTTTGGCGACATGCGCGTCAAAAATGACACTTCTCAGCCCG
>CAYNPX010000219.1:0-2063 GCA_964399205.1 uncultured Butyricicoccus sp.
CTTTATAAAAAATAATACCTGATTATTTTAGCATAGGAGAGAGTGTACGAAAATATGAACTATATAATAGAATATAGTCTGTACTTTTATTTTTAACAGGCGGAATATATATTGGCTATGAGGGGAAAATCCGGCGGAATCATTCGGTTTTATATGCTCCAAGAAACATTGGAAGCGTTGTACTGGAGTATTGATAAAGAGAATAATCCCCGTTACATATACACCAGTCATAAATCATGGCACGCTCCAGCATGGCATATGCTTTGACTATCTCGTTGACAGAGACGTCTGTGCGAAGTTCACCGCGTTTTTGTCCCTCGATGACGATTTTCCGCAGAACACGGTAATATGTGCGGCCCTGATTGAGCAGGTGCCGTTCGCCAAAGGTCACGAGCTGGGAGGAATACATCCGAGCCAGCAGATCCATTGGAATACTGTTTTCAATCATCAGGAACAGCTCGTGATTCAGATACATCAATCGGTCAAAGCTGTTCATCTCAGGGTCGATCTCCTGCATCAGCTGTTCATATTTTGCATCAAACAGGTAGGAAAGGGAGGAGAGCAGCGCATCCTTGCTGTCAAAATAATGATAGAACGAGCCTTTGGAGGTTTCCGAACGTTCTACAATATCATCTATCGTCGTTGCGTCATACCCCTGTTCATAGAACAGCGACCACGCAGCGTCGACAATGCGCCCTTTTGTGTTTCGGGAATCTTTTTTTGCCATATTGCATTCACTCCTTCTGTATGTATTATAAAGCGTTGCACGGGTATGAAACAAGAAAAATTTTTCTGTTTACAAATAATTGGGAATTCATTGACAAAATGTTTACAAAAAATTCGTTGACGGTTCGGAATAAAACGGGTATCATAAATAAAAAGCTTATTGTATAAAATTAAATATATTGTTTTAATTTGTAAAAGATACTTGGGAAAATCAGAGTATGATACCGACCTGGGCAGAATAATATTGTACTCTATGGGTTCCAAAATATTATGACAGAAAGGAGAACCTGAAATGAAACAGGAAAAGTACAATATTTTCTTTGACAGTCCGATGGGGCTGCTTTCCGGCTCACTGGACTTATGTGAGACAGGGACGGGACTTTCCGGATACATTATGCTGATGGGACACGGAACGATCATTACATCCGGTACAATGGAAGGTGACAGGCGCGATTTCGAGGGCACGATTTGGTTCAAAGATGAAGAAGTTGCGTTTCATGCAAACGGTGAACTTTCGGATGGCGTGCTTGACCTTGATATGACAATCGGTTCGCAGGTTTATCCGCTGTCCTGCTTTCCGGTCAGCTGACGCTTCGGTGTTGCGAAATGTGCTGCTGGCTGGTATAATAGGAAAAAATAGAAATCCGGCTCATGTACCGGCAAATGCAGGAGGAAAACGGTTATGGCACGCACCAGCAGTATAGAACGCAATACAAATGAGACAAAAATCAAGCTCGATTTGAATATTGACGGCACCGGCAAGGCGGATATTGCCAGCGGTGTCGGTTTTTTTGACCATATGATGAACGGGTTTACGCGGCATGGATTGTTTGATGTAAAGCTGCGTGTTGACGGAGATCTTGGAGTCGACTGCCATCATACCATTGAAGACACCGGTATTGTATTGGGCAATGCAATCCGGCAAGCGGTGGGAGACAAGAAGGGGATTCGCCGGTACGGATCGTGCATCCTGCCGATGGATGAAGCGCTCGTACTGTGCGCAGTCGATTTGTCCGGGCGTCCGTATCTGGTTTTTGACGCAGAATTTACAGCGGACCGCTGCGGCGATATGGATACGGAGATGGCGCGTGAATTTTTCTACGCCGTATCCTACGCCGGTATGATGAATCTGCATATTAAGGTGCTGTATGGCTCCAACAATCATCATATTATGGAGGCGATGTTCAAGGCGTTCGCCAAAGCGCTGGATATGGCGACGATGTACGATGAACGCATTACGGATGTGCTCTCGACAAAGGGCACGTTGTAAGAACAATCATAGAATACAGCATAGCGGGACATGTGAAATGTACACATGCCCCGCTCAGCCTGTCGAC
>CAYNPX010000220.1:0-2044 GCA_964399205.1 uncultured Butyricicoccus sp.
GCTGACCGTGACGGAACGAAACGGAGAGGTGAGACAAATGCCAGGCAATGAGAAAATCAGTCCCGGCTTTCGTTTTGGAAAGCTGACTGTCACAGAGGACACGGGCAAACGGAAAAACAGATACACCGTCTGGCGCTGTGACTGCGACTGCGGCGGCTCCATCGAATTGGACACCCAAACCATCCGTCGGGCTGCCTGTCACGACTGCGGCTGCGAGACGAAGGTCAACCCCAAGGCCAAAGACCTGACGGGCAAACGGTTTGGAAAACTGGTGGTTCTCTCTCCCACGGACCGGCGCATGGACAGCGGCAGTGTCGTGTGGAAATGTCAATGCGATTGCGGCAGGGAAGCGGAGGTATCCGCCAGACGGCTGATCCGCGGCAAGGCACGCTCCTGCGGCTGTCTCTCCAATCCGCCGCGTAAGGACTACATCGGGAAACGCTTCGGCAGACTGACGGTAGCGGATTACGCGGGAACCGCCCGTGAACTGGGCAAAACCGGCAAACAGAATTACTGGAAGTGCCGGTGCGACTGCGGCAAGGAAACCATCGTCGGTCAGACGGAACTGCAAAACGGCGAGACGCAGAGCTGCGGCTGTCTGCAAAAGGAACGCTTCCTGGAAAGTCTCAGGCTCATAGACGGAACCTCTGTGGCCGTCCTCGAAAGCACCAGAAAAACGCTGCGGAGCGACAATACAAGCGGATACACAGGGGTATACCGGGCACGCAATGGAAAGTGGGATGCCTATATCTCATTTAAGAAAAAGAGATACCATCTTGGCAGCTATGACAGAAAAGAGGACGCGATCAGGGCCAGAAAATGCGGCGAGGCGATGCACGATGCGTTTCTGGAGCGGTACTACGCCTCACAGGAACAGCTCAAGCACGAACACGACGGCGCAGGCAGCCACAGCGACCTGAAACAGATTGCCGCCGAACCACGCCAGCGCGATGCCCGCCAGCAGCGCCGCCAGACCGGACCACATGCTTCCCGTGGCGTCCAGAATCGCGGGGAACGTCATGACGGCCAGCGTGACATAGGGCACATAATATAAAAACGAACGGATGGTGCGGTTTTTGATTTCTCTGCGGATGAGCGTCAGCGGCAGTACGCGGATGAGGTAGGTGACGCCTGCCATCACCGCGATATAGAGATAAACATTATGCGTCATGCTGCCCCTCCTGTACCGGGAACAGCACGGCCGCGCCGCCCGCGATGAGAATTGTCAGGATGATTGTCCGCGTGCCGCCGGAAATGCTGCACAAAAGCGGCAGCTTTGCCATCGCAAGGCTCGCCAGCATGGACACGGCGACAAGACCGGCGATGACGCGGTCGGTGCGCGCGGGCGGGATGATGATGGCAAGGAACATACCGTATAAGCCGACGCTCAAGGCGCTGACCACGCTCACCGGCAGGACATTGCCGACAGCGATGCCGATAAACGTACCGATCGTCCAGCCCGGGATGGAGATCGCCATCATGCCATAGTTGTACCACGGGTTCAGCGTGTCCGGCACGGTGACGGCGACACCGAAGATTTCATCCGTCACACCCCAGCCGATCAGCAGCCGGTGGTAAAACGGCAGGTCAGGCGCGAGTTTCTGCGAAAGGGAGCAGGACATCAGCATATACCGCGCATTGATGACCAGCATCATGATTGCCATTTCCAGATAGGTTGCACCGGCTGCCATGACCTGAAAGCCGGCGAACTGTCCCGCAGACGCAAGGGTCGTCACGCTTGCCAGCGCGCCCTGCAAGGGGCTCAGTCCCGCATTGCGCGCGGCAATGCCAAGCGTAAAGGAAACCGCAAAATATCCCAGCGCGATCGGCACACCGTTCTGGATGCCGCGCCGGAACCATGCGGCGTTGTTCTGATTCATTTTGAACTTCCTCCAGTTACATAAACATCTTCCTGTATATTGTAACGTGAGATACGCGCCGCGTCAAACGGGAATCGAAAAATATCTGTGACGAACTGCGCGCGGGGCGGGGAAAGAAAATACAAACAGTATAATAGTAATAAATTGATACAGATAATGCAATT
>CAYNPX010000221.1:0-2041 GCA_964399205.1 uncultured Butyricicoccus sp.
TTTTTCCGTGCACCCAATCCCGTTTCCCAGCGGGATTGTTTATTTCAAAAACGAAACATTTCAGGACAGCGCGCCGAAACCGGCAGCCGGCGCCGTCCTGCTTTCCCTACACACAGCCTGCCGGAGAAATGGAACGATATGTTATGAGCATGAGCGAAGAAGTTCTGGATCTGACCGTCACAGATACCTATGATGAAAGCCAGATCCAGGTGCTGGAGGGACTGGAAGCGGTCCGCAAACGCCCCGGCATGTACATTGGTTCAACCTCGGCACGCGGTCTGCACCATCTGGTGTATGAGATCGTGGACAATTCGATTGACGAGGCGCTGGCGGGCTATTGTACCCATATCGAGGTCATTCTTGAGCCGGACAGCGTTGTTACAGTGCGCGATAACGGACGCGGCATTCCGGTCGGCATCCATCCGCAGATGGGGATTCCGACATTGGAGGTCGTATTGACTGTCCTGCACGCGGGCGGCAAATTCGGCGGCGACGGCTATAAAGTATCCAGCGGTCTGCATGGCGTCGGTTCCTCTGTCGTCAATGCGCTGTCTGAATGGCTGGAGGCAACCGTCTATGACGGTGAAAATAAAAATACAATGAAATTTTCGCGCGGCAAGACCATCACGCCGATGCGTTCCACGCCGTGCGTGCATGAAACCGGTACGACCATCCGGTTCAAGGCGGACAGCCAGATATTTGAAACCTTACAGTATGACTATGAGATTCTGGAAAACCGCTTGCAGGAGCAGGCTTTCCTCAACGGCGGCGTCAAAATCACGCTGCGCGATGAGCGCGACCCGGAGGACGAGGTGCGCGAACAGGTCATGCATTATGAGGGCGGCATCCGGCAGTTTGTCACCTACTTAAACCGCAATAAAAACGCGCTGCATCCCGACGTCATCTATGTCGAGGGCACACGCGATGACAGCATGGCGGAGGTCGCCATGCAATATACCGACAGCTATAATGAAAACCTGCTGTCGTTCGCAAATGATATCAATACGACCGAGGGCGGCACGCATGAGACAGGCTTCAAATCCGCGCTGACCAAGGTATTGAACGACTATGCGCGCAAGTTCGGCTTCCTCAAGGACAATGATAAGAATTTTTCCGGCGAGGATGTGCGCGAGGGTCTGACGGCGGTTATCTCGGTCAAGCTGCGCGAGGCGCAGTTTGAAGGGCAGACCAAAACCAAGCTGGGCAATTCCGATATGCGAACGCTGGTGGAATCGCTGCTGACCGAAAAGCTGACGGTTTTCTTTGAGGAAAATCCGAGCGTTGCGAAGATCATCATCGACAAGGCGCAGACGGCGTCGCGCGCACGCGAGGCCGCACGCAAGGCGCGTGAGCTGACGCGCAGAAAGAGCGCGCTGGAATCCAGTTCGCTGCCGGGCAAGCTGGCGGACTGCCAGGAGCGCGATCCGACGCTGACGGAAATATATATCGTCGAGGGCGATTCCGCAGGCGGTTCGGCAAAGGAAGGACGCGACAGGCGGTATCAGGCGATCCTGCCGCTGTGGGGCAAAATGCTCAATGTGGAAAAGGCGCGGCTGGACAAGGTCTATGGAAACGACAAGCTGTCCCCGATGATTATGGCGTTTGGCGCGGGCTTTGGCGAGGATTTTGATACCAGCAAGCTGCGCTATGGCAAGATTATCCTGATGGCGGATGCCGATGTGGACGGCAGCCATATCCGTACCCTGCTGCTGACCTTCTTCTTCCGGTATATGCGCCCGCTGATCGAACAGGGACATGTGTATATCGCGCAGCCGCCGCTGTTCAAGAATACAAAGGGGAAAACCGTGCGGTATACGTATACCGATCAGGAACAGGTCGCTGTGCTGGCGGAAATGGGACAGGGCGTGGATATCCAGCGGTACAAGGGTCTGGGCGAGATGGATCCGGAGCAGCTCTGGGAAACAACAATGAATCCGGAAAACCGCACGCTGCTTCAGGTCACGCTGGAGGACGCTTCGATGGCGGACGAAATCTTCACGCTGCTCATGGGCGAGAAGGTAGAACCGCGCCGCGAATTTAT
>CAYNPX010000222.1:0-2007 GCA_964399205.1 uncultured Butyricicoccus sp.
TGTATATGCTATATTCTTCAGACGGAATCAATTCCGGAAGATCACTCCTCCCGATTTTTACAGTTGCATTTTTCGACACAATGCGCTATCATGAAAGCCTGTGATGCAACAACATAAAAAGAGGTTTTGGAAATGACACTGACATGGACAACATTTGCAATCGTCTGCCCGCTGGTATTTCTTGCGGGCTTTGTGGATGCCATCGCGGGCGGCGGCGGACTGATCTCACTCCCCGCGTATCTGCTGGCGGGCGTGCCGATGCATCAGGCGATCGCAACCAACAAGCTCTCCTCCGCTGCGGGCACCGTAGTGTCCACCGTGCGCTACTGCAAAAATATCCGCGTGGACTGGCTGATTGCGCTGCCCGCGGTCGCGCTCTCGCTCATCGGCTCGTTTGTCGGCGCGCGTCTGACGCTGCTGGTATCTGAGCAGATCCTGAAAATCGTTTTGCTCATCGTCCTTCCGATTGCGGCGGTCTTTGTATTCCGCAAAAACGCGCTGGTGGAAAAGCGAAAGGGCGCCGTTTCGCGCAGGCGTATGCTGACCATCACGTGGGCTGCCGCGCTGGTCATCGGCTGCTATGACGGCTTTTACGGTCCCGGAACCGGCACGTTCCTCATCCTGATCATGGTCGGCTTTGCCAGGATGGACATGATGCAGGCTGCGGCAAACACCAAGCTCATCAATCTCGCATCCAATGTTTCCGCACTGACCGCCTTCCTTATCAGCGGGCAGGTTCTGCCGGTTCTCGGTCTGGCAGCCGCAGTCTTCAGCATAGCCGGACATTACACAGGCTCCTCCATGATGATGAAAAACGGCACGAGGATTGTCCGCCCGATCATTCTGCTCGTGCTCGCGCTGCTGTTTGTCAAGGTAATCACCGAGCTTCTGCCCGTGTCATGACGGTCAGGCAGGAGATGTCGATGCGCCAGCCATCCTCTCACAGCACCGTGCGTACCGTTCGGTACACGGCGTTTTCAACGGATTCAGTCTGTCTTTGAAAAGAAATGACGAAGCGCAGGCAATCTCACGCCGGAGCGCACCCGAACGGCATTTGCCGCATAAGATGAAGACAGGAGCCGTACCGGCTCAATTCTTTTTCAGAAAGGGGAGCGTAGAGCTATGGCGGAAGAAAGCAGCTGCATGAGCTGCGCCAGAGCTGGCGCGAGGCAGGCGGTCACGCCGGATCATGCGCAGTCAGGGCCGGGCTTTGTGCTGAATTATAATCTGCTTGCGCTGGCAATGGGCTTTGTACCGGATCAGGTATGGCAGAATATTTACAAAGAAGACGTCGCACTTGCCCGCGG
Source organism: uncultured Butyricicoccus sp. (assembly GCA_964399205.1). Taxonomy (GTDB): domain Bacteria; phylum Bacillota; class Clostridia; order Oscillospirales; family Butyricicoccaceae; genus Butyricicoccus_A. Next base: position 1,308 of record CAYNPX010000222.1, read on the forward strand.
CACGATTTTTGCCGATTTAGATAAGCCGTTCATCGGGGAGGAGGCGGTATCCTGTGACTGAGAAGCAGAAAGCGTTACAGGATGTCCGGCAGGCCGGCTTTGCGGTGATCGACGCCGGTATGTTTTTGGATAGCCATCCGACAGATGAGACTGCGTTGCAGTATTTTCACACCATGCATCATCAGTATGACCGGGCGGTGGAGCTGTATGAAAAAACCTTCGGTCCGCTCCGGCTGATACACGCCGGACAGGGTAAGACATGGGACTGGATCGACGAGCCATGGCCGTGGGAGGGGGTGTAACGTATGTGGGATTATGACAAGAAACTCATTTATCCGGTGCGCATTGCCAAGCCTGACCCGGCAATGGCGAAGCTCATCATCACCCAGCTGGGCGGTCCGGACGGCGAGCTGGGCGCGGCGATGCGCTATCTGACGCAACGCTATGTACAGCCGTATGCGCAGGGCAAGGCGATTTTGACGGATATCGGCACGGAGGAACTTGCGCATTGCGAGATGATCGGCGCGATTGTCTACCAGCTGACGCGCAACCTCACGCCGGAGCAGATCAAGAAAAGCGGCTTTGACGCATATTTTGTTGACCACACAGCCGGTATTTACCCGCAGGCGGCAAGCGGTACGCCGTTTTCGGCGGCAACGCTCCAATCGACCGGCGACGCGATTGCCGATCTGTTTGAAGA
>CAYNPX010000223.1:0-1958 GCA_964399205.1 uncultured Butyricicoccus sp.
CGCTGACAGCTCCCTCATCAGAGGGAGCCAATTCTCTGCGACTGTAACCGCAGAGAGGAAAACCGATGCGCTGAGAGTGACATTGTGCTGTTGCTTATACGAAATCTCTGTGTGCACGTTATATGCCGCACGCGGCGCTTTTGGTGTCACCAGCGCAAGTGCGGCCGGAAGAGGAGAGTCCAGAGAACCATAGGTTCTCTGGCGTCGAAAGAGAGTGAAGAGAGAAAACCGACGTCGGTTTTCTCTTTTCAATCAGCATGAACAGTCATAACTGCATGATATCTTCAAACGCAGTAGTTATCTTTAAACGTAGTATGTTCCGGCAAAGAAAAAAGCCCTCTGCGGATGCAAAGAGCTCACTTCTACGTGTTTGTATATCATCAGATTGCGCGGGTAACCTTGCCGGAACGGAGGTCGCGTCCTGCCGGTGGCAGGCGAGCGAAGCGAGAGCGAGCCCCCGGCTAATGTTGATTAAGGGTCAACAACGGAAACGGCATTGGAGCGCCGGTGCCGATGTTCCGGCAAAGAAAAAAGCCCTCTGCGGATGCAAAGAGCTCACTTCTACGTGTTTGTATATCATCAGATTGCGCGGGTAACCTTGCCGGAACGGAGGCACCGAGAGCAAACATTGATATGGCACGGAGTGCCAGCAACGATAGCCTTTACGCGACGAACATTTGGCTTCCAAGTACGGTTGGAACGTCTGTGAGAATGGGAAACCTTGATACCGAAAGTCACGCCCTTGCCGCAAACTTCACACTTTGCCATCTTTCCTGCACCTCCTTATCTTTAATCATTTGAGTAACGGTTATTATAATACCATATGAGATCGGGAAATGCAAGAGAATAAAACAAAAATATTTGACAGGCTGAAAAAAATGACGCTGCACATTGCATTGAACGGATGAATCCGTTATAATAAAAACAAATAAAAACGAGCAGTTCATTGCTATCATATAGGCGGACGAGAGAAAAGAGGAGGCTGTCAGACATGCAATTGAAAGAATTCAGCGTTACGCTGGGTCAGCTGATTACAGAATTCCAATTTGAAATCATATACGGACCGGAGGGCTTTGAGAAGATCGAGATCACGACGGACGATGTAAACCGTCCGGGCTTGCAGCTCACAGGTTTTTTTGATTATTTTGAGCCGAACCGCCTGCAGATCATGGGAAAGGTGGAGAACACCTATGTTGAGCAGTTCGACAGTGAAAAGCGAAGCGAAATTTTTGACCGGCTGTGTGCCACCGGCATTCCGGCGATTATCATCACGCGAAATATCGAGGTATTCCCCGAACTGATCGAAGCGGCAAAGAAATATGATGTTACTGTTCTGCGCACGAATGAATTTACATCTTCCGTCATGAACGCGATTGTAGCGTCATTGAAGGTTTCCCTGGCGCCGCGCATTACCATGCATGGCGTATTGGTCGAGATCTATGGTGAAGGTGTCCTGCTGCTGGGCGACAGCGGCGTCGGCAAGAGCGAAACCGCGATCGAACTGGTCAAGCGCGGGCATCGTCTGATTGCGGACGATGCGGTTGAAATCAAGCGGGTATCTGACCGTTCGCTGGTCGGCAGCGCGCCGGAGATTATCCGTCACTTTATTGAACTGCGCGGAATCGGCATCGTAGATGTCCGCCGCATCTTTGGTATGGGTGCGATCAAGGATACCGAGCGCATTGACCTTATCATCAATCTGGAGCCGTGGGTCGAGGGCAAGATGTATGACCGTCTTGGACTGGACAACCAGTATACCGATATTCTGGGTATGAGCATCCCGTCGCTGACGGTGCCGGTTCGCCCGGGCCGTAACCTTGCGGTTATTATTGAGGTCGCCGCGATGAACCACCGCCATAAGTCTATGGGCTACAATGCGGCGAAGGAACTGAACGAACGCATGATAAAGTCGATGGGCATGAACTGATGCGGACAATATGCTGTCAACCAAATGCAAG
>CAYNPX010000224.1:0-1945 GCA_964399205.1 uncultured Butyricicoccus sp.
TCATCCAACGCACGCATATTGGCTTCAGAATAAAACGGATCACGCGGCGCGGAAATTTCAAATGGAATCTTACGGTCACGCAGTGCTTTCTTTGCATAAATCATGAAAAATGTCGTCAGATTCATGCCCATTTCCTCACACATGCTATCGAGCTCTTTTTTCATTTCATCGTCAAATCGGAGGCTGATTGTTGTCATATCAAATCACTCCCTTGTATTATTACCATCATTATATTTTATTTTGAAAGAATTTGCAATATCTTTGCTTCATTTTCACGAAATTTTACATTTACAAAAAGATCGGCTGTATCTGTCTCCCCTCTGCTGCCGCCCTGGCGGTTTCCGGAATATTTTCCATCACCGCGACGAGCGAACGCGGCTTGGTATGCGGCGCATCCTGCCGCATGGCGACAAAATAATAGTTCTTCCGGTTGAGCAGCGCGGCGATATTGGGTGCACTGCCCGCCAGCGCGTCATTGCTCGAAACGGCGAGTACGACCGGTCGTTCTACGCGCAGCTGGGATTTTGCCGCGAGTGTGACCGGCGTGTCGCTCAAGCCATTTGCCAGCCGCGCAAGCGTCGTTCCGGTACACGGGGCGATAATCAGGACATCCATCATCGCCTTCGGACCGATGGGTTCGACCTCCTGTAGTGTACACATCGGTTTTCTTCCGCAGATATGCGTGATCTGATCGAGTGTATCCTGTGCTGTTCCAAAACGGGTATCCTGTGTGCCGATCGGTTCGGATACAATAGGGATCAAATCCCATCCGTCCTTCGCCATGCGTTCCATTACGCCCAGCACACGGTCTATTGTACAAAAGGACCCGCACAGCGCGAATCCTGCGGTCAGGCTCATACGATTCCCTCCTCCTCCAGCATATGGCAGATGGTTTCATGGATAGCGGCTGCCGCGCTGCGCGGAGCGACCCGTCCGGGCAATGACAGCGCATGAATCACACGGCACAGGTCTTCGGCATCCGCTGCGGTTCCGCCCTTGCCGGACGCAAGGTCAATGACCAGCGTATCCGGTCTGCATCCCGCCAGTACAGTACGTGTCAGGACGGGATACGGTACCGTATTGATCACAAGCGGGAACGCGGACAGCTTTCCTGCCAGCCTGCGCGTATCCAGACAGGCATATCCGGCGCTGCGGATACGGGCAAAGTCGGTATATTTTCGGGCGGATATCGTCACCCTTGCGCCCAGACCGCGCAGCCGTGGCGCAAGCGCGGAGCCGATGCGTCCCGCGCCGATGATGAGTACCGACAGCTCATGCAGCGTGACAGGTAATTCCTCCATTGCAATTTGAATCGCACCCTCCGCAGTCGGAATGGCATTGAGCAGCGCCAGTTCCTCCCGCTGTAAATAATCCCGCACCACAACGCTGCGGCGGGACGCCATATCCGTCACCATTTGCGGTACAGAACCGCCAAAAACCGGCTTTCCCGCCGGTATCGCATCCAAAATATCAACCAGTTTATACGGTGCATTGGCAAGCGGGGCATTCAATCTGCCGCACACGCCCATGACCGGCATGGGAAGTAATATCACATCCGCCTGCGTAAATAAGGCACGCAGGTCACTGCCGGCCGGCAGCCCTGTGTCATGCCGTTCCAGCCCAATGGTTGTTACCTTTGCGCCATCCGCTGCCAACAACTCACCCAGATATGCCTGCCGGACATCGCCGCCTGCCAGCGCAAATGTCAGCGTGTGTTTCATACGCCCGCCTCCCTCTTTTCCTTCTGCACCTATTCTATGCTGGAAATACCAGGTTGACACTGGTAGACTGTATCCTGCCAGCGGCACAAGCGCACAGGTTGACTCTTTCCGGTCTGTGTGTTCTGAGAGCGTTATGTATACCAGTTTACAATGCGCTAAAACTTCTATCTCTGTACAAAAATCTTACTGTCTCTATCGCGCTGCATGTGAGGGGGTCTGGGGGG
>CAYNPX010000225.1:0-1881 GCA_964399205.1 uncultured Butyricicoccus sp.
GAAGTCTTTCTCTTTGGTACTGCCATTTCGGTAACACCTCCTCTGTCTATCCTGAAAAAAATTTTTTCTAATGCGTCAATACTTCTTTTACTCCCTGTCCAGGAGCTTCTGAAGAACAGCCAGCCGGCTGTCGATCTCACGTCCATCGCAGCCGCACGGACCCAGATTGCGGTCTTTGCCGCATTTCGGACACAGTCCCTTGCAGTCCGGTTTGCACAGATACACCATGTCAACCTCCAGCAGCAGGGCGGGAATCACAATATCATCCAGCTCAACGCTGTCGCCCTGCAGCAAATAGATATCGTCCCGTTCCTCATTCCGGACATCGTCGGACAAAACCATATCGCACGCTGTGCGCACCTCCGCCTTCACGGGTGCCAGACAACGGGCGCACTTCGTTTCATACAATGCGCTGACGGTTGCGTGCAGTTGAAGAACGCCCAGATGGTTCCGCACCTCTCCTTCGACATGAACCGGTGTGCGGAACGGATATTCTCCGTTCATTTCCTCACGGGTCAAATCGGCATCGTAGGAAAATGGAATCACTTCCCCATCGGTTACCGCGATACGCTTCAAATCGAGTTCCATAGCAATCCTCGCTGACGGTCAATTATTAGTATACCTCATGAAAATGCGGTTTGTCAACACAAAAGTCTGCGTTCTTCCCACATTTTCAGGATTTTTGTATTATAGCACATTTTCACGCCAAAGTATAGCGTTTCGTACAAAAAAGATTGCTTTTCGTCGTTCTGACGGTTAAACTAAGAATAACAACCGACGTGACTGTCTATGCGGGGAGGAGCAAAGCGCCTTGAAACAGTTTACCATTACAAAAAATGACAGCGGGCAGCGTCTGAATAAATTTTTGGAAAAGGCAGTGCCGCTGCTGCCCGGCGGCCTGATGCACAAATACATCCGGCTCAAGCGCATCAAGATCAACGGCAAACGCACGGATTTTTCGTACCGTCTGCAGGAGGGCGACCTGCTGCAGCTGTATATCAACGATGAATTTTTTGAAAAGCCCAAACCGGATGCACGCACGGCCTATCTGACGGCAAAGCCGAATATCTCTGTCATTTATGAGGATGATCACATCCTGCTGGTCAACAAGCCCGCCGGACTCGTCGTCCACGCGGATGACAACGGCACGTCCGATACGCTCATCGCGCGGATCCAGGCCTATCTGTATCAATACGGGCGGTGGAACCCCGAACAGGAAGCATCGTTCACCCCGTCGCTGTGCAACCGCATCGACCGCGGCACCTCCGGCATTGTCATCGCGGCCAAGACCGCCGAAGCGCTGCGCGTCATGAACCAGAAAATCCGCGACCGCGAAATTCACAAGAGCTACCTGTGCGTCACCTGCGGGCATGTCCGCCCAAAGGAGGGACGCATTCAAAACTACATCCTGCGCCATGAAAACGAGCATCGTGTCACTGTGCACGACCGTCCGGTGGCGGGCGGACGCACCGCGATTACACAATATCGCGTATTAAAGGAAACGCCTGAGCTGTCGCTTGTGGAATGCGATCTGATCACCGGACGCACCCATCAGCTGCGCGCGCAGTTCGCGCACATGGGAAAACCGCTGCTCGGCGACAGCAAATACGGCAAAAATGAGATGAACCGGAAATATCACCGCAAGTCGCAGGCGCTGTGCTCCCATAAGCTGCGGTTCGATTTTACAACGGACGCCGGTGCGCTCGCGTATCTCAACGGAAGGACCTTCACGATACCGCGCGTGGAATTTATGTCGCTGTTTGACGGGGCAGGACACGCATGAATACCGCAGTCCTCTTTTCTTACCCCGATTCCGTGAAAGCTGTGGGACAAGGATTTAAGGCAAAGAAAACGCCTGCCGCTGTTTCACGGCAAGCGCAT
>CAYNPX010000226.1:0-1824 GCA_964399205.1 uncultured Butyricicoccus sp.
GAGAAACGCACGAGGGAGCAAATCCTATGAATATCGAAGAAATCCATATCACAACCGAATATATCAAAGCAGACGCATTTCTGAAATTCGCGGGAGTGTGCGCCACCGGCGGACAGGCAAAATATATGATTGAGGAAGCGCAGATATCCGTCAACGGCGTCGTATGCACGCAGCGCGGGAAAAAGCTGCGCGCGGGCGATACCGTTTCCGTTGTCGGCGGCGCGACCTATCGAATCGTATGACGCTGCAAACACTCACATTGCGCGATTTTCGCAACTATGCACAGGCGGAACTGGAGCTGGCCTCCGGCGTCAATGTATTCTGCGGCGAAAACGCGCAGGGCAAGACCAATATCCTCGAAGCTGTCGGACTGCTGTCCACGATGCGGCTGTTCCGGTCGGGACAAAAGCGCGACGCCATCCGGTTCGGCGCGCCGCAGGCGGAGATTTTGGGCAGTTTTTCTGCGGAAAAACGCAATATGTCCATTCATGCTGTCATTCCGTCTGCGGGACGCTTGCAGGTCACGGTCAACGGCGTCAGACAGAAACGGTTGTCCGACGCCTCCGGTCTGCTGCGCACCGTGCTGTTCTGTCCGGAGGATCTGATGCTCATCCGCGAAGGCGCGGCGGCGCGGCGGCGGTTTCTGGATATCGCACTTTGCCAGCTGCGTCCGAATTATGCCCGCTATCTGGCGGAGTACAGCCGTCTGCATGAAAATAAAATCCGCATCCTGAAGGACGCGGAGGAAAAGCCGTCACTGCTTGACACACTGGATGATTTTTCCTTCAGAATGTCCATGATTGGCGGACATATTGTGCGCTACCGCGCGTATTATCTGCGCGCGCTTATGGAAAAAGCGCAGAACATCCATGCGTCTATTTCCGGCGGCGCGGAGCAGCTGGACTATACGTATCAGACCGTGTCCACGGTCGAGGATCCGTTCGCGCCGGCAAAAGAGATCGGTATGCGCATCTGGGAGCACGCCTGCGCACACCGCGCGGCGGAAATCGCGTCGAAGGCCTGCTTATCCGGTCCGCACAAGGACGATCTGGAGCTGACGATCGGCGGCAAACGCGCAAAAGCCTTCGGCTCACAGGGGCAGGTGCGCACATGCGCGCTGTCACTCAAGCTGGCGGAACGCGATATGTTTTTTGACGACAGCGGGGAATATCCCGTGCTGCTGCTGGACGATGTGCTCAGTGAGCTGGACGCGAAGCGGCAGGATTTTGTGCTCAACCGCATTCAGAACGGGCAGGTGCTCATCACTTGCTGCGAACCGGAAAAGCTCGTGCGGACAGAATGCGGGCGCCTGTTCGCAGTGAAAGGCGGAACGGCGAAAAAAGTAAGAGAAAAATGGTAAAATATTCAAAAATATTTACAGAAATACGTGCAAAATTGCGTAAAAAGTGGTATAATAAAAATAGACCGCAAAGCCATGCGGTATGGAAAGGAAATGCGGCGCTATGTATCTTCATCTCGGACAGGATGTCATCGTCCCGACAAGCGCGATCATCGGAATCTATGACATGGATACCGCTACGTGGTCGAAGCATACGCGCGCGTTTATGTCCGCGCTGGAGCGCGCGGGGCAGGTGCGGGCGCTGTTCGACGACCTGCCGAAATCGTGCATCCTCTGTCAGGAGGGTGGCGTGACGACGCTGTATATCTCTCAGCTGTCCACCGCGACGCTGCGCGGGCGCAGCGGACTGGAGACAGGGTAAATGCGCCGCGTTTGGTGATTTCATGCAGTTATGGTCGTTTCCGCTGCATGAAAAGAGAAAACCGGCGTCGGTTTTCTCTCTTCACTCTCTTTCGACGCCAGAG
>CAYNPX010000227.1:0-1820 GCA_964399205.1 uncultured Butyricicoccus sp.
CCCGCCGGACTGTGCCGCTTCCGTATGATAAGAGAGAAGGATATTGATTATGCGCTCAGACGCTGCACCGAACCGTCCAGATCGGTCAGCGAGTAAATAAAGATCGGGTCTACCTTCCGGAACCAGTCCAGATGATCCAGCGCTACACAGCGGCACTTTTTCCATGTATGTGTCTGGGAAGCGCTATGCATTGCCAGAATAAGTTCCTCCATCATGTTCGGCTGCGATTGTGCCTTATCATGTGCAACGCGGATATGCATCTCAATCCGGTCGGCCCCTTCAATATCAAATTCACGGGACAACAGCTCCATCAGGAACCACGCCTTAATATAATCATCCGTTTCGGTCATGAGAGACGGACCGTCGGACATACGGAATACCTCACCGTCCCGCTCACCCATCGCAGGATAAGATGGATCGATCTCAAATACACGCGCACCGTTGACATAAGCGGAAACCATACGCATTGCCATTGAACCGGATTTCTCCGCTTTCTTCAGGCTGCCGTCGGCAGCATATTCCGTCAGCGCATCACGCAGCATGGTCTGGAACGGTACAGCTGCTCTCTTCTTAATCGTCATAACAAACTCCTTTTTCCAGAAGACAAATAAAGGCGTAATCAAGCTCTCACTTCTATGAGATCATGATTACGCCATTGTATTTCGGTGATTCAGTTTTATCTGTCATTATTGTATGCTTTTTTGCACGCTTACGCAATCTGCTTTTTTCACAAAATACTGCCTGATATATTTCATTTTTTTATTATGTTGCACGTGATATTCCGCTTCAAATACCTCTATTGTGTTAGAAGCCGGTTTTTGTCCGCCGCTTTTGTAAACCATTTTGTTTAAAAAGGTTTACAATGATCTTATTTTGCTGTACAATAAACAGGTGAAAACTATTTCAGGAGGTCATTTCCCCATGACGGTTCAGGAATATACGGAATATGTAAAGCAGGGCGGCAGCATCAGACGCGAGCAGGCGTTGGAGCTTGCGGAAGCACCGCTGGAGGAATTATGCACAGCGGCAAATGAACTGCGTAAGCACTTCTGCGGCAACGCATTTGATATCTGCACGATCATCAATGCAAAAAGTGGAAAATGTTCCGAAAACTGCAAATTTTGTGCACAGTCTGCCCATTATCACACCGGTGCAGAAGAATATGCCATGCTGGATACCGCTTCCATCGTAGCGCAGGCACAGCATGACGATGCACGCGGCGTTCTGCGATATTCTCTTGTAACTGCGGGCAAGCGTCTGACAGAAAAAGAGATCGAACAGGAATGCGTGAGCATCCATGCCGTGCGTGAGCAGACCGGAATCGCTGTCTGTATTTCAAATGGCTTATTGGATGAAGACTCTTACCGCAAACTGCACGATGCCGGTGCGACCCGCGTACATAATAATCTGGAAACCTCCCGGCGTTATTTCCCCAGCGTATGTACGACTCACAGCTATGATGAGAAATGTGCTGCGATCCGTGCTGCACAGGCTGCTGGCCTGAGTGTCTGTTCCGGCGGTATTGTCGGCATGGGCGAAACAATGGAGGATCGCGTCGATATGGTCTTAGAACTGCGTGAACTGGGTGTCCGTTCGATTCCGGTCAACATGCTCAATCCGGTTCCAGGCACGCCATATGAGCATCTGCCCAAGCTGACCAACGACGATATGTGCCGTATCGTTGCTGTGTTCCGTTTTTTGATACCGGATGCATCAATCCGGCTGGCAGGCGGCCGCGGGCTGCTGCCGGACAAAGGACGTGCCTGCTTCTGTTCCGGTGCGAATGCCGCTATCTCCGGCGACATGCTGACCACGGCAGG
>CAYNPX010000228.1:0-1768 GCA_964399205.1 uncultured Butyricicoccus sp.
CCTGTTTCGCTGTCTGCTGGATCTGATAAAACAGATATGGATTGACATTTCCGGTGACGGGGAATCCAAACAGCTGTTGATATGCGATGACTGCCTCTCGTGTCTGTTCGCCATAATAGCCGGTTTGCGGAATCGAAGGAATGTCGGGATATACCTGCGCAATGCGGTTGAGATAGCCCTGCAGCTGGGAAACGGCATTGGACTGCGAGCCGAGCACAAGCGTCACCGTCGGCGGAAAGACAGCCGTGCCATTGGACGGCGGCAATGTGTTTTGAATTTGCTGATACGCATCCAATATGGCGTTCCATGTCGCGGCGCCGACAATGCCGTCCGGCGTCAGCCCGGCGTAATTCTGGAATGCAATGACGGCGTCTTTTGTTTCCGGTCCAAAAATCCCATCAATTGCAATGACCGGCAGCGCCTCATTATATGTGCCGATGACAGCGAGGAGAAATTGCAGCGAACGGATGTTTTCACCGCGCATCCCTTCATTCAGGACATTCGGCAGCGTGCGTGAAATATCCTGTAAGGTAAGCCCTTCCGCGTCCAGCTCCGCCAGCCGCAGGACGGCATTGTAAACCGAGGTGATCTGCGCCCACGTCGCAGGACCGACAACGCCGTCCGGCGACAGATTGAAGATCCCCTGAAACGTGCGTACCGCAGTTTGTGTTTTGCTGTCAAACACACCGTTGACCGGATAAATTTTTGGAATTGCGGGATAATTGTTGGAAATGCGGTTTAAGCGGGTCTGTACGGTTTCGACTGCGCTGCTTACAGAGCCGATCTGCAAGGGTGTGCCGGGATAACTCTCCCGCAGCGGGCGGATCGGCGCCGTGCGGATATCCAGATCATTCCCATAAAAGCGCGTCAATATCTCATAAGGCGTAAGCCCCTGTTCCGCAAGCGGTACGGTTCCCCATTGGCTCAGTCCCTCGCACTGCACGCGCCTGCCGTCGCAATAGGCGGCAAACAGCGGCTGGACAAAGCCCGGTCGGGCGAGATACTGGTCGAACAGCTGGTTGACAAGATTCGCCACATTTTCAAAAATATCACGCCCCTCCACAAACGCCTGATCGTATGCCGTGGAGTTGGTGATGTCGAAGTCATAGCCGCGCGACCGGTACCATTCGGTGTAAACGCGGTTGAGGGCAAAGGAGACCTGCGCATAGATATTCGCCCGCAGGGCATTTTCCGGCCAGGTCGGGAACAGTTCGCTGGACGCCACATTCTGAATATATTCCAAAAACGGTACGGTGACATTGCGTGCCGCCTGATCCGGCGCACCCAGATGTACGGTAATATATTCCGGCACATAGGGAAATCCATTCATGATTCACTTCCTGACCCGCTCGGTCCGGTTGCCGGACTTTGGATAAAGATGCGGTCGTTTAATTCCGCAGAGGAACGCGGCGGCACCATAGATACCGGCACGGTCGTTGTGATGCCCGAATAGATCGAAATATCTGAAACTGTCACAGGACGGAAATCAGGATGGTCGATGTTGACGCCATAGGAAGCGAACGGCGGGACAGCTTCCGGCGAGACATTTTCCAGCGATGGCGCATCCAGCGGGATCGGCGGAGTAGAGCCGCTCATATTGGTGCGTTCGGTCACAATTGTGCGCAGCGTATGGTCCGCATCCAGCTGGAATACGGTGATTAACGCACCGGCGACCGGCTGCGCGCCGCGTGCCGTGCGCGTCTGTACAATTAACGTTCCGGTAGACATGGCTGTGCTCCTTTCTCATGGGCATATTCTATGCGGCACA
>CAYNPX010000229.1:0-1750 GCA_964399205.1 uncultured Butyricicoccus sp.
GCTATCCAGATGCGCCGCGAACCGCGCCGCGATTTCCGGAATTTCTCCCAGCCCCTTGAGCACCGTGCGGGTTTCAAAGCTGCGCGCTTCCAGCCGGCTTTTCCAGGATGCCTCATCCGCACCGGCAAGGTCGTTTCGCGCGTGGTCGCCGGCGACGGTCATAAACGGCATCAGCATGACTTTATGTATGTCGGCGGCTTGCAGCTGCGGGAGAATGTGTTTCAGCGACGGATAGCCCTCTACCGTGCCGACATAGACGTCCGCATAGCCCTGTGTGCGGAAGGTGTGCTCCAGCTGGCAGTAGGCGGCATTGGCGAAATGCGCCGTGCCGTGCCCCATCAGGAGGAGCGCTTCTCCGTCCGCGCGCGGCGGGATGCTGTGCATGACGGCGCGGACGCAGGATACATAGTCCGCCTCTGCCCACAGCAGCGGCTTGGCAACATGTACCTGCGGAAAAGCGGCGGCATCGGTGAGCAGCGTTTCATATTCGATGCCCGGAATGACATGTGTCGGCAGGCACAGGATCGTCGTATAGCCCTGTGCGATCAGCTCTGCAAACAATGTACGCGGAGCCGGAACAGCGATACGGTCGCGCTCCAGCAGCCGCCTGCGCACAATTTTTGAAGTGAACGCGCGGAAAATCTTCTGTTTACAGCGGCGTTCCACTGCCTGTTCGATGCCCTCGATGGCGCGCATTGCCTGCGGGAAGGTCGTGCCAAAGCTGACGACGACAATTGCCTGTTTCATGAAAAAAGCCCTCCGATTCTGTCTGCTGTATGCCAACAGCATACCGGACAGTCGGAGGGTTTGTCAATGCGTATCGTCAAATTTGCTGCCGGATGCGGTTGAGCGCGCCCTTTTCCAGACGGGAAACCTGCGCCTGCGAAATGTGGATTTCCTCCGCAACCTCCATCTGGGTACGGCCTTCAAAAAAACGCATATTCAATATCCGCTGTTCGCGCGGCGTCAGACGGCTGATGGCCTCCTTTAACGCGATCTGCTCCAGCCAGTGTTCGTCGGTATTTTTGGTGTCACCGACCTGATCCATCACACAGACGGCATCCCCATTGCCCTCAAAGACCGGCTCATAGAGGGAGACCGGATCCATGATGGCATCCAGCGCAAATACGATATCCTCCCGCGGGACATCCATTGTCCTGGCAAGCTCTTCCACGGTCGGTTCCCGCTGGTGCTCCGCCAGGAAGGCTTCTTTTGCCTGTAGGGCGCGATAGGCGGTATCCCGCATGGAACGCGAAACGCGGATCGTGCTGTTGTCCCGCAGGTATCGCCGTATCTCACCGATAATCATGGGGACGGCATAGGTGGAAAACCGTACATTTAGCTCTATATTGAAGTTATCAATGGATTTCATCAGACCGATACAGCCGACCTGAAATAAATCATCCATGCTTTCCCCTCTGCCGGAAAACCGCTGGACGACACTGAGCACCAGCCGCAGATTGCCGGAAATCAATTTCTCCCTTGCTTCCCGATCCCCCTTGGAGCTGCGCCGCAGAAGCGCATCGGTTTCCGCCGCAGTCAGCACCTCCAGCCGTGACGTATTGACGCCGCAGATTTCCACTTTACTCTGCATTGTTCTGCCTCCTGAAAAATCGTGAATCATCTATTCACCATTATTTCCGGCAGGCGGACAAAACATACTGCGAAAAAATTCATCCTTTCGACACAAAAGACATGCATTTGCATGATATTTGTGCAAAGGAAGAAAAACGACCCTCCGGGCTGCAAA
>CAYNPX010000230.1:0-1681 GCA_964399205.1 uncultured Butyricicoccus sp.
GGGTGCGGAAGCGAGTCGAGCCTCGTCATCCGCTCCGCGTCGGAGCAAGCGCCATGATGAAAGCAAGCCCTACCCGAAAAAAAGATAATATAAAACATTGCACACAAAGAGCATGAGCCGGATAAGCTGCTGACTTATCCGGCTCATAGGAGTTTTGCGGTTAAAAAGAGGGTGAAAATAAAGAAAGAAGAGTTAAAGTAAAGAGTTTTTTAAGCTGATATATGCAAACTGCAAATGTTACAGAAATTTTTGGTCTGTCCGCCACGGGATGTAACGCAATTGCGACGGTACAGTAAGAAAATATTGCGTCCCGTTTTTCTATGGTTTATTTTACCGGAAAATTATGAAGGAATTACCACGCAGACGTAAAAAGTTTATGACATAGATGTGAACAATTTGTAACCAAAAACAACGTGCACACCATGAAATAGCATTTGTGTTTATCATGGTAAAGTGGTACAATAAAAGAATCAGAAAACTTGAACAGTGGAGGTCATCATGGATCAGAAACAAAAAGCATTACAGGCCCACCGCGACTGGCAGGGCAAAATTGAAGTGGTATCGCGCTGCAAGGTAGAAAACGCAGACGATCTGTCGATTGCATACACGCCGGGTGTTGCGCAGCCCTGTTTGGAAATTCAGAAGGACATCGATTTGAGCTACGTATATACCCGCCGCCACAATCTGGTTGCCGTCATTACAGACGGAACAGCTGTACTTGGTCTGGGCGATATCGGTCCGGAGGCAGGTATGCCAGTCATGGAGGGCAAATGCGCGCTGTTCAAAGAATTTGGCGATGTTGATGCTTTCCCGCTCTGTATCCGCACAAAGGATATCGATGAATTTGTCAATACCGTCGCGCTGCTGGCAGGCTCGTTCGGCGGCATCAATCTGGAGGATATTTCCGCGCCGCGCTGCTTTGAAATCGAGCGTAAGCTAAAAGAACGCTGTGATATTCCGGTATTCCATGACGACCAGCACGGCACCGCGATCTGCTGTGCAGCGGCAATGATAAACGCCTGCCGTCTGACCGGTCGCAAGCTGTCCGAGCTGAAAATGGTCGTCAACGGTGCCGGCTCCGCTGCAATCGCAGTGACCAAGCTGCTGGTAAACATGGGCTTAAAGGACGTTATCATGTGCGACAAGTTCGGCGCATTGTATGAAGGCTGCGAGCAGATGAACGCTGAGCAGGCGTATATGGCAACCATCACCAATCCGGAAAACAAACAGGGTACGCTGGCAGATGTTCTGCCGGGCGCTGATATCTTCTTCGGCATGTCCGCTCCGAACGTACTGACGGCGGATATGGTTCGCACGATGGCAAAGGATCCGATGGTCTTTGCGATGGCAAATCCGGTGCCGGAGATCATGCCGGATGAAGCAAGGCGCGGCGGTGCGGCTGTTGTGGGGACAGGCCGTTCGGATTACCCGAACCAGATCAACAACGTCCTGGCGTTCCCGGGCGTATTCCGCGGCGCATTGGATGTCCGTGCTTCGGATATCAACGAGGAAATGAAGATCGCGGCGGCATATGCCATTGCCGGCCTGATTTCCGACGACGAACTGAATGCGGAATATATTATGCCAAAGCCGTTTGACCCGCGCGTCAAGGATGCCGTCGCGGCAGCAGTTTCCAAGGCCGCACGCGACAGCGGCGTAGCAAGGATCTAAGGAACCTCTG
>CAYNPX010000231.1:0-1674 GCA_964399205.1 uncultured Butyricicoccus sp.
TCTACAGACCGGGATATTGTCTTACTTTTCGCGGATACGCGTGACGGAGAAGTGGAATATCTCGCTGCGCAGATAATCGATCGTATACAGCACCGGATTTCCGCGGGAATCAAAGTGCTGCTGCTCCATGCCGAGGATCGCCATTGTCGCGTCGTCGCCGCGCAGCTGCGCCGCCAGCGGGTCGTTTGCCTGCGGAATCAGCAGGTGCGCCGAGGAACGGCTGACAAAAATGCCCTTGCGCCGTTCAAAATAGGTGAACAGCGAATCCGGCATATGCAGCGGATCCAGTTCATCCGCCAGATAAACCGGAATATAATGCAGGCTGCAGCAGATCGGTTCTCCGTTTTTTGCGCAGCGGGTGCGATTGATATAAAATACATTGATACCGGATTTTACATTGAGCGCAGATGCAATTTCATGGTTCGGAATTGTCAAACCGGTTGTATAGGTGCTTGGGCCTTCTGCAATACCAGCCTGCCGGATCATGTCGCTGACTGCGCATAAGCGAGTCAAATCATTTTCCATTTTCGCAGAAACCTCCATCAGGAACGTACCAACACCGTGTTTGGAGTAGATGATACCCTCGCGGCGGAGCAGTTCCAGCGACGCGCGCCATGTTTCACGGCTGACACCAAACTTTTGCGCCATTTTCATTTCAGACGGCAGACGGTCGCCGGCTTTAAATTCACCTTCCCGACACATCGTTAAAAATTCTTCTTTTGCACGCAGTGATGACGACATACGTTTCATTTTGCATCCCTCCACTTGTCTATACCACAAAGAAATTGGTATAGATGTCTATGCGTCAGTTGTTTGCTTGCCTGTTTTTCTTGTCTAATTCCCTGTGTTTTTCAGCCTGTTTCTCTTTTGTTGCACTTAGTATACATCGCCGCAGAAAAAAAGTAAATTCGCATATTAAACAAATTATTGGCACGTGCCCGCAGCAATTTTCTAGTTTGCGTGCACGTGCACACATATCATTTCGCGTGCATGGAGGGCACGCGGGAAAACCATTTCTCCATATGATACCTGCGTGCAGCTTGTCTGGTGCACGCAGACGACCGTCCCTGCGGTTCGTTCCTCTGATTTCATCACAATCATGCGGTCTAAACCAATGACAGCTTGGATTTCCCCGCGGTTTGGTGTAGAATAAACGTATGCAATCCATTTCCCAATCGGAGGTTTTTCCTATGGCAGAAGTCAAAACAAACGCGATGCGTATGCTGGATCGCGCGAAGATCGCCTACCGGCAGTATTCCTATGAATCCGACGGCGTCCACGTGGACGGCATCACGGTCGCGGAAAAAATGGGACAGCCGCTGGAGCGCGTATACAAGACACTCGTGACGGTCGGCAAGTCCGGCGGGCATTTCGTCTTTGTCATTCCGGTCGCCGCCGAGCTGGATTTAAAAAAGGCCGCCAGGGCGGTCGGTGAAAAGTCTGTTCAGATGATCCATGTAAAGGAGATCAACAAGCTGACCGGCTATATCCGCGGCGGATGCAGCCCGATCGGCATGAAGAAGCAGTTTCCCACCGTGCTCAGCCAGTCCGCACGCGCGCTGCCGACTGTCATCGTCTCCGGCGGAAAAATCGGCTTTCAGGTCGAGCTGGCGCCGGATGACCTGCTCCGGCTCATCCGCGGCTCCTATGGCGACATTGAGGTGACATAAAAAA
>CAYNPX010000232.1:0-1665 GCA_964399205.1 uncultured Butyricicoccus sp.
AAATCCCGCAGGATATCCGCCGCGACCTTTTCCGGCGCGCCCAACGTGCGCAGAACCTCCGCTTCCTTTTCCGGTCCCGCCTCATCGAAGTAATTTTCATAATATTCCAATGCGCGGCGGCGTTCCTCCTCCGGCATGTCGCGCAAAGCCTGCGCCAGCCGGCGCATAAATTCAGTCCGGTTCATTTCGTCTCACCTCCTGCGAATAACAATGCCTCGATGCCATTGCGGTAGCTATACCAATCTCTGCGATAATCCGCCAGCCGCAGCCGTCCGGTCGGTGTGATGGCATAATACCGCCGGTTTCTTCCATCAAATGCCCGATCATATACCGTCAGATCGCCGTTTTTTTCCAGCCGGCGCAATACCGGATACAAGGTAGATTCCGAGATCTCCAGCCTGCTGCGCACCTGCTGTGTGATGCGGTAGCCATAGGCATCTTCCCGCTCCAATACAGACAGGACAACTGCGTCCAATAAGCCGGATGAAATGGGAAAGGACACGATGATCGCCTCCTTTTTCTTTTACAATATTATATGTCATATAATATTGGTTGTCAAGCTACAATATGATTACAACAGGTTTCCCAATGCTTTTGCACAGACATTAAAATTTATCCATGCTTTTTTCCAAAACCTGTGTATAACTTCCGGCAGCGCGGGCAAAATATTCCTGTCATTTGATTACAAATTGCTGTATTTTCAAAAAATATCACAATTTTTGCGCGGATTTTTGATTACTCACCGTACACTGTCATTTTGACAGATGTTTTTCGGCGGCCAGACCGAAAAAAGTTTTCATAAAATCGTCGATTTTATCATGGCTGTCATGATAATTTGTTTAAAACTTTGCGGTTATCCACAAATGCACAAGGTTTTCCACCGATTTTCACATGAATCTGGGGATAACTCTGTGGAAATGTGGATAACTATTCGTATAAAGCTGTTTTGTCAACTGTTCCAGACAGAAAATTTTCAAATATAGCGGATAAAAAAGGGGAGAGCATTTCATGTCGGAGACACGATCAGATACCAATAAGGAGCCGGATACCGGTTCTGTTACCACACACGCGCCGAATGGAAATATCCACTGCATCACGATCATCGGTACGATTGAAGGACATCAGGAAGCGCCGGAGAGCACCAAGACGACAAAATATGAGCATGTGCTGCCGCAGCTTGCCGCGATTGAAGAAAGTCCGGATATCGACGGGCTGCTCATCCTGCTCAATACGGCGGGCGGCGACGTCGAGGCCGGACTTGCGATTGCGGAGCTGATCGCCGGAATGAAAAAACCGACCATCTCGCTTGTGCTCGGCGGCGGGCACTCCATCGGCATCCCGCTTGCCGTCGCGGCACAGCGCACGCTCATTGCACCCTCCGCGTCTATGATGCTGCATCCGGTGCGGATCAGCGGGACCGTGATCGGCGCGCCGCAGACCTATGAATATTTCCGGCAGATTCAAAGCCGCATTACCCGATTTATTGTCGCTAATTCTTCCGTAGAAGAAACCGAACTGAGCCGCCGGATGATGCAGACGGACGCGCTTGCCAGCGATGTCGGCACCGTGCTCGGCGCGCAGGACGCGGTTGACCTCGGATTGTGCAATGCCGTCGGCACACTGCACGACGCGCTGACCTGGCTGCATGAACAGTTCAAGAGGGAG
>CAYNPX010000233.1:0-1657 GCA_964399205.1 uncultured Butyricicoccus sp.
TGTAAAAAATATGCCTGATCTCCAAATATGCCCAAAATATAACCATAACATTCATCCTATATGGCTTGCAATAAAATTGCGATTCCCGGTATACTATAATAGAGAGCATTATTTCTATATTGGGAATTATACTGTGAGAGGAATGCATTTGTTATGAGAAGGACAAAAATAATATGTACGCTTGGTCCGGCAACAGACAGTCCGGAAATGATTCGTGAGATGATACGTTCCGGTATGAATGTAGCGCGATTGAATTTCAGTCACGGCTCGCACGAAGAGCAGAAAAAGCGCATTGATATGGTTCGTCAGGTGCGAGACGAAATGGGCGCTCCGCTCGGCATTCTGTTGGACACCAAGGGACCGGAAATCCGTATCAAAACCTTTGCTGAGGGGAAGATCACGCTGGAGGAAGGTCAGCTGTTTACGCTGACAACCCGTGAGGTGGAAGGAACAAATGAGATCGTTTCGATCACATACACGGGATTGCCGTCCGATGTAAAAAACGGTATGCGCATTCTGATCGACGACGGTCTTATTGAAATGATTGTTGAACAGGTAACAGACACCGATATTACCTGTCGCGTAAAAAACAGCGGATCGCTGTCCAATCGGAAGTCGATCAACATTCCGGGCGTATCGCTGAATATGCCATATGTCAGCGAACAGGATAAAAAGGATATCGAATTTGGCTGCGATATGAAGGTCGATTTCATCGCGGCATCGTTTGTACGCACAGCGGCGGATGTAAAGGATCTGAAAAAGATTCTCCGCCGGAAGAAAATGCTGGATAAGATCCGTATTATTGCGAAGATTGAAAATCGTGAAGGCTATGATAATCTGGACAGGATCATCAAGGAAGTAGACGGTATCATGGTGGCGCGCGGAGATATGGGCGTTGAGGTTCCGTTTGATGAGCTGCCGCTGATGCAGAAGAAGATCATTCGTAAATGCATGTATAACGGCAAGATTTCCATCACCGCCACACAGATGCTGGATTCTATGACGCACAATCCGCGCCCGACCCGCGCGGAGGTATCCGACGTTGCAAATGCCGTATACGATGGCACGGGCGCGGTTATGCTGTCCGGCGAGACTTCGGTTGGCAAATATCCGATCGAAACCATCCGCGTAATGGCGAATATCTGCGTCAACACGGAAGCGGATATTGACTATGCGAAGCGTCGCGCCCAGTTGCTCGACAACGCCAGGTTTGTCGGCGACGCGATGACGACTGGTATTGCGGGCGCAACGGTCACAACATCCGAGCTGCTGGACAGCAGCGCGATTGTCGCGCTGACCAGTTCGGGACATTCCGCAAATGCAGTTGCTCGTTTCCGGCCGGCAAAGCCGATTATCGGCGCGACGTATACGAAGGAAACATATCACCGGCTGGCACTCTCGTGGGGCGTAATTCCGATGCTATGTCACAAGCAGCCGACGGATATCATGCTGTATGCAGAGGCCTGCAGAGCCGCGATTCTGGCAGGCTGCTGTCAGCCGGGCGATACGCTGGTATTAACCGCCGGACTTCCGGTTGGCATGACGCCGTTTACCAATACATTGCGTGTTATGAATGTCACACAGGAAGAGTATGACGCATATAAGGCATGGATTGAACCGGTGTAATAACAGAGCAAAAAACAGATCGAGTAAAAGC